>CAKKQX010000289.1 GCA_919902235.1 Burkholderiales bacterium
TCCCGCCCCAAGGCGGGCGAGGGGGTTTCTTTGAGATGTGTAGATACCCATGCTTGCGGGGAGAGGGGCGCACGCTCTAGCGGACGCTGCTGATGTGGCTTAAGGTTGTCCGCGTCAGCTGTAGCGGCGATCCCGCGTCGGCGAAACTACCCAGGAATTTACGCATGGCGTTCGCGGGCAGCGAACTGCTGATGAGATAGCCCTGGCCTTCGTCGCAGCCTTCGCGCTTCAGAAAAGTGAGTTGCTCGGCCTTGTCGATTCCTTCCGCGATCAGCTTTACATCCAGAGTCTTGCCCAGCGCGATGATGGCTTTCACGATACCCACATCTTCGGCATCGTGGGGCAGGCCGCGTATGAACGACTGGTCGATTTTGATGTAATCGATGGGGAAACGTTTGAGATAGCTGAGCGAGGAGTAGCCGGTGCCGAAATCGTCGATCGCCACGGCAACGCCCATTTCCTTCAGCCGCTCCAGGACGACGGCGGCACGCTGGGGGTCGTGCATAACCAGGCTTTCGGTGACTTCCAGTTCAAGGGCGTCTGCGGCCAGCCCGGATTCCCGGATGATGGTGGCGATGCGTTCGGTGAGATCGGGTTGCCTGAATTGCCTGGCGGACAGGTTGACCGCGACGCGCTGCGGCGCCTCGCCCTGTTTGCGCCATTCGATCATTTGCCAGCAGGCTTTTTTCAACACCCACTCTCCCAGCGAGTCGATAAGGCCGGTTTTCTCGGCGATGCCGATGAACTGGCCCGGCATGATGCGCCCGAGATTGGGATGGTTCCATCGCACCAGCGCCTCGACGCCCATGACTTCACCGGCCGTCAGGTCGATCCGCGGCTGGTATTCGAGCACGAGCTCCTCGCGCTCGATCGCCAGGCGCAGGCTGCTTGCCATCATCAGCGCTTCCAGCGCCTGGGCATTCATCTCTGCCGAGAAGAACTGGTAATTGTTGCGGCCCTGTTCCTTGGCGGCGTACATGGCGGCATCGGCATTCTTGATCAGCGTCGATGCGTTCTGCCCGTCGTCAGGGTAGAAGCTGATGCCAACGCTGGCGGAAACGTAAATTTCGTGTCCGGCGACCGTGAACGACTCGGTCAGGCGCTCCAGAATTTTCTTGCTGATGAAGGCCACGTCGCCGGAATCGCCGACTTCGCCCAGCAGGACCGTGAACTCGTCGCCGCCGAGGCGTGCAACGACGTCCGTTTTCCTGACGCAATCCTGGAGCCGTGCCGAGACATTGCGCAGCAGCTCGTCACCGTAAGTATGCCCCAGCGAATCGTTGACGGCCTTGAAGTGATCGAGGTCGATGAACATCACCGCGACCTTGGCATTCTTGCGCTCGGCGCGCTGCAGGGCATCCTCGCAGCGCTGATGGAACAGCGTCCTGTTGGCGAGCCCGGTCAGCGAGTCGTGGTGAGCCAGGTACTGAATGCGCTGCTCGTCCTGTTTCTGCTTGGTGACGTCCGAGAACAGCACGATGAAGTTGACGATGTGTCCTTCCTCGTTGTGCACCGCGCTGACGCTGCGCTCCTCGATATAGCTTTCCCCGTCTTTCTTGCGGCTTTTCAGTTCGCCTTTCCAGTGCCCGTGTTCCTGTACCGAGCGGGAGATTTCGGCGCGCACGGATTCAGCCTGTTCGGCGGAGAGCAGTAATTCCGGCATCCGGCCCAGCACTTCTTCTGGCGTAAATCCGGTAATTCTGGAGAAAGCCTTGTTGACGGAAATGATCCTGCCCTCGGCATCGCAAATCATCACGCCTTCCGCGGCATTCTCGATGGCATTCGCCGCGACATGCAGCTGCTGCCCGGTCTGCTTGTGACTCAGGATCTCATTGACCAGCGCGCTGTTGATGTCCTCGAGCATGGTGGTGCGCTCAATGACCCGGCTTTCGATGTCCAGCTGTGATTCATTGGCGCGCGCCAGCATGGCGTTGAACGCGGTCGCCAGCCGGGCCACCTCGTCCTGTCCGCTGACCGGAATCTGTGTGGCCGGGATTCCATGATCACCGGCGATGGCCAACGCTGCGGCGTCGCTCAGGCGGGTGAGCCTTGTGGCCATGTGGCGGCCGATTCTGAGCGAGAACCACATGACCAGCAGCAGGACCAGCGCCGCAATGATGGCGTAGGCATAATTCAAATCCCGCAGCGGCGCCAGCAGTTCCGCCCGCCCGCCCGTGACTTCCAGCCGCAAACGATAAGGAAAGAAAGATGAGTCGATCTGGAGCGGATGGCTGACGGTCATCGCATCATCCAGGCGTCGGAAATCTTTTTCCACCAGGATTTCCCCGCGTTCATTTTTGAGACGTTTGATCAGATCGGCGCTTAGCGGGGAGCTTACCCGCTTGAGCAGCTCTTCCAGCGGAATCTGCATCACCAGCATGCCGCCGGTGCGACCGGTTGAAGGTATGGTGACCGGTCTTGCCATGACCAGCCGCTGCACCGCGCCGTCGGTCGTGAATTCGGCGTGCATGAAACCCAGACCGATGACCCGTTTCAGCAGCGGGGCAATCTCGTGCGATGTCAGGTTGGCGTTGTTCGTTCCCGCGATGGGGCGTCCGAGCGCGTCGTGCAGGGTTATGGTCGCGGTAGCACGGGTCGGTACCCGGTAATCCCTGAAGAACGGAATCAGATAGGCGTCTCGTCCGGCCGTATCGGCAAGACCCTGGGCGATCATGGCGTTGGACGAAAGATGCGAGAGGTCGGCGAACAGCGTGTTGAGCGTCGACTCAACCTGGCCTGCCATCAATGCGGCCTCGCCGGCCAGGCTTTTCGATATCCCGACTTGCGCCAATTTGTGGTTGAACTGGTACGACGCCCAGCCGATCGCTACGGCAATAATGGTCATGAAAGCGAATGCGAGTAGCGCGAGGCGGCGGGAAATGCTGGAGCTCAGCCAGCGCAGAGGACTGCGCAAGCCTGCGGCGAGGCGCTTACTCTCCTGCGGCAATACACTGCTCATCCTGCTTTTTACCCCTGATTAGTCCGGATTGTAATTTACTGCAGGCCGCGGCGGCTACGCTCCAACTGGTGCCGGTGCCGATTCAAGAGTTGCATCGCGGGCCGAATATAACTAATTGATTTAATTGCTATTTTTTTACAGAATGCAGCGCAATCACGGTCGTAAAACATCTGATCGCCTTGCCACGAGAGCATTCCAAATGCACCTTCACCCCTCCGCTGCCAAGAGCTAAAGTCCGTTCCGGTACGGTGTGCGGACGCTGAACAACACCATTGTCCGCCCCGCAGTTACAACCAACCTCAGTGCACCCCGCCCTGATTCTACTATCGGCACAACAGTTTTGTACCTTAATTTTATGCGATCGCCATGCCCCGCCGGCGCATCCGGAGCAAGCCCTGGCAGCGCATGCTAACCATCGTTGTTTGCGTGATCCCTGGGCTCGGAACGCAGGATGTCGAAGCCCGCTTGCAGGGCGCGTTCGATGCGCGCCTTTTCGCTGGCAACGGACTCATCTGTCCATTTCCAGAAGCCGTGCTTTGCTTTCATGCCGGTATGGCCTTTATCGACCATGTCGCGCAGAAATTGGGGTGGCGCATTTTCGCTGTGTAAGTGGGGATACAGCGCGCTGCCGACGAGGTAGTTGGTATCCCAGCCCGACATTTCCTTTTGCAGCATGGGGCCGCAGGCGATGAAGCGGAAGCCGAAGCCGTAGCGGACCGCGGTGTCTATGCCTTCAGCGTCGGTCACGCCGTCGGCAACAAGGTATAGCGCCTCGCGCATCATTGCGTGTTGCAGGCGGTTGCCGACAAAACCCGGAACGTCCTTGTTGACGCGGATCGGCGCTTTGCCAAGCTGTTTCATGAGTTGTTCGAGGGCGTCGGCTGTCCTGGGATCGGTGAACCCGGCGCTCACGACCTCCACCAGCGGCACCAGGTGCGCCGGCATGAAAAAGTGCAGGCCGGCCACCCGCGAGCGGGTCTTGAGCGACTTGCCGATTTCCCCGATCGGAAAGTTGGAGGTATTGGTGGCAAGAGGAATATCGGGCCGCGCCAGCGCTTCGGCCTGTGCGAACAGCATCTGCTTGAGCGGCAGATCTTCGGTTGCCGCCTCGATCATGAGATCGACGGCATTCCAGTCGATATCTTCAAGCCTGGCGTAGCGCTTAACATCGACGGGCTGCGCGCCGAGTTTTTTCAGGCCGGCCGCGATGCGCCCCGGCAGCGCATCGCGGGTTTTTTGTGACGGACTCATCACGTGCACATTCCAGCCCGCGGCGGCGAAAATAATCGCGATGTCTCCGCCCATGATGCCGCCGCCGATGATGACGATGTTTGAAGATGCCTGTGCCATGCGCTGGTTCCCGGGTAACTGGTTAATTTTCAGGTAGGACGATCAGGATTGCCATTGCGCATTATAGTGTAAGCGCGTTGGTCTGCTGCGGCTGCCGGCCGGGAATTTAAAGAGTAAACGGGAGAAAGAGGCAAAGAAAAAGCGCGGAATGATCCGCGCTTTTGTAATTGGGCGATTGGTGCGTATCGATAGTTTATTGGGCGCCGCGGGTGGCCGTCCACTTTACTTCGCCCGTGCCGTTGGGCGATTTCATCGTGCCCTCGATGCTGTTGCCGCTGACACGACCCGCGAAATCGCGCCGGATCACCGTTTCGACGCCGGCAAATTCCATCACCGAGAAAGTAATCTGATCGCCGCGCAGTTTGATGTTGCGCACTTGCCCGGTTTTGTTATCGGCCTTGACCAGACCCTCGACCATCTGGAAATGCTGCCGCAGCATAAGCTCGTAGCTGCGCGGCCCGCTGCTGGATATTTCCCAGCGCCAGGCGCCCTCCACCTTTGCCGGCACAATCCACAAGTAAGCGGTGCGGCCCTCCACCGATTCGATCTGATCGGGCTGCCAGTCGTCCATGCTGAAGGCGTGGGAGACCACGCGCGTGCCGGGTTTCATTCCCGCGATCTTGGGGCGCAGCTTGAGGTTGAGTTGCGGCAGCAGATACATGGTGATCACCGTCGCGTCGCCGAAATCGGTTTCGAAAATATCGGCTTTCATGAAGGAAGCACGCCCCGACACGCCTTCCTTCGCGGCATTGCGCTT
The DNA here is from genome assembly GCA_919902235.1 of Burkholderiales bacterium. Classification (GTDB taxonomy): domain Bacteria; phylum Pseudomonadota; class Gammaproteobacteria; order Burkholderiales; family SG8-41; genus CAKKQX01. The sequence goes on from CAKKQX010000289.1 coordinate 5,067, forward strand.
GGACAGCTCGACCATGTCGGGGTTGTATTCGATGCCGAGCGCGCGCGCGCCCAGTTTCTTGGCTGCGGTGATCACCGTGCGGCCGTCGCCGGAACCAAGATCGACGACATAGTCTTTGGCGGTGACCCCGGCGATCTGCAGCATGCGATCCACCAGCGCCTGCGGAGTGGGAACCCAGATGACATCCTTGCCCTCCTGGCCGACTTGCGGTGTGTAGCTTGCGGCGGGAGCGTTTTGCGCGAAGCAGGCGTTTGACAGGGTTGCGGTGGCGACGACAAAAACAGCAAAAACCAGCGACGAACAAGACCGGAGAAGCCGCATGACGAATCCCCTATGAATGGAAAAACGCAGATTATGCCTCAATGCATGTTTTTATGGCGGGTTTGGCCTGGAGCACTCGCAAAGCAATTTGTCGATGGGCCGGGGGCAGGGTTTGTGCCGAAGGTGCCGATATGGCCCGGCGCCGGACTTCAGGACTTCCCGAGCCGGCCGTCCAGCGTCGCGCCGCCGGCGATCATGGCTTCGATGTCGGCTTCGCCATAGCCGGCTTCGCGCAGGATCTCGACACTGTGCTGGCCGAGCGCGGGCGCCGGCAGGAAGTCCTTGCGCGTTCCGCCCGAGAGCTTGTTGGGCAGCCGCATGTTGCGCACCCTGGCTTCGGTGGGATGGTCCATCAGTTCGAACATGCCGACATCGGCGAGATGCGGATCCTCGAGCAGGGAATCGAGCGTGTGATAAGGCATCGCCGGCACGTCGTTGCGGTCGAATATCGCTATCCATTCCGCGGTCGTCTTCTCCCTCAGCGCCGCGGCGCGGATGGCGAAATATTCCTGCACATTCCTGAAGCGCGCCGCCACGCTGTTGAAGCGCGGGTCGGTCTTGAGCTCGGGCCGGCCGATGGCGTCGAAGAACGCAAACGCCTGGCTGTTGGTGTTGGCCGAGATGCCGATCCAGCTGTCCTTGGTTGGCAGCGGCCGCGCTTGCGGATCGAGCAGGCGCGGGTCGCCGGTGGGCCCGAGCGGCGGTTCGAAGGTTTTCAGGTACATGTGCTCTTCGAGCACGAACTTGACCATGTTTTCGAACATCGGGATTTCTATCGACTGGCCCTGCCCGGTGCGGCTGCGGCTGAACAGCGCCATGACGATCATTTGCACCGCGATCAGACCCACGGTCTTGTCGGCCACCACCATCGGCAGGTAGCGCGGCTCGCCGGTCGCGCGGTGGTGCAGAGCGGCGACGCCGGCCGCGCCCTGGATGATGGAGTCGTAGGCCGGTTTGTCGCGATAGCGGCCATCCTGGCCGAAGCCGAACATGCCGCAGTAGATGATCTTGGGGTTGACGGCGCACACATCGGCGTAGGCGAGTTTGAGACGTGCCATCGCCGACGGCCGCACATTCCAGATCAGCACATCGGCGCGCGCTATCAGTTTCATCAGCGCGGCGTGACCGGCGGGATGTTTCAGGTCGAGCACGATGCTGCGCTTGTTGCGGTTCAGGTGCAGGAACTTGGCCGACATGCCCTTGGTGCGCGCCGGACCGTTCATGGCGCGGATCAGGTCGCCGGACGGCGCCTCGACCTTGATCACCTCGGCGCCGTGGTCGGCCATGATCTGGGTGGCCAGCGGTCCGACCACGACCGAAGTCATATCGACGATACGTACGCCCTCCAGGGGTCCTCCTGCCATGGCGGCTCCTATTGATCTTTCACTAATTCGCGACAGCGAATTAGTACCATTCTCACCCTCTCAAGGGAACACTTGAAGCGAAGCAGAGGGTCGGGGAAAGGGATTGAGCGTTCCGACTGTCATCCATTATGAAACGCTCAATGGCTGAATTCCGCTTCGGCGTTGAGCGCCAGCACGCCGTCCTGATCGATCACCCAAAGCCTCGCCGGTTAATAGGCGAATATCATTATCAGATTCCGGTAATCAGCAGGTCCAGCGCCGCAATGATCGCACGGCGTTCGTCTGAAAGATTGCCGATCCGTTCACCGAGTATTTTTCTGGACACGCCCGCGAGTTCGGGCGTCAGCATGGCCATCTTGCGGCCTTCGACCTCGAACACCGGATTGAGCCGCTCGGCCAGCTTGCCCTTGAGCACTTCGGGTTTGCATAGTGGCACGACCACCCGCGTTGCCAGAGGGTCGAGCAGGTCCGACTGAACGTCGAGCAGGCAAGGGATGCGCGCGCGGGTGGCGGGATTGGCGTTGCGGTAGACGTCGAACTGTGCCATCAGAACGAGCGCAGCCCGTCGCTGAACACGCCGTGTTCTTCCACGTGCTTGTTGTAGGCGTCGAGCGCGGCGCGATTTTTTCTGAGCCATTCTTCGCGCTGGCGCTGGCGGATGGCTTCGGTCAGGCTGGCCTCGAACACTTGCGACAGGTTCAGCTTGAGGCGCCTGGCCTGTTCCAGCAGGCTGTCATCAACGCTGAGGTTGGTGGCCTTCTTGCGCCGGCGCGGGGCGATGGTTCGAGTGAGCATGAGCAGGGTAGTGAGCGGGATGATGCGCATAGTGTATGCGCATCATGGGGTGGGTGCAACATATAAAACTCCAGGTTGTAATTACGCAGTTGGGGGCTATTTTGCCGACCAGCCAGTCGCGCAACGCGGCGCCTTCCGGCGGCTCGGTCTTGATCACTTCGGCGCCGGCGTGCCTAGCGGGTATCGGCGCCGGTGGCGAGCTGTTTCTCGATGAGCCGGGATTCGTTCTTCAGCAGCACCGCGAGCTCACTCACCCGCTTGTCGTTCATGCGGCTGGAAATCGCCGAAACCGAAAGCGCCGCGAACGGCATGCCGCTCTGGTTGTGCAATGCCTGGCCAATGGAGCGCACGCCGGCCAGCGAGGGCATTTCGCGCAGGGCATAACCGAGTTTTTGCGCGCTGCGCACCTGCGTTAACAGGCTGTTCACGCTGAGTCCGTATTCGGGCAGGCGCACTGCGTTGGCGTTGACAGTGTGGCGGATTTCCTCCTCGGACAGCGCACTGAGGATCGCCAGACTGCCGGTGCCCACGCCGAGCGGCCGCCGCATGCCGATTTCGAGCGTGAAAGTCTTGATCGGGAAGGTGCCTTCGCGGCGGTCTATGCACACCGCGTCAAGACCGCTGCGCTGGGTCAGGAATGCCGTGTCGCCGGTGGCTTCGGCGATACGCGTGAGCGAAGGGTGGCAGATCTCGCGCAGGTTATAGCGCGGCGCGGCGGTAAGGCCGAGCTCGAATATCATGGAACCGAGAAAATAGCGATGCGAATCGGGATCCTGCTGCACCATGTTTTCCGCGGCCAGGCATTTCAGCATGCGGTGCACGGTGGGGCGCTGCAGATTGGTGCGGGTGACGAGATCGAGCAGACGCGAACCGCCGCGGTTGTGCGCCGCGATTTCGCGCAGCAGCAGCAGCGCGCGCTCTATACTCTGGGTGCCGGAGAGCTTCCCCGGCTCAGCAGCCGAATTTTTCCGCATGTTAGTCCGAATCGTGAGATGAGCTTGTAATTATGCCACTCCCGCCGCTCTGGCGAAATATATCCTCCTATGCTATATTCTTGCACAGTTTTTTCCATGTTCCGACCCAAGTAGTCCATATTGCGGATTTTTATTTGCGCCTGGCGCCGGCTCCAGCAGCGGTGTCTCCGCGACCTTGTTTCGTTTACGGGAGCGTAGCGACATGACAGACCTTTCCTCAGAGGCCGGCACCCGGCCCGCATCCGCGGGCGCGCGTTTTCGGGCCGCTGTCGCGGCGGAAAAACCGCTGCAGATCATCGGTGCCATCAACGCTTACCATGCGCGCATGGCCGAACGCGTGGGTTTCCGCGCAATCTATCTTTCGGGCGGCGGCGTGGCGGCCGGCTCGCTGGGACTTCCCGACCTCGGCATCAGCGGTCTCGACGACGTGCTCACCGACGTGCGCCGCATCACCGATGTGTGTTCCCTGCCGCTGCTGGTCGATGTCGACACCGGTTTCGGTTCCAGCGCCTTCAACATCGCGCGTACGGTGAAATCGCTCACCAAGTTCGGCGCGGCAGCGATGCACATCGAAGACCAGGTCGGCGCCAAGCGCTGCGGCCATCGTCCGAACAAGGAATTGGTGTCACAGCAGGAAATGGTCGACCGCATCAGGGCGGCCGCCGACGCCAAAACCGATCCCGACTTCGTGGTGATAGCGCGCACCGACGCGCTGGCGGTGGAGGGATTGCAGGCTGCGGTCGATCGCGCATGCGCCTGCGTCGAAGCCGGCGCCGACATGATTTTCCCGGAGGCGATCACCGATCTCGCGATGTACAGGAAATTTGCGGACGCGGTGAAAGTGCCCATCCTGGCCAACATTACCGAGTTCGGCGCAACCCCGCTGTTCACCACGCAGGAACTGGCGGGCGCCAATGTTGCAATGGCCCTTTACCCGCTGTCGGCGTTCCGCGCGATGAACGCTGCAGCACTGAAGGTCTATCAGACGTTGCGCAAAGAAGGCACGCAGAAGAACGTCATCGACATGATGCAGACGCGCAATGATCTCTACGATTATCTGGATTATCACGTCTACGAGAAGAAGCTCGACGCCCTGTTCGCGCGCGACAAACAGCCCAAAAAATAATCGGCAGATCCCGCCGGGACCGTCATGACCGGAATGCTGCTGTCCAAAGGCTTCATCGCCAATTTCGGCAAGGATCTTGCCGCCGCCGCGCAGGGCACGAAACTCGAACCGGCGGTCATCCATCTTCCCGATGATGCCGCGCAGGCGCTGCCCGTTGCCGATTGTGCCAAGATCGAGATCGCATTTCTGACGCGGGACATCCGTTTTTCCAATCTTTATCGTAATTTCGGCGCCGCGCTACAGGCAGCACAGAATCTGAGGTGGGTACACTTCGTCAGCACCGGCATCGATCAGCATCCGTTCATGCCGGCGCTTCTCGAACGTGGCGTCAGGCTCACCACCTCCGCCGGCACCAACGGCGAGCCGGTGGGGCAGACCGCGGTGTGCGGCCTGATGATGCTGGCGCGCGGCTTTCCGAAATGGATAGACGCCCAGCGGCGCCGTGCCTGGGAGCCGATGCGCGGCACTGCCATGCCGCGCGATTTGCGCGGGCAAACCGTGGTGATCGTGGGCTTGGGCACGATAGGCGCCACCGTGGCCCGTTTCTGCCAGGCGCTCGGCATGCACGTCATCGGCGTGCGCAGAAGTCCGCTGCGTGCGGGCGATCCGGTCGAGGAGATGCATCCACTCACGGCCCTGCCCGAGCTGCTGCCGCGCTGCGAGTGGATCGTGCTGGCTTGCCCGTATAGCGAGGAAACACACCATCTCGTCAATGCCAGAACGCTGGCGCTGCTGCCCAAGGGGGCGCATGTAGTGAATGTCGCGCGCGGCGGCTGCGCCGACGAACCGGCGCTGATTGCGGCGCTGCAGAGCGGTCATCTCGCCGGGGCTTATCTCGATGTGTTCGAGAAAGAGCCGCTGCCTGCAGATTCGCCGCTGTGGGATATTCCCAACGTTATCGTCACGCCGCATAACGCATCCGTCGCAAGCGGCAACGAGCGGCGTGCTGCCGAAGTTTTTCTGGGCAATCTGGCCAGATGGGCGCGCGGCGAAGTCCTGGTCAACCAGCATCAGGCGTAACACCGGATTTAAGACGCCCGAACCGATCGGCGCACGAATAATATGGAAAAGTGGCAATGCGTGTCGCGCGGTTTTGTCTATGATGAAACTGCAGGATTGCCGCAGGAAGGGATCGCGCCGGGCACCCGTTGGCAAGACATCCCCGAGAATTGGATTTGTTCCGACTGCCGTCCATTATGAAACGCTCAATAATCCAAGCGCTTACACATTGTTTCGGGGGCGGCGAACGGATAAACTGTAGACCCTTTTCGCTTGCTCTTGGACCATGCAGCTCTTCGCATTCGGCGTCAACCACCAGACCGCCCCGCTCGCAGTGCGCGAGCAGGTGGTATTTCACGCCGAAAGCATGGCGCAGGCGCTGCGCGACCTGGTCGGCCGCCGGCCGGTGAAAGAAGCGGCAATCATCTCCACCTGTAATCGTACCGAAATCTACTGCAATACCGACGCCCCGCACCTGACCATAGACTGGCTTGCCGGCTATCACCATCTTAAGCCCCAGCAACTGGCCCCTTATGTTTATCAGCTGCCGCAGGAGCAGGCGGTGAAGCACGCGTTTCGCGTTGCGAGCGGTCTCGACTCCATGGTGCTGGGTGAGCCGCAGATTCTGGGCCAGTTCAAGGACGCGGTGCGCACCGCGGAAGCCGCGGGCACGCTGGGCCTGCTGCTTAACAAACTGTTCCAGCGCACTTTCTCCGTCGCCAAAACCGTGCGCAGCGAAACCGATATCGGCGCGAGCACGGTGTCCATGGCTTCCGCCGCAGTGCGGCTCGCCGAACGCATCTATCCCAGCATTGCTGAACAGAGCCTGCTGTTCGTCGGCGCCGGAGAGATGATCGATTTGTGCGCGACGCATTTTGCCGCGCACCATCCGAAGCGCATGACCTTCGCCAATCGCACGCCGGAACGCGCGCAGCAGCTCGCCGACCGCTTTCTAGGCCGCACTGTCACCCTGAACGATCTGCCGACACAGCTTGCGCTCTACGATATCGTCGTCTGCTGTACCGCGAATCCCCTGCCCATCATTGGCAAGGGGCTGGTCGAGAGTGCACTCAAGGCGCGCAAGCATCGTCCCATGCTTATGTTCGATCTGGCCGTGCCGCGCGATGTGGAGGGCGAAGTCGCCAGGCTCGACGACGTTTTTCTGTATACGGTTGACGATCTCGGCAAGATCGCGCGCGAAGGCGCGGACGTCCGCCAGAGCGCGGTTTCCCAGGCCGAGGTCATCATCGAAAACCAGGTCACCGATTTCATGCACTGGCTCGGCAATCGCGAACTGGTGCCGACCATACGCGCGCTGCGCGACAGCGCCGAGCGCTCGCGCCGCCACGAAATCGAGCGCGCGCAGCGCCGTCTCGGGCGCGGCGACGACCCGCTGCTCGTGATCGAGGAGCTTTCCCGCGCGCTCACCAACAAGTTTCTGCATTCGCCGACCCACGCGCTCAATCATGCAAGCAATGAGGATCGCGAGCAGCTGGCGGCAATGTTGCGGCGGATCCACCAGATCCAGCGTCCGGAATGAATACCGGACGCCGTGCCCCGGCCCACCGCTTCTTTCGCGCGCCATGAAGCCGAGCATCGCCACCAAGCTGGCGCGACTTTCCGGCCGTCTTGAGGAGATCAATCTGTTCCTGAGTTCCGAACAGGCAACCGCCAATATCGAGAACTACCGCAAACTCACGCGCGAGCATTCCGAGCTCTCCCCGGTCGTCTTGCTCTACAAGACTTATTGCGATCATCAGCGGGATATCCAGGCAGCGGTGGAAATGGCGGAAGATCCCGAAATGCGCGAATTCGCCGAGGCCGAAATCCGCGAAACCCGCGCGCGCCTCGAGCAGATCGAGGCCGAGCTGCAAAGGCAACTGCTGCCGCGCGATCCCGACGACGAACGCAATATTTTTCTCGAGATACGCGCCGGCACCGGCGGCGACGAATCGGCGTTGTTTGCGGGCGAACTGTTCCGGATGTATGCGCGCTTCGCCGAGCGCAATGACTGGCAGGTCGAGGTGATGTCGCAAAGCCCCGCCGAAATCGGCGGCTACAAGGAGATCATCGCCAAGATCGCCGGCCGCGGTGTTTATTCGAAGCTCAAATTCGAGTCTGGCGCGCACCGCGTGCAGCGCGTGCCCGTGACCGAGACCCAGGGTCGCATTCACACCTCGGCGTGCACGGTGGCGGTGATGCCGGAAGCCGACGCGGTCGCTGACGTGGTGCTCAATCCGGCGGAATTGCGGATAGATACCTTTCGCGCGTCCGGTGCCGGCGGGCAGCACATCAATAAAACCGACTCCGCGATTCGCGTCACGCACCTGCCGACCGGGCTGGTCGTCGAATGCCAGGACGATCGCTCGCAGCACAAGAACAAGGCGCGGGCGCTGGCGGTGCTGGCGGCGCGAATCAAGGACAAGCAGATCCGCGAACAGCAGGCGAAAATGGCGGCGACCCGCAAATCGCTGGTCGGCAGCGGCGACCGCTCCGAACGCATCCGCACTTACAATTTTCCGCAGGGCCGCGTCACCGATCACCGTATCAATCTCACGCTCTACAAAATCGCGCAGATCATGGACGGCGATCTCGACGAGATCACTGCCGCGCTTGCGGCCGAACACCAGGCCGAGCAGCTGTCGGAGCTTGCCGCCGAAAGCGCCTGAGCGGCTGCGCCGGGACATCGGCCTCTGAGTGGTCAGCAAGATGCTCCAGACGCATATCGGAAAAGCCCTTGCTTTTCAGCATGCGGAAATTTTGCGCATCAGAGGGCAGGCCAAAGGCTTTTACACGCGCTTCCGTCTCCACCAGATCCCGTATCTGGTTCAAAAACCAGGGATCAAATTTGCTAGTCGCATGCACATCTTCCAGCGGCAGGCCGTGGCGGAAGGCCTGTGCGATGCGCAACAGCCGATCCGGTGAGGGTTGCGACAGCGCGGCGCGCAAGGCATTGTGATCATCGCCCTTGTCCATTCCCTCAATCGTGAGATCATTAAGTCCGGACAGGCCCGTTTCCATCGACCGCAATGCTTTCTGCAGGGATTCCTGAAAGGTGCGGCCAATCGCCATGGCTTCGCCGACGGATTTCATCGCCGTGGTCAGCGACGGATCGGCGCCGGGAAACTTCTCAAACGTAAAACGCGGAATTTTGGTGACGACATAATCAATGCTGGGTTCAAACGATGC
>CAKKQX010000290.1 GCA_919902235.1 Burkholderiales bacterium
CTACTGGGTGTGCCCGCTGATAGAAGAATCGGAGGCGTTGCAGTTGCAGACAGCACTCGACACTCACGCAGTCTTGCAACAGACTTTTCCCGAGCTGCGCGTGGGGCTGGTGCACGGCCGCCTGAAAGGCGCGGAGAAAGCGGCGGCGATGCAGGCCTTCCAGCTCGGCGAGACCCAGCTGCTGGTGGCGACCACCGTGATTGAAGTCGGCGTCGACGTTTCCAACGCATCGCTGATGGTGATCGAGCACGCCGAGCGCATGGGCTTGTCGCAGCTGCACCAGCTGCGCGGGCGCGTCGGCCGCGGTGCCGAAAAAAGCGCCTGCATCCTGCTCTATCAGCAGCCGCTCACCGTAATGGCGCGCGAACGGCTCAAGATCATCTACGAAAACAACGACGGGTTCGAGATCGCGCGCCACGACCTGCGGTTGCGCGGCCCCGGCGAGCTGCTCGGCGCGCGCCAGAGCGGTGTGCCGCTGCTGCGCTTCGCCGATCTCGATGCCGACACCGATTTGCTGGATGCGGCGCGCGACACCGTTGCCCTGCTGCTGCGCGATCATCCGGATGCGGCGCGCGCGCATCTTGCGCGCTGGCTGGGCGAGAAGCACGAATATCTCAAGGTCTAGCACTGTCTGCGCGCCAAAGCCGGCGCGTGCGCATAGCCCAATCTGCGATAATAAGATAAGAAAAACTTCCCGCAGCTATTTTCGTGAAATCCGTTCCGCGCGATACTTTATGGTGCCGGCGGCCGCCCGCAGCCGCGGCTTATCGCCAATGGCTGCGCGATCGCGGCTCGCTCACCAGCCGCATTCAACAGCGTTGTCCGGCATTCAGCGTGAAACTCGTGTTCCAGGGTCTGCGCCGCGCCGACCGCGACGAGCGCTTTGTGTTTCCGCAGGCCGGACGCCGGCTGATGCTGGTGCGCGAGGTTTATCTTTATTGCCGCCGCACCCCGGTGGTGTTCGCCCATAGCGTGCTCGACCCGCGCGATCTGCGCGGCACCTGGCGCCGGCTCACCGGGCTGGGCACGCGGCCGCTGGGCGCCGCGCTGTTCGCCGATCCGCGCATCAAGCGCTATCCGCTGCGCCAGAAAAACCTCCACCCCCACCATGAACTGCACCGGCGCGCGTGCGCCGTGCTGCCCGCCGATCCCGGCGCGCTGTGGGCGCGGCGCTCGTTATTCGCCCTGCATAAATCGCCTATACTGGTGACCGAAGTTTTTCTGCCCGGCATCCTCAGGCTCGGAAAATGACACTCACGCAACGGCTCGACGCCTACGAAAAGCTGATGCGGCTCGACAAGCCCATCGGTATCCTGTTGCTGCTGTGGCCGGTGTTGTGGGGGCTGTGGCTGGCGGCGCCCGGCGCGCTGCGATTCGATATCCTGCTCATTTTTCTGGTGGGAACGGTGCTCATGCGCTCCGCCGGCTGCGTCATCAACGACTTCGCCGACCGCGATTTCGATCCGCGCGTCGAGCGCACCAAAAACCGGCCGCTTGCCGCCGGACTGGTCGGCCCGGCCGAAGCGCTGGCGCTGGCGGCGGTGCTGGCATTGCTGGCGTTCCTGCTGGTATTGTTTCTTAACCGGCTGACCATCCTGCTGTCGCTGCTTGCGCTGTTTCTGGCCGCCACCTATCCCTTCATCAAGCGGTTTTTTTCGCTGCCGCAGGCCTACCTCGGCATCGCCTTCGGCATTTCCATTCCGATGGCGTTTGCCGCGCATCACGGCGTGGTGCCGGCGGTGGCGTGGGTGATGCTGCTCGCCAACGTGTTCTGGGCCATCGCCTACGATACCGAGTACGCAATGGTCGATCGCGACGACGATCTGAAGATAGGCGTCAAGTCCTCAGCCATCCTGTTCGGACGCCACGACGTGGCGGCGGTGATGACCTGCCACGCAATTTTTCTGGCGATCATGGCGGCGGTCGGCGTGTGGCAGCGGCTGGGCGTGCTGTATTACGTGGGCATCGCGCTGGCCGCCGGATTTGTCGCTCACCAGTACCGGCTGATCCGGGGGCGCGGGCGCGCGCAGTGCTTTACGGCTTTCCTCAACAACAACTGGATCGGCGCGGCGCTGTTTGCCGGGCTCGCGCTCGACATTCTGTTCCGCTTCCGCATTTTCGGCTGAGCACAACGCGATGAAATACCGCGACCTGCGCGATTTTCTGGCACAACTCGAAGCCCGCGGCGAGTTGAAGCGCATTGCGGTGGAGGTCGATCCACGGCTGGAGATGACCGAGATCTGCGACCGCGTGCTCAAAGCCGGCGGTCCCGCGCTGCTGTTCGAAAACCCCAAAGGCCACACCATGCCGGTGCTCGGCAATCTGTTCGGCAGCGTGCAGCGCGTCGCCGCCGGCATGGGGCAGGACTCGGTGCAGGCGCTGCGCGCCGTCGGTCAGCAACTGGCCGAACTCAAGGCGCCCGAAGTACCGCGCGGGTTCAAAGACGCATGGGATAAAATTCCCATTTTAAAACAATTGCTTACAATGTCACCGCGAGTGGTGAACAGCGCGCCCTGCCAGGAAGTGGTGTGGGAGGGCGCGGCGGTCGATCTCGGTCGGCTACCGATACAAACCTGCTGGCCGGATGACGCGGCACCGCTCATTACCTGGGGGCTGACGGTGACGCGCGGGCCGCACAAGCCACGCCAGAATCTCGGCATCTACCGCCAGCAGGTGATTGCGCCCAATAAGCTGATCATGCGCTGGCTCGCGCACAGAGGCGGCGCGCTCGATTACCGCGATCATGCGCTGGCAAATCCGCGCGAACCGTTTGCGGTGGCGGTGGCGCTCGGCGCCGACCCGGCCACCATGCTGGGCGCGGTGACGCCGGTGCCGGACAGCTTGGGCGAATACCAGTTTGCCGGACTGCTGCGCGGCGCACGCACTGAAATCGTCAAATGCCTGTCGCACGATCTGCAGGTGCCGGCGGCGGCGGAAATCGTGCTGGAGGGTTTCATCCATCCCGGCGAAACCGCGCTCGAAGGCCCGTTCGGCGATCACACCGGCTACTACAATGAAACAGAACGCTTTCCTGTTTTTACCATTGATCGCATCACGACCCGTCGTGATCCGATTTACCACAGCACTTATACCGGCAAACCGCCCGACGAGCCGGCGATGCTGGGCATGGCATTGAACGAAGTGTTCGTGCCGCTGCTGGTGAAGCAGTTTCCGGAGATCGTCGATTTTTACCTGCCGCCCGAAGGCTGCTCGTACCGCATCGCCTGCGTCAGCATCAGGAAACAGTACCCGGGCCACGCCAAGCGCGTGATGTTCGGCATCTGGAGCTTTTTGCGCCAGTTCATGTACACCAAGTTCATCATCGTCACCGACGACGACGTCAACGTGCGCGACTGGAAGGAAGTGATGTGGGCGATGACCACCCGCGTCGACCCCGCGCGCGATACGCTGATCGCCGACAACACGCCGATCGACTATCTCGATTTCGCGAGCCCGGTGCCGGGCCTGGGCTCCAAGATGGGCATAGACGCCACCAACAAATGGCCGGCGGAGACCGGCCGCCAGTGGGGCCGGCGGATAGCGATGAGCGAGGACGTCAGGCGGCGCGTGGACGCGCTGTGGCACCAACTCGGCCTGTAGGCTGGAGGGGCGGGATTCACAGCCGGCAATAGCGTGCCGGCTTGATGTGTCGGGAAAGGATTCCCGACCTGCGCGGATCGGCGGCCCCCCGCCGCTTACTCGACGCGGATATTCGCCAGCTGGATCACCTTCGCGTACTTGGGGATCTCACGCTTGAGCAGCGCAGAGAGTTCCTCGGGGCTGCTGGCGACGGGATCCAGCGCTTCTCTCGGCATGAATGCCCGTATTTCCGGCGTATCGAGCGCCTTGCGGATCTCCGTATTCATCTTGTCCACGATCGGTTTCGGCGTGCCCTTGGGGTAGAACATCGCGTACCAGTTGTCGGACTCGAAGCCGGGATACATGGAATTCATCGTCGGCAGGTCAGGCAGCGCCGAGGAGCGCTTCGGCGTGGTGACCGCGAGCGCTTTTGCCTTGCCGGACTTGAGATGCGGCATGATCGAGGGCGCAGTGGCGAAGATGTAATCGATTTCTCCCGAGATCAGCGCCACAACCGCGGGTCCGCCGCCGCGGTAGGTGAGCACGGTTGTTTTGATTCCTGCGACCTGGTTGAACATCTCGCCGGTGAGATGCGAAGTGCTGCCCGCGGTGTTGCCACCCGCATTCATGCCTCCGGGGGTGCGCTTTGCCAGCGCCACCAGTTCCTTGACCGACTTCGCCGGTACGCTCGGATGCAGGGACAGCACCAGCGGCGTCGAGGAAATCCAGCTGATCGGGGAGAGGTCGGTGTAAACGTCGAATTTCATGCGTTTGGCGTAGAGGGTCGCGGCCACCGAAATGCTGCCGGAGGTGAACAGTATGGTATGGCCGTCCGGCGGGGAATCCACGGCGAGCTGGCCCGCGATCAAACCGCCGGCGCCGGTGCGGTTGTCGATGATGAAATTCTGGCCCATGCTCTTCTGGAACGCGACCGACAACAGCCGGGCCTGGATATCCGTTCCCCCGCCCGGCGGGAACGGGACCAGTATTCGCACGGATTTTTCGGGCCACTGCTGGGCGGCGGCCTGTAGGGCACAGCCGATGGAGATCGCGGCGACCGCCGCCAAAGCGCACGCTTTTGTTCTCATCCGAGCCTCCTCGCGACAGAAATTGTTTTTTTCTTCCCGCCATTATGTTAGCACTTCGCCGCAGGGGCGCCTATCACCCATCCCTGCCTAGCGCCGCGGCCGGCAGCACTCGTCGCCCTGTCTGCTGTAAACCCATTTTAGCAGCGCATCCTGCACCGGCTGCGCGTTGTGGGCGTTGGCATGGTTGGTGATGAACACCACGGCGACGCGCCGGCCCTGGGCGTCGAGCACATAGCCGGCAATCGCGCGCACGCCGGAGAGTGAACCGGTCTTGATGTGCGCCTGGCCCGCGACATCGGCATTCGCCAGGCGCTTGCGCATGGTGCCGTCGACCGCGGCAAGCGGCAACGAGGCCATCAACTCGGGCATCACCGGGCTGCGGAAGGCGTTGATCAGCAACAGGCCAAGATTGCGTGCGCTGATGCGCTCTATGCGCGACAGGCCCGAACCGTTTTCCAGCACGAGTTCGGGAATAGCCAGCCCTTTTGATATAACCCATTGTTTTATAACACTATTTGATTTTTCTGCAGTGGCGGGGGCGCCCGCGCCTGCGGCACCCAGCGTCAGGAACATCTGGCGCGCCATGACGTTGTTGCTGAATTTGTTGATGTCGCGCACGATTTCCGACAGCGTCTGCGACTGCGCGCTCGCCAACAGGCGCGCGCCCGGCGGCGCCTCGCCCTCGCGCGCGCCGCCGGCGAAGCTGCCGCCCAGTTCGCGCCATAGCTGAGTGAACAATCCCAGCGTGTATTGCTGGTGGCCAAGCACGCTGAAATGGCGCACGCGCTCACCGCAGCTTTGCGCGAAGTTGCCGGTGAACGCGAGCCGCGCATTACTGCTGTTGCCTTGCGATTCAAGCTTGAGGCGCGCCACCCAGTCGCCGCAGGCGGCGTTGTCCAGCGTGAGGTTGTTGACGATCTGCACCTGCGGCAGTTGCGGCTCAACGGCGAGCCTCACCGTGCGCGTTTCGGCATCGGGAATGAATTGCACGCGCACCGCCTTGTAATTGACGAGCAGCGCGTTGGGGCCGGTGTTGTAGGGGCGCGTCGGCTGATCGTCGAAGCGCGCGGCGTCGAATTCCTCGGGCGCGAAATAGGCGCGATCGAGCACCAGGTCGCCGCGGATTTCGCGCACGCCGCGCGCGCGCAGATTGCGCAGCAGCAGCCAGAAATTCTCCAGCGTGAGCTTGGGATCGCCGTAGCCCTTGATGATGAGATCGCCGTTCAACACGTCCTGGGCAAGCGTGCCGGTGCCGTAAATCTCGGTGTTCCACATGTACGCCGGACCGAGCAGGTCGAGGGCGGCGTAGGTCGTCACCAGCTTCATGGTCGAAGCGGGGTTCAGCGCGCGTTCGGCGCCATGCGCCACCAGCGGCCGCTCGGCGCCGATTTCATGCACGTAGACGGCGGCACTGGTCTCCGGAATGCCGGCCTGTGCCAGTGCCTGCGCCACCGGTACGGGCAATCCGGTGGCCGGGGTTTGTGCCTGGGCGTAGTGCGATGCGGGCAGGGTGGTCAGCGCGATCGCCAGCGCGGCGGTCACAATGGCGGATATTTGCATGCGGGCTCTACGTTTGAACATTGGTTTGCGTTGACACTATAAATCAGCGCTGTTGCGCGCGCCCGGCACCGCAACGTTGTGCCAGCCCAGACGCCCGCGTATCGCCGCCGCGAAAATTTCAGCGGTGTCCGGCTCGCCGTGCACGACGAAGGTACGCTGCGGCGCGCGTTTGAAATGCGCGAGCCAGCCGAGCAGCGCCGCCTGATCGGCGTGCGCCGACAGCCCGCCTATGGTGTAGACGTCGGCGCGCACCGGCACCGGGATGCCGAAAATGCGCACTTCCTTCGCGCCGTCGACGATGCGGCGGCCCAGCGTGCCGGCGGCCTGGAATCCCGTGATCAGCACCGTGCTCTCGGCACGGCCGAGATTATGCCGCAGATGATGCTTGATGCGTCCCGCCTCGCACATGCCGCTCGCCGAAATGATGATGGCGCCGCTTTTGATCCGGTGCAGCGCGATCGATTCCTCGAGATCCTGCACAAAACTGATGCGCGGCCGCTTGCGGCTCTTGCGCATCCATTGCATCAGCGTGGCCGCCTCCACGTCGAGCAGCGCGGGATGGCGCATGGTGATCTCGGTGGCCCTGGTGGCCATCGGCGAGTCGACATAGATGTCCATTTCGGGCAATCGGCCCGCGCGGTAGAGGTCCGCCAGCAGATACAGCAGTTCCTGGGTGCGGCCGACGGCGAACGCCGGGATGATGACATTGCCGCCCTTGCGCTTGAGCGTGTCGGTGATCGCGTGTTCGAGCTCGTCCAGCGTCTGGTCCAGGGTTTTGTGCAGGCGGTTGCCGTAGGTGGACTCGACCAGCAGCACGTCGGCTTCCGCAATGTGCTCGGGATCGCGCACGATGGGGTGCGTCGGCTGTCCCAGGTCGCCGGAGAAAACAATCTTCCGCCGGTCGCCGCCGTCTTCCACCCACGCTTCGATGATGGCCGAGCCCAGGATATGCCCGGCGTCGCGATAAACGCAGCGCACTTTGGGGTGCGGTTTGAGTTCCTCGCGATAATTGACGGGCTGGAGCTGGTTCAGAGCGCGCTCGGCCTGGGCCATGGTGTATAGCGGTTCGGCAGTACTGCTGCGACCGCGGCTGCGCGATTTCCTGTCGCGCTCGGATTCCTTTTCCTGGATGTGGGCGCTGTCGCGCAGCATGACCTGCAGCAGGTCGCAGGTCGCTGCCGTGGCGTAGATCGGCCCGCGGAAGCCCTCGGCGACGAGCCGCGGCAGCAGACCGGAGTGATCGATATGGGCGTGGGTCAGCAGCACGAAATCCAGCGCGCGCGGGTCGAAACCGAAGCGCGCGCGGTTTTTGCGTTCCGTGTCGCGTCCGCCTTGAAACATGCCGCAATCGACCACAAAGCGGGTGTCGGCGGTTTCCATCAGATAACACGAACCGGTGACCTCTCCTACACCGCCGAGGAAGGTGAGCTTCATCGCCGGCCGCTCTTCCTGGTCAGCAAGGCGTCCATCGCGGCAAGTGCGTAGGCGTAGATGCGCGGCTGCTTGCTTGCGCGCGGCCCGGCGACGTTGAGAATGGCGATGCGGTGCTGCGCGATGAATTGCGCCAGCCGTTCGGCGGCGCGCTGCGGCGCGGTCTCGTCGCCGTCGATCAGCAGATAGGGTTTGCCGTGCTCGACGCAGAAATGCATGGTGCACTCGGTGCCGCCTTCGAGCACACCGCTGTAAATGATCGCGGTGGCGTCGCTGTCCACCACGTTGGCGCGCGTGCGCTCGATGTAGCCGCCGCCCTCAAGTTCGCGCAGCGGATAACGGGCGGGCAGCACGCCGTCTTCGGCGATGCGCCCTGCCGGGCACCAGCCGCCGCAGGGGATGCCGTGTTTCAATGCGGCATCGAGTGCCGCACGGTCGACGCCGGTCTGGCCGCCGGAGACGATGGTAAGTGTCGCGGCAGTTTGCGGCGAATGCGGGTCAGGTTTGTTCAATGATTTCCAGGGTGCGGTGAATGAGCAGATCGATCTCGTCATCGGCGATGACGTAGGGCGGCATGAAATAAACGGTGTTGCCGATCGGCCGCAGCAGCAATTCGCGCGCCAGCGCCTGCCGGTAGAAGCTGCGGGCAAAGCCGGCATCGTCGGTGGCGACTTCGAACGCCCAGATCATGCCGCTGTTGCGGAAGTTGGTGACGCGCGGATGCCGGGCAAGCGCGCGCGCGGCGGCGCTGATCTGCGCCGATTTGGTTTTGTTGGCTTCGATCACCTTATCCTGCCCGAAAATG
This sequence comes from Burkholderiales bacterium, assembly GCA_919902235.1. Lineage (GTDB taxonomy): Bacteria > Pseudomonadota > Gammaproteobacteria > Burkholderiales > SG8-41 > CAKKQX01. Next base: position 8,464 of record CAKKQX010000290.1, read on the forward strand.
TCCAGCGTGGCGAGCGCGGCGCGACAGGCAAGCGCGTTGCCGGTGTAGGAATGCGAATGCAGAAAGCCGCGCGTCACCGCATCGTCATAGAACGCCTGATAAATCGTGTCCGTGGCGAGCACCGCCGACAGCGGCAGGTAGCCGCCGGTGATGCCCTTGGACAGGCACAGCAAATCCGGCGTGATGGCGGCCTGCTGGAAGGCGAAGAAACTGCCGGTGCGTCCGAATCCGGTCATGATTTCGTCGGCGATGAGATGCACTGAATAGCGATCGCAAATGGCGCGCGCGCGGCGCAGGTATTCGGCGTCGTACATCGCCATGCCGGCAGCGCCCTGCACCAGCGGTTCGACGATCAGCGCCGCGGTCTCGGCGTGATGCTGCTCCAGGTGCCGCTCCAGCGCCTGCGCGCAGCGGACGGCGAAATCACGCGGGCTTTCACCCGCCTGCGCCAGCCGCCAGTCCGGACTGGGCACCTGGACGGATGCGCGCAGCAGCGGCGCGTAAGTGTCCTTGAACAGCCGCACGTCGCTGACCGCGAGCGCGCCCAGGGTTTCACCGTGATAACTGTTGGCGAGGCTCACGAACTGCGTCTTCTGCGGGCGGCCCGTGTTGCGCCAGTAGTGAAAGCTCATCTTCAGGGCAATTTCAGTGGCCGCCGCGCCGTCGCTGGCGTAAAAGCAGTGCCCCAGCCCGCCGCCGGCGAGCTGCGACAGGCGCTCGGACAGTGCCACCACCGGTTCGTGGGTAAAGCCCGCTAGCATGGCGTGCTCGAGCTGGGCCAGCTGGTCGATGAGCGCGGCGTTGATGCGCGGATTGCCGTGGCCAAACAGGTTGACCCACCACGAGCTGACCGCGTCGAGGTAGCGCGCCCCTTCGAAATCGTAAAGCCAGCACCCCTGAGCGCGTGCTACGGGAATGAGCGGCAGCGTCTCGTGCTGCTTCATCTGGGTGCACGGGTGCCAGACTGCGGCGAGGCTGCGTTTTAGCAGCAGATCATTGCGATTGCTAGTTTGCATTTCCTCGGCGAAACCATTAACAATTCGTGAAAGCAGAATACAAAAGAAAAACAGGAGCCGATTTTCCTCAACCCGCGCACTTTCCAAGCCGTCTATACGGCATCGGCCGCACAAAACGACAGGCGATCATTATTTGCTGATCGGCGGCAGCTTTCCCGGTCAACTTTTCATTATCGCGCCACGTTGGATTTGATAAGCGTGGCATCGGATTTGCTTGGGGTTTTCAGCGTGAGTTTAACATCGTCAAGGAGACGGCATGCCCATGAAGATTCTTGATCGCATCGAGGACCAGATCGCTTCCACCGGCCTGCCGCTGGTCGGTATCACGCTCGCGGCGGTGCCCTGTGCCGACACGCCGGTCATACTCACCTTGCATTGGCACGGCTTCATCAAAGAGAAGCTCGCCGACCTCGAGCAAGCCGAAACCGTGTCTTACACGCCGATCCCGAGTTCAGCGCTGCAGGTGAACGAGCGCTGGCATAATCTCATCACGCTTGATTGCGCGGCGATGGAAGCGGGGTGGGAGCTGGGCGCGTGGGATGTCGCGCGCGCCGAACGTCCCGGCTGCATGCGTCCCGGCGCGCCATCCACGGAGGCGCTGGAATGCCTGCAGGCCTTCGGCTCGTTTCCATTCGGCATCGGCGGCAACCAGGTGGTGGTGTCCGATGCGCCCGATACCGATGACCTGGTGCGGCTTGCCGCCGAACGCGGCTACCTGATGTGGACCTTCCGTCCGGTGCGCGGCGGTATCTGGGCCGAGGTCGCCGACGATGCCACCTTGGGTGCCGGCGGCAGGCGCCCGCCGCCCTGTCCGTATCGCCCGATTCCGCCGACCTGCGCCGGCAAACGCAAAACCGTTTACCGCTTCGGCGTGCCCACCAAACCATAATTCGCCCTGGGCTTTGATGGCTAATCCCAGATCGAAAAACAATAACAATATGATTTAATTCATATTTATGGTGGGCGGGCGCTCACTATTGGTGCCGGCGCTATCTAGCCCGGCACTCTTCCCCTATTGAAATTATCCCGGTACGTCGTTACTATTAGCACTCGCTAGGGTTGAGTGCTAATAGTGGCGCTCCATAGTGTTCAACATATTCCCAGAGGAGATGCACACATGAAGATTCGTCCGTTGCACGACCGCATTATCGTGAAGCGGCTGGAAGAGGAACGCAAAACCGCTTCCGGAATTGTGATTCCCGACACCGCCGCTGAAAAACCCGATCAGGGTGAAGTCAAAGCCGTCGGCAAAGGCAAGAAAACCGATGAGGGCAAAGTCCTGCCGCTCGACGTCAAAGTCGGCGACAGAGTGCTGTTCGGCAAGTATTCCGGGCAGACCGTAAAAGTCCACGGTGAAGAACTGCTCGTGATGCGTGAAGAAGACATCATGGGCGTCATCGAGTAACCACCGCACCGAATCAGGAGAACCAACATGGCAGCAAAAGACGTCAAATTTCATGAAAGCGCCCGCACCAAGATCGTGGCGGGCGTGAACATACTGGCCGACGCGGTCAAAGTGACCCTCGGCCCCAAGGGTCGCAACGTCGTGCTTGAGCGCTCGTTCGGCGCGCCGACCGTCACCAAGGACGGCGTGTCGGTAGCCAAAGAGATCGAACTCAAGGACAGGTTCGAAAACATGGGCGCGCAGATGGTGAAGGAAGTCGCTTCCAAGACTTCCGACGTCGCCGGTGATGGCACCACCACCGCCACCGTGCTGGCGCAGGCTATCGTGCAGGAAGGCATGAAGTATGTGGCCGCCGGCATGAACCCGATGGATCTCAAGCGCGGCATTGACAAGGCCGTCACTTCCGTCGTCGAAGAACTCAAGAAGCTCTCCAAGCCCTGCACCACGCAGAAGGAAATCGCCCAGGTCGGCGCCATTTCCGCCAACGCGGATCCGTCGATCGGCGACAAAATCGCCGAAGCGATGGAAAAAGTGGGCAAGGAAGGCGTGATCACCGTCGAAGACGGCTCGTCGCTGGAAATGGAACTCGAAGTAGTCGAGGGCATGCAGTTCGACCGCGGCTACCTCTCGCCGTACTTCATCAACAACGCCGAGAAACAGATCGCCATACTGGAAGATCCCTACGTGCTGCTGCACGACAAGAAGATCTCCAACATTCGTGATCTGCTGCCAATGCTTGAGCAAGTCGCGAAAGCCGGCAAGCCGCTGCTGATCATCGCAGAGGATGTCGACGGTGAAGCGCTCGCCACCCTGGTGGTGAACAACCTGCGCGGCATTCTCAAAACCTGCGCGGTAAAGGCCCCCGGTTTCGGCGACCGCCGCAAAGCCATGCTCGAAGACATTGCCATCCTCACCGGCGGCACCGTGATCGCCGAGGAAGTCGGCCTGTCGCTTGAGAAAGCGACCCTCAAAGACCTCGGCCGCGCCAAGCGCATCGAAGTCGGGAAGGAAAACACCACCCTCATCGACGGTGCGGGCGATGCCAAGACGATCGAGGGACGCGTCAAGAGCATCCGCTCCCAGATCGAGGAAGCGACCAGCGACTACGACAAGGAAAAGCTGCAGGAACGCGTGGCCAAGCTGGCAGGCGGTGTTGCGCTGATCAAAGTCGGCGCTGCGACCGAACTCGAAATGAAAGAAAAGAAAGCGCGTGTCGAAGACGCGTTGCACGCGACCCGCGCTGCAGTGGAAGAAGGTATCGTCGCCGGCGGCGGCGTGGCGCTGATACGCGCCCGCAGCGGCCTGGGCAAGCTCAAGGGCGACAACCTCGACCAGGATGCCGGCATCAAGATCGTGCTGCGCGCGCTGGAAGAACCGCTGCGTCAGATCGCCGCCAACGCGGGTGACGAACCCTCGGTGGTGCTCAACAAGGTGGTCGAAGGCAAGGGCAATTACGGCTACAACGCCGGCACCGGCGAGTACGGCGACATGGTCCAGATGGGCGTGCTCGATCCGACCAAGGTCACCCGCTACGCACTGCAGAACGCGGCGTCCGTTGCCGGGCTGATTCTGACCACTGCCGCGATGGTGGCCGAGCTGCCGAAGGAAGATTCCCACGCTGGACATGGCCACGGTGGCATGGGCGGCATGGGTGGGATGGATATGTAACTCGCGTTCGCGAGCTACATATCCCCTGGAAAGGGAACGAACAGGGGAAACCAAGGTTTCCCCCGCGCCCCCTTCCTTGGATACAGAAAGCCCCGCGCGAGCGGGGCTTTCTGTTTTTACAGCGCACGGGGGCGTGACTCGCAGCAGGATATTCGCCGGCTCGGTTACAATGCCAGCCACTGGCCACTTACGAAAGACTGTTTGATGTCCACTGAATTTCTGCTGGTTTCGATCGCCCGTGCGCTGGTCGAGGTTGCGGGCATGCTCATGCTGGGGCAGGGCATTTTGTGGATCTTCGGGCCGAAGGCGCGCGATGGCAATTTCATCTACGACTTGTTCAAGAGAGGCACCGGCCCCATCATCAAGGCCACCCGCGTCATCACCCCGCGTTTCGTGAATGATGCGCACATCGCTCTGGTGGCCTTCATGCTGCTGCTGTGGCTGTGGCTGGGGCTGGGATACGCCAAGCGCTATCTTTGCGTCACGCAACAGCTTGCATGCGCCTGATAAATCGCGCTGGCGTGGCAAACTTGACGCACAAGCCCCGTACAGGGTTAAATAGCGCCCTTTTGCAGCACTCGTCCACAGCCAAAATCCGATTCCCTGCGGATTAAAACAGCACCCGGGGCCAAGTAGCTCAGTTGGTAGAGCAGAGGACTGAAAATCCTTGTGTCGGTGGT
>CAKKQX010000291.1 GCA_919902235.1 Burkholderiales bacterium
GCCGGGAATCCCGCCATGTCCTGCAGCAGGATGCGCGCCAGCACGAAGGGGATTTCGGCGGTGCGTGTTGCGTTGGGTTTCCACGCCGCGAGACTCTTCACATGTTCTTCGGTGACCCGCCTGCCGTCGCAATTCCTCAGTACCGATTCCAGAACGATGCGCAGAGAGTGCGGCAGGCGCGAGACTTTGCCGAGACCGGCTTCCTCGAGGGCGGCAAGGGCATGGTATTTGGCAGATTTCCCCGAAGCGAGTTTGAATTCTCGCGTAGCGTTAAAAGCATGATGCGTCACTATAAATCCTTCTTGTCAGACGTTATTTTTTTCGGCTGGATTTGTTTGTATTCCGCGAATTTGCGGGCTTTATAGGCGCCGCTGGATACGAACTCACCGAGCAGAATGAATTCCGCAACATCTCTTACCGGGCCAACGATGCGCACGGCTTCCCGGCCGTCCAGGGCGTAGAACAGGAAGGTCGGCGTACCCTTGACGCCGACGGACTGGGCATAACTTTTTTCAGTGTGGTCCTTGCCGGAAAAGTCCTTGAGTGGTACCGCGTTGAAAATATTGACAGTAAAACTGACAAAGCGCGCACGGTAGAAATTCTGCACGTCGACGCGGTTGAGCACATTCTGTTTCATGTAGATGCAGCCAAGGCACCCATCCTGCTCGAACATGACGAGCAGCGCTTTCTTGCCGGCTTTTCTGGCGTCGGCTAGCTCGGCCCTGAGGTCGCCGGTGTTGAGACTGAAAAAATAATCCTCCGCGTCGCGGGTTTCCGCAGCGACGGCCGGGGCTGAGGCGCACACTAGAAACAGTGATATAAATATGTTTATAAACAATGACATATGGTGTGTAACTTAATTATGCGCCAAGTCTCAAGAGCAGCGCAGCCGGTTGCTGTCTGCAACATTGATTTAGATGGCGAACAAGTCGACAAATTCATTTACCGGCGTCGTTTCGAGCTTTTTCTGGTCCTGGCACAGCGCCAAGATGGCCAGGCGCTGTTTTTCGGCAAAGCGTCGCGCGAGGTTGGTGCGAAACTTGGCTTCCAGCAGCGGCACGCCTTCCTTGCGGCGGCGGCGGTGGCCGACCGGATACTCGACCGCGACGTTTTCGGTCTTGGTTCCGCCCCTGAAAAACACCTGCACCGCGTTGGCGATGGAGCGCTTGTCGGGATCGAGGTAGTCGCGGCTCCATTGCCTGTTTTCGACACATGCCATTTTCGCGCGCAGCTGGTCCACGCGCGGGTCATTGGCAACATCGTCTTCATAGTCGGCCGCGATGAGATTGCCCTTGATAAGACCGACTGCGGTCATGTACTGGATGCAATGGTCGCGGTCAGCAGGATTGCTGAGCGGGCCCTTCTTGTCGATGATGCGAATCGCCGATTCGTGAGTGGTAATGACGATTTTTTTGATCTCGGCAAGCCGGTCTTTGACCGCCGGGTGCAGCTTGAGCGCGCACTCCACCGCGGTCTGGGCGTGGAATTCGGCGGGGAAGGAGATCTTGAACAGCACATTTTCCATCACATACGAGCCGTAAGTGCGCTTGAATTTGAAGGGCTTGCCCTTGAACATCACATCGTAGAAACCCCAGGTCTTGGCGGAGAGTGCGGAGGGATAGCCCATTTCGCCTTTGAGCGTCATCAGTGCCAGGCGTACCGCGCGGCTGGTGGCATCGCCCGCTGCCCACGATTTTCGCGAACCGGTGTTGGGCGTATGGCGGTAGGTGCGCAGCGACTGGCCGTCTATCCATGCGTTCGACACCGCGTTGACGATTTCCCCATGCGAACAGCCCAGCATGTGCGCAACCACCGCGGTGGAGGCGACTTTCACCAGCACCACATGGTCGAGGCCGACGCGGTTGAAGCTGTTTTCCAGCGCAATCACGCCCTGGATTTCATGCGCCTTGATCATGCCGGTGAGTACATCGCGCATCAGCAGCGGCTTGTTGCCGGCGGCGACGGCGTTGCGCGACAGCCAGTCGGCGGTGGCGAGGATGCCGCCGAGATTGTCCGACGGATGTCCCCATTCCGCGGCAAGCCAGGTGTCGTTGAAATCCAGCCAGCGGATCATGCAGCCGATGTTGAATGCCGCCATCACCGGGTCGAGCTGGTATGGGGTGCCCGGCACCTTGGCGCCGTTGGGCACGATGGTACCGGGTACGATGGGCCCCATCAGCTTGGTGCAGGCCGGATAAGACAGCGCTTCGAGCCCGCAGCCCAGGGTATCCATCAGGCACAGGCGCGCGGTGTTATAGGCCTCGGCGCTTTTGATCGTGGTTTTGGCGACGTAGTCGGCGATGTCGGTGAGCACTTTGTCGGGCTGGGGACGGACGTTGGAGATGTGGGAAGACATGTTTTTCTTTCAGATTGCAATGTTCATAAAGC
>CAKKQX010000292.1 GCA_919902235.1 Burkholderiales bacterium
GCAGATCGAAACTCAATTCGCCGGCGCGGCAACGGCGGATGCCGAGTGCTGCCGGCGCTTTGCCGGCGGCCTCTTCGCGGTAATGGGTTTCGGTCAGCTCACCGCGATAAATACCGACGCCACACCAGGTGTAATGGGTATGAATCGGACTTTGCTGCTGGCGGCCCCAGACGATGACGAGTATCGAATAACGCTCGCCGGGATCGCCGTAGAGCAGGCGGCGCGTGTAATGGTCGTGGCTGGCGCGCAGGATTTCGTCCGGCAGCCAGGCATCGCCGGCGACCGATTCCGCAAGCGCCGCGGTCACCATGCGCGGCAGCTCTTCGGGCGGCGCGGCAACCGCCGCATTCATGCGCTCGATCAGGCACTGCAAGGCAGGTGGCGTCATTTGCCGCCCGCGGTGATGGGCAGGTTCAGCACCGAGCTGCTGGTGAGTATCGCCGACAGCACCATGCTGCGCGCCGCCTCGATCTGTTCGCGGCAGATACGTTCGGCGGTGGCGCCGTCGCCGCGCGTGAGCGCCCTGAGCAAAGCGCGGTGTTCGTGCTGCATTTCCTGGGATCGGTTGCGCAGCCCCAGGCCCAGGTGCAGCAGCCGCGTCATCTCGTCGAGCAGCTGCTCGATGGCGTTGGCCAGCCGGGTATTGCCGGCGGCTTGGGCAAGCGCGACGTGAAACGCCTTGTTGGCTTCGAGAAAGCGCGAGATGCTTTTGATGTCGCCCGGCTGGTAGCCGGTGCGGCACACTTCGTCGAGCATGCGCAGGCGCTGGCCGTCGACGCGTCCCGCAGCCATGCGCGCCGCGGCGGGTTCCAGCATCAGCCGCAGCTCGAACACGTCCTGGATGTCCCTGAGCGTGACCGCCGTGACCATGTAGCCGCGGCGCGGAATGGCGCGCACGAGTCCATCATGTGCCAGCCTGGACAAGGCCATGCGCACCGGCGCCTTGCCGAGCTTGTATTGCGCGCACAGCTGCGCCTCCGAAATTTCAGTACCCGGCGCGATCAGGCAGCCGATGATGTCGTGCTTGATGCGCTCGTAGGCGCGGTCGGTGAGCAGGGGGATGGTTTTGCCCATGACGGCGGGGCCGGAAACATGCTTTCAGTTGCAAAACAGAATCAAAATAGACCAATGAAATTCTAGATTCTGGTTTGTGACATGTCAAGAACCTTGATCAGGAGCACGTGCCGCGCGCTTGCGCAAGCGCGCTGCGCTGGCGTATACAGATGAACGTCCGCGTGCAACGCGGCGATTCCGCATCGTGATCGCTAGTTCGTGACTTTTATCTGGTGACCTTATTGCCATGACTCTTGCCGTGACTCCCGTCGTTTCACAGCGCCAGGTGTTTTACGTCGTGCTCGCCACTTTCGCCTCGCAGATGGTGGTGACCATGTCCAACTCGACTTTGCCCACCATTGCGCCCAAGGTGGCCGAGGCGCTGGGCCTGGAGGCCGCGCTGATCGGCTATCAGGTCAGCATCCTGTTTGGCGCCGCGACGATAGGCACGTTGTTCGGCGGCAAGTTCACGCGGCGCTTCGGCGCCTGCCGCACCATGCAGTTGAGCAATGCGCTGTGCGGGGCCGGCCTCATGCTGATGACCGTGCCGCACGTCCTGCCCATCCTGCTGGGCTCGCTTGTTGCCGGTTACGGCCAGGGTCTCATCAATTCTGCCACGGCGCATTTGCTGGTCAAATACACTCCACCCGGGCGCCGCAACCTGCTGTTTTCTATCAAGCAGACCGGCGTGCCCTTCGGCGGCATGCTGGTCGCGCTGTCGGCGCCGGTGATCGCCGTCACCTGCGGCTGGCAATGGGCGATCGTCATGGTCATCGCGATGATTGCGGCGGTGATTGCCCTGGTGCAGATGCGGCGCGGGGCGTGGGACACCGATCGCGATTCGGCTGCCGGCGTGAAACAGCAGAAATTCGGCGGCGTGCCGCTGGTGCTGGCACAGCCTTCGTTGCGCTGGGTGTCGCTCGCCGGATTCTTGTTTGCGGCGGTCCAGCGCTGTCTGCTTACCTTCACGGTGATCTACCTGGTCGCCGAGCGCGGCTACAGCCTGATCGAAGCGGGGATCATGCTGTCGCTGATCCAGGCGGGCGGCATAGCGGGGCGGCTGTTCTGGGGCTGGCTGGCTGACCGCATGCGCTCCAGCATCGCTGTGCTGCTGGCGATCGCGGTGATCACCGTCGTCGACAGCGTGATCCTGATGGCGATGCAGTCGGACTGGCCGCGTCCTGCGGTGTACGCGATGTTCCTGGTTTTCGGTGCCGCCGCGCTCGGCTGGAACGGCATTCTGCACGCGGAGACCGCGCGCGTGAGTCCGCCGGGAATGGCCAGCGTGGTGGCGGGCGGTTCGACATTTTTCGTTTTTGCCGG
>CAKKQX010000293.1:0-218 GCA_919902235.1 Burkholderiales bacterium
GCTGCTCGACGAGCCGACCGAGGGCCTGGCGCCGGTGATCGTACAGCAGATCGGGCGCACCATCGCTCGGCTGAAGACCGAAGGGTTTACCATTCTGCTGGTCGAGCAGAATTTCCGCTTCGCGCAGAAAGTTGCAGATCGCCATTACGTCATGGAGAACGGCAGGGTGGTGGACAGCTACTCCAACGCCGCGCTAGAGGCCAATATGAACAAGGTGC
>CAKKQX010000293.1:228-19390 GCA_919902235.1 Burkholderiales bacterium
AGATCACTTCGGCGACCAACTGCTCGCGGCGGCCAAGGTGCACGACTATCTCGGGGTATGACCCCGGGAAATTGTTTCAACTCACGAGAGGAGATTCAACATGAACTGGAAAAGAAGCTTTTACGCCGCCGCTGTTTTCGCGCTCGCCACGAGCCCGACTTACGCCCAGATATCCGACGGCGTGATCAAGATTGGGGTAATGAACGACCAGTCCGGTACCTATGCCGACCTGGCGGGACCGGGATCGGTGGTGGCGGCGCGCATGGCGGTGGAGGATTTCGGCGCTGCCAAGAAGGGCATGAAGGTCGAGGTGGTGGTCGCCGACCACCAGAACAAGCCGGAAGTCGGCTCCAGCATCGCGCGCCAGTGGTACGACGTGGACAAGGTGGATGCGATCGTGGACGTGCCGACATCTTCGGTCGCTCTGGCGGTCAACCAGATCACGCGCGAAAAGAACAAGGTGCTGATCGTTTCCACCGGCGCCACGGTGGACCTGACAGGGAAATCCTGTTCGCCGAACACCATCCACTGGACCTACGACACCTGGTCGCTGGCCAACGGTACCGGCAATGCCGTGGTTAAGAATGGCGGCGATTCGTGGTTCTTCCTCACCGCCGATTATGCATTCGGGCACTCGCTGGAGCAGCAAACCGAAGCCGTGGTGCTGAAGAACGGCGGCAAGGTGATGGGCAAGGTGCGCCACCCCTTCCCGTCGTCCGACATGTCCTCGTTCCTGCTGCAGGCGCAAACCTCCAAGGCCAAAATCATCGGTCTCGCCAATGCCGGCGCGGATACCATCAACGCCATCAAGCAGGGTGCGGAGTTCGGCATTGTGAAAAGCGGCCAGCAGTTTGCCGGCCTGCTGGTGTTCCTGACCGATGTGCACTCGCTCGGTTTGAACGTGGCGCAGGGACTGCTGCTCACCGAATCGTTCTACTGGGACCTGAACGACCAGACGCGCGCTTTTTCCAAGCGTTTCGCGAAACTGCACAAGGGCGCGATGCCGACGATGGGGCAGGTAGGCGTCTACTCCGGCGTGCTGCATTACCTGAAAGCCATAGAGGCGCTGAAATCGGATCAGGGGGACAAGGTCGTCGCCAAGATGAAGGAACTGCCGACCGATGATGCGGTATTCGGCAAGGGATGGGTGCGCCAGGACGGCCGCAAGATTCACAACATGTACCTGTTCGAGGTGAAGAAGCCAGCAGAATCGAAAGGCGCATGGGACTACTACAAGCTGCGCGGCACGATACCCGCGGAACAGGCGTTCCGCCCGGAGAAGGAAGGCGGCTGCTCGCTGGTTAAATAAGGCGCAAGGCGGAATAACGCGGCGCGGTCGCGCTGCGATTCCGCTGCCGTTCATCCTTCATCCCCCATCTTTCATGATTCAGTAATGAGCGAAATTTTCGGCATTCCAACCCAGGCGTTGTTCGGCCAGTTGCTGATCGGGCTGATCAACGGCTCGTTCTACGCGCTGCTTTCGCTCGGGCTGGCGGTGATCTTCGGACTGCTCAACATCATCAATTTCGCCCACGGCGCGCAGTACATGATGGGGGCGTTCTGCGCCTGGTTCCTGCTCAACAAGCTGGGACTGGGCTACGGCTGGGCGCTGCTGATTACGCCGCCGGTGGTGGGGGCGAGCGGCATCGTCATTGAAAGGCTGATGCTGTCCCGGCTCTACAAGCTCGACCATCTTTACGGCTTTTTGCTGACATTCGGACTGGCGCTCATCCTGCAGGGCCTGTTTCGCCAGGAGTTCGGTTCTTCGGGCCTGCCGTACCCGATCCCGAATGCGCTGCAAGGCGGCCAGAACCTGGGCTTCATGTTCCTGCCCAATTACCGCGCCTGGGTGGTGGTCGCCTCGCTCACGGTGTGCATCGCAACCTGGTTCCTGATCGAGAAGACCAGGCTCGGCGCGTATCTGCGGGCCGCTACCGAGAATCCGCAACTGGTGCAGGCGTTCGGCATCAACGTGCCGCGGATGATTATGCTCACCTACGGCTTCGGCGTGGCACTTGCTGCGCTGGCCGGGGTCATGGCGGCGCCGATTTACAGCGTGAACCCGCTGATGGGCGAGAATCTCATCATTGTGGTGTTTGCGGTGGTGGTGATCGGTGGCATGGGCTCCATCATGGGTTCTATTGTCACCGGCTTCATGCTCGGACTGGTCGAGGGGTTGACCAAGGTGTTTTACCCGGAAGCTTCCAACACCGTGATCTTTGTCATCATGGCGATCGTGCTCATGATCAGGCCGGCCGGGTTGTTCGGGGCGCAGAAATGAGGCTGCCGGCATGACGCAGGCGACGCAGCAGGCAGCGGCCGGAATCGCTGAGCGGGAGCGTGAGCAAAAGCAGCACCGCATCGCGTTCGTGCTGATGGCGGCATTTTTCGCTTTCGGCCCGGCGCTGATCTACCCGGTGTTCCTGATGAAAGTGATGTGCTTCGCGCTGTTCGCCTGCGCCTTCAACCTGCTGCTCGGCTTTGTCGGCCTGCTGTCCTTCGGCCACGCCATGTTTCTCGGTATGGGGGGTTACGTCGCGGCGCACACCGCCAAGGTCTGGGGCCTCACGCCGGAGCTGGCGATTCTGTGCGGCGCTGCGGTGTCGGGTGTGCTGGGACTTGTATCGGGCCTGATCGCCATCCGCCGGCAGGGCATTTACTTTGCGATGATCACGCTGGCGCTGGCGCAGATGGTGTATTTCTTCTGCGTGCAGGCGCCTTTCACCGGCGGCGAGGACGGCATACAGGCGGTGCCGCGTGGCAAGCTGTTCGGATTGATCGACCTGTCTAACCAATTGGCGATGTACGTGATGGTAGCGGTCATTTTCTTTTCCGGTTTCCTGTTGATCTACCGCATCATTCATTCCCCATTTGGCCAGGTGCTGAAAGCGATCCGCGAGAACGAGACGCGCGCGATTTCACTTGGCTACGATATCAATCGCTATAAACTGCTCGCCTATGTCATCTCGGCCACGCTGTCGGGGGTGGCCGGCGCGACCAACGCACTGGTGTTCCAGCTCGCCGCGCTCAACTCCGTGCACTGGACGATGTCGGGCGAAGTGGTGCTGATGACGCTGCTCGGCGGCCTTGGCACGGTGTTCGGCCCGGTGGTGGGCGCGCTGGTGCTGCTGGCGATGGAGAATTACCTGGCGCAACTCGGCGCGTGGGTGACCATAGCGCAGGGCGTCATCTTCGTCATATGCGTGCTGACATTCCGCCGCGGCATCGTCGGCGAACTGATGGCTTTTTTCAAGCACTGGTCGCGCTGAAGCGGCGTCCCGGCGTTTCATTACCCAGGGCTATCCGGTAAAATAGCGCGTTTCCGTTTTTCTTTTTCGAATCAATTCCTGAGGGAGCCTGGATGAAAGTACTGGTCACGGCAAAGCGCGTGATCGACCCCTACGTCAAAGTACGCGTCAAATCCGACGGCAGCGGGGTCGAAACCGCGAATATCAAGATGACGATGAATCCGTTCTGCGAAATCGCGGTCGAGCAGGCGGTGCGCATGAAGGAAGCCGGCGTGGTGTCCGAAATCGTCGTTGTTTCCATCGGCGCGCAGCAGTGCCAGGAGACCTTGCGCACGGCGATGGCGATGGGCGCCGACCGCGGCATCCTGGTCGAAACCGCAGACGAAGTGCAGCCGCTGGCGGTGGCCAAGGCGCTAAAAGCCATCGTCGACAAGGAGCAGCCGAAACTGGTGATCATGGGCAAGCAGGCGATCGACGACGATTGCAACCAGTCGGGGCAGATGCTTGCCGCACTGCTGGGCTGGCCGCAGGCTGCGTTCATCTCGAACATTGCGGTCAACGGCGACGGCGCCGAGGTCACGCGCGAGATCGACGGCGGGCTGGAGAAACTCAGTATCAGGCTGCCCGCAGTGGTCACCACCGATCTGCGGCTCAACGAGCCGCGCTATGTCACGCTGCCCAACATCATGAAAGCCAAGAAAAAGCCGCTGGAGATCATCAAGCCCGACGCATTGGGCGTGGATATGTCGCCGCGGCTCACCACGCTCAAGGTACAGGAGCCGGCCAAGCGCGGTGCAGGCGTCAAGGTTGCCGATGTGAAAGAACTAGTCTCCAAACTCAAGAACGAAGCGAGGGTGATCTGATGGCGATTCTGGTTATTGCGGAACACGACAACAAGCAACTGCGGCCGGGCGTCACCAATACCATCGCGGCCGCGGTCAAAATGGGCGGTGACATCACGGTGCTGGTGGCAGGCAAGCAGTGTGCCGATGCCGCGCAGGCCGCGGCCAAGATCGCCGGTGTCGCCAAGGTGCTGCTGTGCGAAGCGCCGCATTACGAGGGCGCACTCGCAGAAAATATCGCGGCGCTGGTATTGAGCATCGCCGGCCAGTACACCCACATCGTTGCCCCGGCCAGCGGCTTCGGCAAGAATTTCATGCCGCGTGTGGCGGCGCTGCTCGACGTGCAGCAGATTTCCGATATCAGTGCGGTCGAATCCGCCGATACCTTCGTGCGTCCGATCTACGCCGGCAACGCGCTGGCGACGGTGCAGTCCAAAGACAAGATCAAGGTGGTGACGGTGCGCGCGACCGGTTTTGATGCGGCGGGCGCAGCGGCTGTCGCGGCGCCGGTGGAGAATCTGGCGCCGGTAGCGGATAGCGGCCTGTCTAAATTCATCGGCCAGGAATTGTCCAAGTCCGACCGTCCCGAGCTCACCGCGGCGCGCATCATCGTATCCGGCGGGCGTGGCATGGGCAGCGGCGAAAACTTCAAACTGCTCGAAGCGCTGGCCGACAAGCTGGGCGCCGCAGTCGGCGCCTCGCGCGCGGCGGTCGATTCCGGGTTCGTGCCCAACGATTATCAGGTCGGGCAGACCGGCAAGATCGTGGCGCCCGATTTGTATATTGCGGTGGGAATTTCCGGCGCCATCCAGCATCTGGCCGGCATGAAGGACAGCAAGGTGATCATCGCCATCAACAAGGATCCGGAGGCGCCGATTTTTGCGGTTGCCAACTACTGGCTGGTCGAGGATCTGTTCAAGGCGGTTCCCGAGTTTACCCGGGAGCTGTCGGCTTAAACCGGTCAACTGTTTGCGGTAACATTGCAGGGCGCAATCGATAAGCGGATCGCGCCCTTTCTTTTTCCGGAGGTTCCTGTGCCCACCTATACCGCGCCGCTGAAGGACATGCAGTTCGTGATCAGGGAACTGGCCGGTTTGGACGAAATTGCCGCGCTGCCGGGTTGCGCAGAGGTCAGCGCCGATCTGGTGGACGCGGTGCTGGGCGAGGCGGCGAAATTCGCGCAGGAAGTGCTGGATCCGCTCAACTGCAGCGGCGACAAACAGGGTGCGCGGCTGGCTGGCGGCAAGGTGATCGCCCCCGACGGTTTCGCCCTGGCCTATAAACAATTCGTCGCCGCAGGCTGGAACGGTCTGTCGGGGCAGACCGCATTCGGCGGCCAGGGACTGCCGCATAGTGTGGCGCTGCCGGTGCAGGAAATGTGGAGCAGCGCCAACATGGCGTTCTGCCTGTGTCCGATGCTGACTGCGGGCGTGCTGGAAGCTGTCGGACACCATGGTTCGGCCGCACAGCAGAAAACATTTTTGCCCAAACTGACCTCAGGCGAATGGACCGGCACCATGAACCTCACCGAACCGCAGGCGGGTTCCGATTTGTCCGCGGTGCGCGCCAGCGCCGTGCCCGAGGGGGATCATTACCGCATTCGCGGCACCAAGATCTTCATCACCTGGGGCGAACACGAGATGGCGCGGAACATCGTCCACCTCGTGCTCGCGCGCACCCCCGACGCGCCCGAAGGCGTCAAGGGCATATCGCTGTTCATCGTGCCCAAATTCCTGGTGAACGCCGACGGCAGCCTGGGCGAGCGCAATGAAGTCAAATGCGTTTCCATCGAACACAAGCTCGGCATACACGCGAGCCCGACCTGCGTGCTGGCGTACGGCGACGACAAGGGCGCCATCGGCTATCTGGTAGGCGCGGAAAACCGCGGCCTCGAATACATGTTCACCATGATGAATCACGCGCGGCTCGGCGTCGGCATGGAAGGCGTGGCGCTGGCGGAGCGCGCCTGCCAGTTCGCGCTCGACTACGCGAAAACGCGGGTGCAGGGGCGCGAGATCGGGCAGCGCAGCGGCGACCGCGTCACCATCATTCATCACCCTGACGTGCGGCGTATGCTGATGAGCATGCGCGCGCAGACCGAGGCGATGCGCGCGCTGGCCTATGTCGCGGCGGCGGCGCTCGACAAATCGAAGCTTCACCCTGACGAAAAACAGCGCCGCCGGCAGCAAGCGCTGGTCGATCTGCTGACGCCCATAGTCAAGGGCTGGTGCACCGAACAGGCTGTGGAAATCGCCTCGACCGGCATACAGGTGCACGGCGGCATGGGCTTCATCGAGGAAACCGGCGCGGCGCAAATCCTGCGCGACGCGCGCATCACCACGATTTACGAAGGCACCACCGGCATACAGGCCAACGACCTGATCGGCCGTAAGGTGGCGTTTGAACAGGGCGCAACCGCCAAGGCGGTGATAGCGCAAATGCGCGGCGTTGTCGGCGATCTGGATCAACAGCCGACGCTGGCCACCATGCGCACCGCGCTCGTCGCGGGCGTGACCGCACTCGAAACCGCAACGGACTGGCTGGTCGCGACTTTCCCGGCCAAGCCCGCGATGGCAACTGCTGCCGCGGTACCGTACCTGAAACTGTTCGGCACGGTTGCCGGCGGCTGGCAGATGGCGCGTGCGGCGCTCGTCGCACAAAAACAGCTTGCGGCAGGGCAGGGCGACGCCGGCTTTTACCGCGCCAAGATTGCGAGCGCGCTTTTTTACGCCGGGCACATCCTGCCGCAGGCATCCGCGCTCGGGCATACCGTCATCAACGGTTCCGCCAGCACGCTGGCGCTGGATGTCGCCGATTTTTAATTGCGGATTTTCACAACCTGTTTTCACAACGCGGGGAGTGCCTCATGGCGTGGACCCCGCGCATCATCACGGGTCTCAAGTTCGCCCGCCGGCATAATAAAAATATGTTTAAAAACATGTAGTTATGATATATCAGAAAAGGAACCCGCAATGACCGCACCCGATATGCCGCAACTGGTCAATCCGCTCGCCGAGCGCATGCGCAAGGGGGAACTCGGCCTCACGCTGATGATCCGCCACGCGCGCACGGTAGACATCGCACTTGCCGCCAGGGCCTGCGGCTTCGATGGATTGTTCTTCGACCTGCAGCACGGGGTGATTCCGGAATACGAAATCTCGCAAATGGCGGTGGCGGCGATGAACATGGGGGTGGCGCCGCTGGTGCGGGTGCCAGAGAAGGACTACGCTGCGGCGCTGCGCATGCTCGACAACGGCGCGCTCGGCATCATCATGCCGGAAGTGACCACGGTCGAGGACGCGCGTAACGCGGTCAACGCGTGCAAGTATCCGCCGCTCGGCAACCGCGGCGCGTTCGGCGGCTGGGCACACTTCGGCTATCGCGCGGTGCCCGCTGGTGCGGCGCGCAAGGCGATGAATGATGCGACGCTGCTGATCCTGATGATTGAAAGCAAGGCCGCGCTCGACAACATCGAAGAGATCGCCGCGGTGCCGGGCGTGGACGTCATCCACATCGGCACCAATGACCTGTCGACCGACCTCGGGCATCCCGGCGAACTCACGCACCCGGACGTGCTCGCTGCCATCGCGCGTGTCGCCAAGGCGTGCAAGGCGCACGGCAAGTTCGCCGGCGTTGGCGGCCTCACCGGCGGCGACGTGGTGAAAATGCTCACGCCGGTGATCAGACTCGGCGTGCAGTTCATTACTTCGGCCACCGAGTGGAACCTGATCATCGCGGCGGGAACCGAGCGCGTCAAAGCGCTGCGCGCCATGACGCTTTAGCATTGACGGCAGTAAAGGGCGGGGGCAGCGGGGCGGAGCAGTGGCGTTTGAAAGTAAACGCGTTCCTTATCCCGGTTCATTTATTGTTTCACCGACTCACAGCATCGCGCCGGGTTGACCCAGGGCGTGCTCGGCGAGCTGCCGAACGATCCAGTCGTAAGCATCATCCACTGAATCGGTGCGGTGCATCAGCTCGACGTCCTGCGCATTGATCACGCCGTGGCGAACCAGCGCATCGAAATCGATCACCTGCCGCCAGTACTCGGTGCCGAAGAGCACGATCGGCAGCGGTTTCTTCATCTTGTGCGTCTGCACCAGCGTCAGCAGCTCGAACAGTTCGTCCAGCGTGCCGAACCCGCCCGGAAACACGATCACCGCTTTCGCGAGATAGGCGAACCAGAACTTGCGCATGAAAAAATAATGGAAGTGGAACGCGAGTTCGCGCGTTACGTACTGGTTGTCGAACTCTTCCATCGGAATCGAGATGGTCAGCCCCACATTCTTGCCGCGTGCTTCGGCCGCGCCGCGGTTGGCCGCTTCCATGATGCCCGGGCCGCCGCCGGTGCACACCACGAAGCGCCGCGTCTGCGGATCGAGCGCTTTGGACCACTGTGTGAGGCGGAAGGCGAGCTCGCACGCGGCTTCGTAGTAGCCTGACATCTTGAGCGCCATGCGCGCGTCCTCAAGCTTGCCGTCGCCGTTTTCGGCCTTGCGCAGCGCGGCCTCCGCCTGCTCGCGCGACAGGGTGCGCGCCGAGCCCATGAACACGATGGTGTCGTCGACGCTGTGGTGCTCGAAGCGGCTTTTCGGCTCGAGATATTCCGCCAGGATTCTGAGCGCCCGCGCGTCCTTGCTGTTCAGAAATGAGGGATTACGGTAAGCCTTCACGGGGCGGTGCTGACGTTCGGTCATGGGGGATCCTTGATTCGGGGGATGAGGGCAAACGGATGAGCGAAGATTATCGCGGTCGCGGCAAGGCGTAAAGGCGAAGCGAACACCGCCTCATCGGCTGTGATGATCCAAATCCCGGGTTGTCACGAGCGCGCGGCTTGGCTAAAAACAGTCCTGCGTCGTGATCGTCAATCCGAAGGAATCTGGTCCATGACCGAAAACTGCCGAGAAGCTAAGAGCGCCTAACTTATGTTAGGCGCTCTTAATCGCCCGCATATCCGGGGAGGTTTGTGTCCCGGCCGGCCAAAAAGCGGTGCATGGTTTTGTGCGGGGAGCCCGCCGTATTTGTGCGAGGCAGGGCCGGTACGAAAATATACCGGGGGATTGCTGCGCGCGAGGGACCCTCGGGACGGCATCGCATAAATGATTTCATGCAGACGGCTGACCGATGTCAAACCGCTGCGCCAGGAATCGCGGCAGCTCGTAAAACAGGTGCTTCTTGTCTATATAGTGATCCGCACCAATCCTGATCGCCTTGGCATGAAATTCCGGGGAGCCGAAGAGCGTCATGATCACTATGCATGCGGCATCCGCCTTGGACTTGACGTAACGCGTCAGCTCGAATCCGTTCGTGCCCCTCAGGTGGAAATCGGTCAGCACGAGATCCGGGACGCTGCGATCAAGCAAGCTCAGCGCCTGGTGACAAGATGCCGCGCATGCAACATGACTTACGCCGGGAAGGGTTGCCAGCCACGCGGCGACACTGCGCAAGAAAGGCAGGTGATCGTCCACGACGAGAATTCTGATTTCTTTCATTGCATCCCACCTATCAGTTGGCCCCGGGGTCGCGGCAGTGCAAGACTGGTCTTCTTTATCTTCCTTTCAGTGTGTTCTGTATGTACGCTACCGAACATAGTGCAGGTTACATTTTCAATGCAATTTTCCCATTGAACCTGGACCGGCTGTCCTCGAACCAACTCAGCACGCCCGGGAACTGGTGCAAACATGCTCTGCATGCGGTGCGTCGGCGTCTTGGGGGCTGCCGCGGCACTGCACAAGGACGGTTTGATCCGTTACACGCGCAGTCAAATCACCATCCTTGATCGCCCGCGGCTGGGGCGCAGGCAGGCGAGTGCCAAGCGGTGGTGAAAACAGAAACCGATCATTTGTTACCAGGATCCATCGACTGAAACCGCAGACCGGCCGGCAGATCGATATTTTCCTGAGTTTTCATAGTATTGTGCGTATACTGCAGCCAGTTCATCGCCGATAAATAGGCGATGAACGTGCGACATCGGGTAAGCGTCTGCTCCTTCCCTTGTGCCGTTCGATGGATTTCCATTCAGAACGCGACTTCTCAAGGATAGCCCGATGCGCTCTGCCACCCGGACCACCCCTCGTTCCAACATGCTGATTGCGGCCCTGGACGGGAAGGCCTGTCAGCGCCTGCAAGCCGCGCTCGAGCCGGTTTCACTGGTTCTTGGGGAAGTGCTGTACGAGCCCGGAGAACCCATTCGGCATGTCTATTTTCCCAGCGACGGCCTCATTTCCCTGCTGGCTGTAGGCGAAGGCAATTTGGTGTTAGAAGTCGCCTTGGTGGGCAGAGAAGGGTTTTTCGGCATTCCGCTCGCATTGGGCAGCCGGGTATCGTCCGTTCGTGCGCTGGTGCAGGGCGAAGGAACGGCAATGCGCATGAGTGCAGCGCGTTTTCTCAGGGAACTGAAGGGCAACCCAGCGTTGCAGCGGGAACTGAACCGTTATGCCAACACGCTGATGGCCCAGATAGCGCAAAACGCGGCGTGCAATCGTTTCCATGTGGTCGAAGCGCGGCTCGCCCGCTGGCTGCTGATGACCTTCGATCGTTTGCAGAAAAAAGAATTTCGCATGACGCAGAAGTTTCTTGCCAGCATGCTGGGTGTGCGGCGGGTCGGTGTTACCGCGGCCGCCGGCGCTTTACGACACCGGCAATTGATCGAATATCGCCGCGGCTCGATAACCATCCTCGACCGCAAAGGTCTCGTAGCCGCAGCGTGCCAGTGTTATCAGGCCAACAGGAACAGGGAAAAGCTTCGATAACCCGGGTCGTATCGTGACTCGCGGTAGCCCATCCGCAGTTACAACGGTTTACACAAGCGCATAAACTCGGGGAAGGGTGCGGGGCATGCGAGACATCAATCCGCTGCTGTACGCCGATATGCGGGCAAAAAACGTTGAGTCCGTGAGCACTACCTTGAACGACTGCCAGAGTAACCGCCAGCCGTTCATGAAACCTGAGAGTGCGCTCTAAATAACCTATTACAAATGGGATTGCGCTTATCCGCCGATTGCCATCAGATTGCCGCCTGCAGGATGAGCGGTGCCGGGAACGTCGGGCAATCCGGCCATGGAGAGTTTCCGCTCTTCATTGAAGCGAGCCTATGCACGCAAGGTCTGCCTTTGCCGGTAACCGGTTTTAATGCTGTTCATTCATTGTTTTTCCCGGCAGCGGCAACGTTTCTTCACCGAGATCGGGTTCCCCGCACAATCTCAGAATTTCCGCCCGCGTCGCGTCGCGCAGTTGTATCGCCGCATTCCAGTCGTTGCCTGCCGGTTCGATGGGGACACTGAAGGTGACGCTGATGCGGCTGCGGTGGAACAGCCATTGGCCTTCGCGCAGCGCGGAGCGCGTGCCGCGCAGCGTGACGGGCACCACCGGCACCCCGGCCTGGGCTGCGACCACGAACGCGCCCATGCGGAAGGGCAGCAGGCCCGGCATGCGGCGGAACGTGCCTTCGGGAAAGACGACGAGCGATTTGCCGCTGCGCGCGGCTTCGACGAAGCGGCCGGTGTCTTCGACGCCGCGCTGCGCGTCGAGCCGATCGACGAACACGCTGCCCACACGCGACAGGTAAATGCGCGGCACCCAGTGGTCCAGCAGTTCGCGCTTGGCGACGAAGGATCTGGGCTCGGGCAGAGCGGCCGCCAGCATGATGCCGTCGAGGTAGCTCGCGTGATTGACGGCGAGCAGGCAGGTGCGTGCGGCCGGTATGTTCTCGAGTCCGCGCACGCTGAGCGGCATGCCGGTGAGCTGCAGGAAGGCGCGCGCCATGCGGTGGCTCACTTGCCAGCACCAGTCCGGTCGCGGCAGCACTGCGCAGGCAAGCCAGGTCAGCCCGCCCATGACGCCGAGAAGAAACAGCGCATAGGCGCCGTAGAGCAGACCGCCTGCGCTGCGCAGCGTGCGCCGCACCTGCGGCAGCAGCGCCAACCAGGTGAGCCGCGCCACCTGCCACCAAACGGCGCGCGTGCCGCTGAAGCCGCCGCGCTCGTATGCCTCGCGGCTCGCTGCGCGGCGGATCTTGCCGCTCGAGGTCTTGAGCACGGTGCCGGGCGGCGCGAGCAGGATGTCGTCCGCCGGCATGCCGATGAGGGAGACCGCGAGTTCGTTGATGCGCGTTAGCAGCGCTTCGCGGCGCGCGGGATCAGACTCGCGCGTCTCGGCCAGCACCACGATTTTTTCGGTGCCGGCGCGCGCGTCGCGACTGCCGAACACCGCCACGCAGCCTTTGCGCATGCCTTCGAGATTGCCAACTGTCTCTTCCAGATCGTAGGGATGGATGTTGCGGCCGGCGCGGATGATGGTGTCTTTGATGCGGCCGGTGATGTGGATGTCGCCTTGCGCGATGTAACCGTAGTCGCCGGTGTTCATCCACTCGCCGTGCAGCAGCTCGCGCGTCGCTTCAGGATTGCGGTAGTAGCCGCTGGTGACAGAGGGACCCGTGAACTGGATATGGCCTTCCTCGCGCTCCGGCAGTTCGCGGCCGGCGCTATCCACCACGCGTATCTGGTGGCCGGGAACCGGCAGGCCGCATGCGACGTGGACCAGAGCGTCTTTGTGCTCCGGCGGCACCGGCACCGCACGCCCACTATGCATGAACTGATGCTTGTCCACGCGATCGAGCCTGACGCCGCGCATGGGCGGCGTGAAAGCCACACCCAGCGTGGCTTCCGCCAGTCCGTACACCGGGGCCATCGCCTCGCGTCTGAAGCCGTAGCGCGCAAAGCGCTGCGTGAACGCCTCCATCGTTTCGGGCGACACCGGCTCGGCACCGTTGAAGGCGAAGCGCCAGCTGGAGAGATCGAGTCCTTCGACGTCCGCGTCGTGGATTTTGCGCAGGCACAGTTCGTAGCAGAAGTTAGGGCCGCCGGTAAGCGTGCCGCCGTGACGGTGTATGTTCCACAGCCAGCGCTCCGGCCGTGCCAGAAAAGTAAGCGGCGACATCACCGGGTACTTGAAGCCGTAGACCAGGCTGCCCATCCACGCGCCGATCAGTCCCATGTCGTGGTAGAGCGGCAGCCAGCTCACGAACACGTCGTCCGGCGTCACGCGCAGCGCGCGGCCCATGGCGCGGATGTTGATGAGCAGATTGGCGTGCGTCAGCACCACGCCCTTGGGATTGCCGGTGCTGCCGGAGGTGTACTGCAGCATCGCGATGTCCTGCGGCTTCGCGCGGTGCGCGGCGGCGGGCGCGCCGGGCCGCAGCAGCTCGTCCGGCGTGACGATTTGCGCCAACGTGTCCACGCGCGGCTTGAGCAGCAGCGCCAGCGGCTTGGCCTGCGCTACGGTGATGAGGATTCTCGTGAGCGCGTTCGAGAGGATGCCGGCGTGGCGGTGCAGATGGTCTTCGATCTGCGAGGCGCGCGCCGGCGGATAGATGGGCACGGGAATGCCGCCGGCGAGCAGGATGCCGAAGAAGCTGTAGAAGTACTCGACGCCGGTGGGCAGCATGATGGCTACTGCCTGCCCTGGCTCCAGCCCGTGCCCGATGAGACCGGCGGCAATGGCGCGCGCGCGCTGGTCGAGTTCGGCATAGGTGACGGTGCGCTCGCTGCCAGTGTCGTCCTGCAGCACGATGTGCGGACGGTCAGGGTGCCGTTGCACGTGCCATGCCAGTACTTCGGGCAGCGTGCCGGCTACGTCCGGTGTTTCCGACTCGGTGACAAGCGCAGACACGCGTGCCAGTGTTTCAGCTTGGCCGTGGTGCACGGGACTCGCCGCGAGCATCGCGCGCAGCAGGTCGCGCGGCGTTTCGGCGCCGGCCATCACGGTTTCGGGCAGGCTCACGCCGAAGCGCCGCTCGATACGCAGGAACAGCTCGACCCGTCCCAGACTGTCGAAGCCGTAATCCTGCTCCAGCCGGCCGTCGAGGGATGAGGCTATGGCGGTGCGCGAGGGATGCAGTTCGGCGGCGAGCTGCCGTATGGTTTCGATCAGGGCATCAGCGCTGATTGCAGAACTGCCGGCTCCCCCTTCTGGCCCTGCGTCGGAAGTTTCCACTTATGAATTTCGTGCCCGGAAAAGTGACACGATGTTAGCACAGACATCCTAGTTCCCGGCGCAGGCGTCCGCGGCGGCTTCCTGACCGCCGCAGACCCGTGCTGAGATGCTCAGCGCTTAGCTGCCGATGTGTACCTGGTACTGCGCGCCGTTGGAGAAGGTGCAGGTGCCGGCACCCATGTGCGGCGAACTCATCTGGTACTCGCAGCGCGCGAACATGCCGCGACCACCGTAGGCGCTCGCCACGCCACGCCGTTCGTCGTTGGCGACGCGGGTTGCCTCGCCTACCAGCGTCTCGCCCTGGTAATTGAAGGTGAAGCGGCCCTTGCCGGTCATCATGTTGGTGACCTGTCCGGTGAGCACGCCGGTCTGGTTGGCGAGATCGTTGCTGGGATAAAGCTTGACGTTGAGCACCGCCGGCATCGGCCCGCCCGGCACGACGACAGGTTGTGTGCCGTTGGCGGCGCCGCGTGCGGGCACGACGGGCACCGGCGAATAGGCGTAGTAGGTCGAGCCGTCCGCACCTTGGCCGACCGGCATGACGTAGCAGCCGGAGAGTGAGAGTGCAGGCAAGAACATTGCAGCGGTAAAGCGCCTGAAACTGTTTCCCTGCTCACGATTTACGAAGTCGCGGATATTCATGGTGCCTCCTTAATGATTAATCTGGTGTGTCGCAGTGGCTCATCAGCGGTGTTGTGCTTCAAACTTGCTGGTAAGTTGCGCGACGGAGGGCATCATGGTGCGCGCCTGGTTGCAGATGACTTACACCAGGGTTACCGATCGGTTACTAATGATATTCCATTGTAAAAACAATATGTTAAAACTGACATCGGGGTAGCGAACCACTGATGAGATGCGTCCGGGGGAAGCACAGGCTAGGTCGGATGCGCCAGACTGGTGTAAACAACGGTGGTTTCCGGGGAGGGTTCCGTGCCCAAATTGGCGGCGAGCATACTGCGGCAGCGGTTGAAAGTTTCAAGCGCTTCCGCACGTTGTCCGGCCTGGGAGTAACACAGCATGAGATTGCGGTAGAGCGTTTCGGCCGTGCCGTCGAGTTCCAGAGCGCGCTCCAGCAGGTCCACCGCATTTTCCGGCTTGCCTGCCTGCTGCCAGTGACGGCAGATATCTCCCAGTGTGCGAATGAAGCGGTGACGCAGGCGGTCGCGCAGCGGCAGGCACCACGCCGCTTCCGGTTCATTGCCGAGAAAGACGCCGCTATACAACTCCAGCAGCCGGTTGGCGAGTTCACCGAACTTGCCGGACGCCTCCTGTTCCGGCGGTGCGCGTAACGCTTGGTTGACGCGCGCGACAATCTGATCGAAGGCCCAGACATCCACCCAGATGTGGCGCCCGTCCAGCGTGAGCTTGCCTTCGGAGAGCGTGATCGCGCGATCCTCGCCCAGCAGCTTGCGCAGCCGGTGCAGCGTGGTGGTAAAGGAGCGATGCGCGGAGTCGCCGTCGATGCGCGGCCACAGCGCTTCGGTGACGCGCTCCTCGCTCACGTCCCGCCCGCCGTAAGCGATGACGACCCTGAGCAAATCGAACGGCCGGCGTTGCGCCTTGCCGGTGAAGGCGATGGGTTCGCCGTTCTTCAAAACGCGGAACTGTCCAAGCGAGCAGACGCGCAGCGGCCAGGGCCAGTCGAGCAGCGCGGAAGTGGAGGCGTCGAGGGCAAGGCCGCGTTCGGCTATCAGTCTGGCGACGAATTCAGGCTCGATGCCGTTTTCCAGGGCAATGCTGCAAAGCCGGGCCAGCGGTTGCGGACGCCACAGCAGGAAACTCAGGTAGTTGCGTGGCTTGCCCACGGCAAGCGCCTGGCGCAGCGCGCGCATCCCGGAGCGCGGCCGGCGCCCGCTGTCGAGCGCCGGGTATGCATAGTTCATCAGGCCGGTGAACTCGAGCAGATGATTGCGGATGTGGCGCGCGATGCCGTAAACCTGCTGGAACTGGTCGAACGCTGCGCGCTGTTCCTTCGCTTCGTACAGCGCATTTGCCGAGGCGATGCGGCACAACA
Source organism: Burkholderiales bacterium (assembly GCA_919902235.1). Taxonomy (GTDB): domain Bacteria; phylum Pseudomonadota; class Gammaproteobacteria; order Burkholderiales; family SG8-41; genus CAKKQX01. The sequence goes on from CAKKQX010000293.1 coordinate 16,323, forward strand.
CCTCGAACACCGGACAGCCGACTTCAATGGCCAGCCGCAGCGCGAGTTTCTGCTGCTGGAACGCGCGCACGGCATCGTTGCGGCGGATCGCGAGCCATGTCGAGAAAAGATGATGCAGGCACAGATCGAAGCGCGCAGCCGTTCCGGGAAGCGCGGCTGACTGGTCGAGAAACTTTTCCGCAGTATCGAGATCGTCCGCCGCGAGCGCGCCACCGGCCCCGTACGCAAGCAGTTGATGCGAAAACACGTTGATGCCCTCGGAACGCTCGATCTCCAGACCTTCATGCACGGTCTTGAGGCAGGGTTCGCGCTGCGCCGTCAGCATGAAATACGTGGCCTCGACCAGCTTGAGCATGGTGAGTGCAACGGGCGGTATTTCGCTCTGTGCGATGAGCTTGTGAATGCCCTCGATAATCTTCCGCGCCTTGGGGAAGTGCCCACCGTAGGCAATGCCGAGCGCCACGCGCGGTTCAACTGACATGCGCACGTTGACGTCGGACTGGGCAAGCGAGGCGCGGTAGGCGCGATCGCCCCATTGTTCTATTTCGGGGTGATGCGGCTGGCGTACCACCATGGAAGTGAACAGGCTGCAGGTGATGCGCGCTTCGACCGGACCCGGGATCAGACCGGGTTGCTCGCGCAGCAGGCGCTCCATGATCGCAATCCAGCGATCGAGCAGCGAGAAGTCGTCGACTTCGTAGAGGATGGCATCCATCGCGCCCGAGCAGGCAAGCAGCAAACCGCGCGGGTCGGGCTCGGTCTGGCGGCTGAACAGCCCGTATGCGCGTTCATGCAGCAGGCGGCTTTCGCGCGGCGAGATATGCATGCGGGTGACTGCCAGCCAGTAGAGGGTCCAGGGATTGCGTTCCTGCTCCTCCTTTGGCAGTGCCTCCACCCATTGGGCCAGGGTCTCACTGCGCCCGGAATCCAGCATGGCGCGCGCATGGCGGCGTATGACGATTCCAATATGTTCCCAGTCGCCAATGGCGCGCAGCAGCAGCACCGCTTCGGCGACCAGTCCCGCGGCCTCGAGCAGTTCGGCCGATGCCCGCTGCAGTTGCTGCCGCCTTTCCTTGCTCCATGTCGCGTTGGCGCGCGACAGCACGAACTCGCGCAACAGCGGGTGGTATTCATATACCGGTTGCGGATGCGCCTGCTTGAGCGTCATGAAATAGTTGTTGCGGTACATATCGGCCAACCGCTCGCCGGCATCGCTCTGACCGGACAGCGTGCAGGCCATGTCGGCGGTCATCTGCGGCAAATAAGCGGTGGTGAGCAGCAGTTCCTGGGCGCCGCTGTCGGTTTTCTGGAAAATCTCGCCGGCGAGATAATCGAAAACAAGTTGCGGGGTGGAGAGATCCGAGGCGGCATGCAGCGAACTGGTTGCCGCCTGCTCAAGCATGAGCACGAGGCCGGCGGCCCAACCCTGTGTTTTGTCGTAAAGCTCAGCCAGCATTTCCGGGGACAGCTGACGTCCGCGCTGGGCTACAATTGCGTTGAACTCTTCCTGGGTGAGCCGCAGCTCGCGCCATCCCACCACTTCGATGGCGCGGTTAGCGCGCAGGCGCGCCATCGAGACTGGCGGGTCGCTGCGGCTGATCAGCATGATCGAACCGCCTGTCGGAACTTCGGACAGTGCCACCAGCATTACTTCGTGCAGCGGCGATTGCGGGGGAACCTCATGATAGCTGTCGAACACAATTGCGAACGGGTGGCCGAGTTGTTGGTAGAGCGCCTGAAAATAACGCCGGGTGAATGCGCTCAGGCCCGCGTGGTGCTGGGGCGTAAGCTCCGGCAGGCGCACCATTTTGCGCGCGGGGCTTTCCTTCAGTGCCAGGCCCAGGTGATAGAAGAAGGATGCGACGTCGGTGTCGCTCTCATCGATCTGGTACCAGAGCGAGGCGGGCTTGCGGTGTTCAAGGTAGCTTGCGGCGAGGGTGGTCTTGCCGCAGCCGGGCGGACCGGTAATCCATATGGCCGGGCTGCGTCGCGCGTCATCCAGCAGCCCAAACAATCGTTCGCGCGGCAGCACGCCGGAAAAGCTGGGGCGGGTGGTCTTGGCCAGCGAGACGGGTTTGAGGCTCATCAGCGAACCAGTTATGTCGGGTATGCACGCATTCTAGCTCAAGCACAATCAGCCGCAGAGCTGAAACCCGCGATGGCAGGAAAGAGTTACGGATGTATCGCGAGAAAACCGGAAACACGATTATTTTCAATTTGGGCGGTGGCGACAAAGAGTAGCGAAACAGAGTGGTAAAACGGCCACCGGCAGCAGTGGCGATAACGTGACTTATCTGTGCCCAGTGCATCTCCCCAACGGGATTACGATGCTGATCAAGTTTTGATGCAGTACTCGTCGATCAGGATTTCCAGACGTATTCCGCCTTGCACGAAGCAGGAAAGTTCGAATCGATTTTTCATCTCTGATTTAACTTGCAATTCCCCGTGCTCTTGGCACGGGGAGGATTCTAGTTTTTGTTCTTGACGTTGGCGTAGCGCGCCGTTTTTGTTTTTCTGCGCCGTAATACCCCGCGGTCTTGCCGCGGGGATAGGCGCAGGGCGCGCGGAGCAATTTTATTATCTCTATTCAGGGGGTGAAAATATTGCATTAATCATAAGCTACGCTCGCAGTTCAGGTCACACGACAACAAATAGAGGGTTTTCTCGGTAGGGCAAATATTTGCAGTTTCGTTTAATGGCAACACCAAGAATCTGATGATTGCCGAAGTCAATATGAGCAGCAATCACCTCATGAACCCTTAGATTTTTTCGGTGCTGGGAGTTGTGAGCGATGTATAACCACGCAGGATGCCTAGCGCCGCCATATGGTACCTCTAACTCGATGCGGACGAAATCAAAGATCTCCCCAGTTTTTAAAGCTGCCTTCCATTTAATTGGCTTCGTCCGGTGATCTGGAAGTGCCACGATCAATGGTGTCTCGAGTTCAAGGTTGATTGTGCCTCGGTGGCAATTTTGTATTTCTGGGAAGTCTGGCGAAATTAGCGGGAGCTGCGTTTCTACCGTGCATGCCGCAGTTCCGAAACCACTAAGGCGCCTCACCTTAATTT
>CAKKQX010000294.1 GCA_919902235.1 Burkholderiales bacterium
AACTACATCCGCCGCAACTACGGCATGCTGATCGGCGAGACCACCGCCGAACAGATCAAAAAGGAAATCGGCTCCGCCTTTCCCGGCTCCGAAGTGCGCGAAAAGGAAGTCAAAGGACGCAATCTCGCCGAAGGCATTCCGCGCAGCTTCACGATCTCCAGCAACGAAATACTGGAAGCGCTGACCGATCCGCTTAACAGCATCGTCAGTGCCGTCAAATCCGCGCTGGAACAAACGCCGCCGGAGCTGGCCGCCGACATCGCGGAAAAAGGCATGGTGCTGACCGGTGGCGGCGCGCTGCTGCGCGACATTGACAGGCTGCTGATGGAAGAGACCGGGTTGCCGGTGGTCATTGCCGACGATCCGCTCACCTGCGTCGTGCGCGGTTCCGGCAAGGCGCTCGAAAACGTCGATCGGCTGGGCGGCATTTTCACCAACGATTGAGTGAAGCGTAATGTGTGCGGAGCGAGGCGTAAATTCAGCATGAGCGGCTTTGCTCCTCACGCCTTGCGCCTTGCGCCTTGCGTCTGAATGGAACATCAGCCCCCACCGTTTTTCAATACCGGCCCCACCCCTCTTGTCCGACTGCTGATTTTTTCGCTGCTGTCGATCGCACTGCTCGTCACTGACACGCAATTCAGGTATCTCGAAACACTGCGCCAGATCACGTCCGTAGCCCTTTACCCGCTGCAGCGTATTGCAGCCGCACCCGCAGGCATCGCACAACGCATCGGCGAATTCTTCGTTACCCATGATTCGCTGCGCGCCGACAAAACGCGGCTGGCGCAGCAGAACGCCGAAAACGCAGTGGCACTGCAGCAATTGCAGGTGTTGCGGGCGGAAAACGCGCATCTGCGCAATCTTCTCGGCGCTCGCGGGCAGATTGCCGTGAAATCGATGCTGGCGGAAGTGCTCTACGCCGCCCGTGACCCTTTTTCCCGGCGCATCGTAATCGACAGGGGCTCGCAGCACGGCGTGCAGAACGGGCAGCCGGTGATCGACCATATCGGCGTCATCGGCCAGGTTACCCGCGCCTACCCCTGGTTGTCGGAAGTCAATCTGATCACCGACAAGGGCCACGTCGTGCCGGTGCAGAATCTGCGCAACGGCACCCGGGGCATACTGGCGGGCACCGGCAACGACGGCGTGCTTGAGATGCGTTTTGTTCCGCACAGCGCCGATTTTCAGAACGGCGACAGACTGGTCACTTCCGGCATCGACGGCGTTTATCCCCCGGGGCTGCCGGTTGCCGAGGTGACCAACGTCGAACGCAACGCGGCTTACCCGTTTGCGGGCATTACCTGCAGGCCGCTGGCAGGCGTCAATAACCATGCGCAGGTGCTTGTGGTCAGCGCCGAGCGCCAACTGCCGGCGCGCCCGGCTGAAGAAGAAAAACCGGTACGCGCCAAAAAATCGCGGAGAAGCGGATGATTTATCCGCGTCCCCTCGCGTCGCAGGAAATCCTGCTGCCGGTCAAATCGTCTTTCATTTTCCTGACGCTGATCGGCGCCCTGCTGCTGAATCTGCTGCCGTGGTCGGGCTGGTGGCTGTGGTTCAAGCCCGATTTCGTGGCGCTCGTCGTGCTTTACTGGTGCATCGAGCAGCCGCGCAAGATCGGTTTTACCATGGCCTGGCTGCTGGGCCTCATGATGGACGTGGCTGACGGCAGCCTGTTCGGTCAGCACGCGCTGGCCTATTCGGTCATCGCCTATGCCGCTATCGTGCTGCACCACCGGGTGCTGCGGTTCAGTCTCGCGCCGCAGATGCTGCACGTGATACCGCTGCTGCTGTTCAACGATCTCATCGTGCTGGGCGTCAGGCTGCTGGCCGGCGCCGACTTTCCGGGATACCGGTATTTCATAGGAAGCTTCGTAGCAGGCCTGTTGTGGCCGCTGCTCTCGGCGCTGCTTAAACTGCCACAGCACCCCAGATCCGATCCCGACCATGTCTGAACTATTGGTCAATCCCGGCGTCGAGATGCGCAACGCGCCGCTCGAGATCCACCATTTCCGGTGGCGGCTGGTGGTAGCGACGGGATTCGTGCTGGCCATGTTTGCGCTGCTCTTCGGGCGCTTTTTCTACCTGCAGGTGGTTCAGTACGAGCATTTCCACACGCTGGCCGAGGCCAACCGGATTTCCATTTTGCCCATCGCGCCCAACCGCGGCATCATCGCCGACCGCAACGGCATCGTGCTTGCGCATAATTATTCGGCCTATACGCTGGAGATCACGCCCGGCAAGGTGCGGGATCTCGACGCGCTCATCGACGAGCTCTCCACGCTGATTGAAATCGCCCCCAAAGACCGGCGGCGCTTCAGGAAGCTGCTGGAGGAAAGCAGGAATTTCGAGAGCCTGCCGATCCGCACGCGCCTCTCCGACGAGGAAATCGCGCGCTTTGCCGCAAACCGTTACCGTTTCCCGGGCGTGGAAATCAACGCGCGCCCGTTCCGCCACTACCCCCAGGGTGAAATGTTCTCGCATGTCATCGGCCACATTGGCCGCATCAACCAGCGCGAGCTCGACCAGATCGAGGCCGATAACATGATGGCCACCTACCGTGGCACCACTCACATCGGCAAGCTGGGATTGGAGCAGAGCTACGAGAGTTTGCTTCACGGCACGACCGGCGTGGAGAAAGTCGAAGTGGATTCCGGCGGACGGGCGGTGCGCACGCTGTCGCGCACGCCGCCGGAATCCGGCGACAACCTGGTGCTGAAGCTCGACGCCAGGCTGCAGGAAGTCGTAAACAAGGCTTTCGGCGAGCGCCGCGGCGCCCTCGTTGCGATCGAACCCGAAACGGGCGGCGTGCTTGCCTTCGTCAGCAAGCCGGGCTTCGATCCCAACCTGTTCGTCGACGGCATAGACACGCAAAGCTGGAACGAGCTCAACACCTCGCCCGACCGGCCGATGATCAACCGTGCGCTCGCCGGCACCTATCCGCCCGGTTCGACCTTCAAGCCATTCATGGCGCTCGCCGCGCTGTTCTACGGCAAACGCACACCGCAGCAGGTCATACAGGATCCCGGCTATTTCATGTTCGGCGGACGCCAGTTCCGCGACAGCCGTCCCGGAGGCCACGGCCAGGTCGACATGCACAAGTCGATCGTCGTGTCATCCGACGTTTATTACTACATGCTTGCCAACGATCTGGGCATAGATGCCATCTCGCGATTCATGCCGCTGTTCGGTTTCGGCAGCCGCACCGGCATCGACCTGCCGGGCGAGTCGGCCGGCATATTGCCCTCGCAGGAATGGAAAATGCGCCGTTTCAAACAGAAATGGTATGCGGGGGAAACCATCAGCGTCGGTATCGGTCAGGGCTACAATTCCTATACTCCGCTGCAGCTTGCGGTCGCGACGGCAACGCTTGCCAATGACGGCGTGATGTTCCGGCCGCATATTGTCGACTTCATTGAAAATGCGCGTTCGCGCGAACGCACGAAAATCGAGCCCAGGCCGCTGCCCACGCCGGACCTGAAGCCGGAGTATATTGCGGTGGTCAAACAGGCGATGATCGGCGTGAACAGGGAGGGCACCGGCGCGCGCGTGTTCGCCGGCGCCGGATACACCAGCGCCGGCAAAACCGGTACCGCGCAGGTGGTGGGCATCAAACAGGGCGAGAAATATGTCGAAAGCAGGGTGCAGGAGCGCTACCGCGACCATTCATTATTCATCGCGTTTGCGCCTGCGGACAAGCCGACAATTGCGCTGGCGGTAATCGTCGAGAACGGCGGCTTCGGCGCGCGCGCGGCCGCTCCCATCGCGCGCCAGGTATTCGACTATTACCTGCTTGGCAAAAAGCCGGCACAGCCGGCGCCGGAAGTCGAAGATGCATCCGCTTATTAAGCGCATCGCCAATTACCTGACGCGGCACGTGGACGGCCTGCTGCTGGGCGGGGTACTGCTGCTGATGGCGACCGGGCTCGTCGTGCTGTTCAGCGCGTCCAACGCCAGCCTGGCCCGCGTCGGCAATCAGGCGCTCAATATGATGGTGGCGCTGGGCGTAATGTGGATTTTCGCCAATATTCCCCCGCATGTCCTGCTGCGCCTGTCACTGCCGGTTTACCTGCTCGGCCTTGCGCTGCTGATCGCGGTCGCACTATACGGCGACATCGTCAACGGCGCGCGGCGCTGGCTGAACATCGGCATCACCCGCATCCAGCCCTCGGAGCTGATGAAAATCGCAGTGCCGCTGATGCTGGCATGGTACTTTGACCGCTATGAAGCCACGCTCAAGATCAGAAATTATCTGGTTGCGGCAATCTTGCTCTTGGTGCCGGTGGGCCTGATTTTGCGCCAGCCCGATCTCGGCACCGCGATGCTGATCGCGTCAGCGGGATTTTTCGTGCTGTTTCTCGCCGGACTCTCCTGGAAAATCATCATCGGGTTGAGCGCCGCCGGGCTTGCCAGCCTGCCTCTGCTGTGGTCGCTGCTGCATGATTATCAACGTCAGCGCATTCTGACGCTGATCGATCCGACGCAGGATCCGCTGGGCGCCGGTTATCACACCATACAATCAACGATTGCGGTCGGCTCCGGCGGGCTCACCGGCAAGGGCTGGATGAAAGGCACGCAGACCCATCTCGACTTCATCCCTGAGCGCACCACCGATTTCATCTTCGCGGTGTTTTCGGAAGAGTTCGGGCTGATCGGCAACCTGCTGCTGCTGCTGCTGTTCCTGCTGGTGATCGGCCGCGGCCTGGCGATTACCGCCAATGCGCCCACGCTGTTCGCACGCCTGCTGGCCGGCGCGGTCACGCTCACCTTCTTTACCTATGCGTTCGTCAATATGGGCATGGTCAGCGGCATTTTGCCGGTGGTGGGTGTGCCGCTGCCGCTGATCAGTTACGGCGGAACTTCGCTGGTGACGATCTGTCTCGGTCTTGGAATACTGATGAGCATCGCCACGCACAAGAAGCTGGTGCAGACATGAGTGAGGAGGGAAAGCATGGGATACCGCCAAGTCCGAAGCGGGAGCGCCTCTCGCCTCTCGCCTCTCGCCTCGCCTCTCTGTGCGCGATTGCGGCGCTCGCCGCAATCGCGCTCGCCGGCTGCGGCACCGCTGCCAGGCGCGAATCCACGGCATCGAAAACGCCGTCATCCACACCGTCGGCGCGCGGCGGCGGCTATTACCTCGACGATGGTCCCGGCGACCGGCCGCCTGCGGATATCGATCGCATTCCGGATGCGGTGCCCAGGCCGGAACCCCTGCATCGCGGCAGCGCCCGCCCCTACACCGTAATGGGCAGGAACTACACACCGATGACTTCGCTGCAGCCCTACAAGGCGCGCGGCGTCGCCTCCTGGTACGGGCGCCGCTACCACGGCAGGCAGACTTCATCGGGGGAGATTTACGATATGTACGGCATGACCGCCGCGCATACCATCCTGCCGATTCCGAGTTATGCGCGCGTCACCAACCTTGCCAATGGCAGAACGGTGGTGGTGCGCATCAATGATCGCGGCCCATTCATCGACAGCCGGCTGATCGACCTGTCCTACACCGCAGCGCACCGGCTGGGCGTGCTGGCGGGGGGCAGCGCAATGGTGGAAGTGGAGAGCATTCTTCCCGGCGTAAACACCGTTGCTGCCGCGCCCAGACTGATCCAGCAGGCGCCGCTTGCCGCGCAGGAACCCGGGCTTATTGCCGCGCCGCTGCCTGCAATCGAAACGCAGCCGGCGGCCGCTGCGCCGCCGGTGCCGATGAGCAGCGACGCCAGCGGTCTTTATCTGCAGCTTGGCGCGTTTGGTTCAAAGGAAAATGCCGATAACTATCTTGCGCGGCTCAGATCCCAGGCCGAGTGGCTGGGCCAATCACTGCAGGTGCTGCCGAAAGACGGCCTGTTCCGCGTGCATGCCGGCCCTTATGCCAACCAGGCCGAGGCGCAGCACGTTGCCGACCGCATCAGCCAGACGCTGGGCATCAAACCCATGGTATTGTCCCGCTAGCAGAGAATATAAAATATTTAATAAAAACAATATCTTATATAAGATTCTGTGCCACCCCCGCGTCACAGCACGTAGCGCGCCAGATCCTCGCTCTGCGCCAGGCTGTTGAGCCGGTCATCGACATAAGCGGCATCGATGACGATGGTTTCGCCGGTGTGCCTGGCCGCATTGAAAGAAATCTCCTCGAGCAGTCTCTCCATCACGGTATAAAGCCGGCGCGCGCCGATATTCTCGGTCTTTTCATTGACGTGCCAGGCGATTTCGGCGAGACGCTTGATCGCATCGGGACGGAAATCGAGTTTGACATCCTCGGTCGCGAGCAAAGCCTGATACTGAAGCGTGAGGCAGGCGTCGGTATTGGTCAGGATCTGCTCGAAATCGGCGACCGTAAGGCTCGCGAGTTCGACACGAATCGGCAGCCGTCCCTGCAGTTCGGGAATCAGGTCCGACGGCTTGGCGAAATGGAAAGCACCGCTGGCGATGAACAGGATGTGATCGGACTTGATCATGCCGTATTTGGTCGATACCGTCGTGCCTTCCACCAGCGGCAGCAGATCGCGCTGCACGCCCTGCCGCGAAACGTCCGCGCCCGACACCTCGGAACGCATCGCAATCTTGTCGATCTCGTCCAGAAACACGATGCCGTTTTGTTCCACGTTGGCGATCGCGCGCAGCTTGAGATCTTCGTCGTTGATGAGCTTGGCCGCTTCTTCCTCGGACAGCAGCTTCATGGCGTCTTTGATCTTGAGCTTGCGCGTTCGCTTGCGGCCGGTGCCGAGATTCTGGAACATGCCCTGTATCTGCGAAGTCAGGTCTTCCATGCCGGGCGGCGCGAAGATTTCCATATGCGCCTGGGCGGCGGCGACCTCGATTTCAATCTCCTTGTCGTCGAGCGCGCCCTCGCGCAGCTTCTTGCGAAATTTCTGGCGCGTCGTGTTATCGCCGTCAGCAGCGGCTGGCGCGGAAGCGGCCGTGAATCCGGTTTCGCGCACAGGCGGCAGCAGCACGTCGAGTATGCGCTCTTCGGCCTGGTCCTCGGCCTGATGGCTCACCTTGCGCATTTCGTGCTCGCGCATGTCCTTGATCGCGGTCTCCGCCAGGTCGCGGATAATGGAATCGACATCGCGCCCGACGTAGCCGACCTCGGTGAATTTGGTGGCTTCCACCTTGATGAACGGCGCTTCGGCCAGCCGCGCCAGCCGCCGCGCAATTTCAGTCTTGCCCACCCCCGTCGGGCCTATCATCAGGATGTTCTTGGGCGTGATTTCGTGGCGCAGCGGTTCGTCCACCTGCTGCCGGCGCCAGCGGTTTCTCAGCGCGACCGCAACCGCGCGCTTGGCCTCATGCTGGCCGATGATGTGCTTGTCCAGTTCATGGACGATTTCCTGCGGAGTCATTTTGCTCATATGCGTATGCGGTAAACGGTGAGCGGTAACGGCGGCTATCGAAACGAAACTTCCGCTTGCCGCTGACTGCTCACTCAAGAATCTCGATGACGTGCTGCTGGTTGGTGTAGATGCACAGATCGCCGGCGATGGTCAGCGCTTTTTTCACGATCTCCTCCGGCGGCAAGTCGGTATTTTCGAGCAACGCGCGCGCCGCTGCCTGCGCAAACGAACCGCCGCTGCCTATCGCAACCACCCCGAGTTCCGGCTCCAGCACGTCGCCGTTGCCGGTGATGATCAGCGAGTGCTCCTGATCGGCGACCGCAAGCATGGCTTCCAGGCGACGCAGCATGCGATCGGTGCGCCAGTCCTTGGCGAGTTCCACAGCCGAACGCATCAGATTGCCCTGATGCTTTTCGAGCTTGGCCTCGAAACGCTCGAACAGCGTGAACGCATCGGCCGTGCCGCCGGCAAAACCCGCGAGCAGCTTGTCGTGATACAGGCGCCGCACTTTGCGCGCGCTTGCCTTGACCACAACATTGCCGAGCGTGACCTGGCCATCACCACCCAGCGCCACGCGCCTGTCGCGCCGCACGGATAATATGGTGGTGCCATGAAATATGGCGTCGCTCATGAATGCAGCTCCCGCTGAAAATATGGGAATTGGATAAGATGGCGCGACGCCGCTGCGGCGTGCGCCCTGCCTGTCAATACATAGATATCTACACATCTCAAAGAAACCCCCTCGCCCGCCTTGGGGCGGGAGAGGGCGGG
>CAKKQX010000295.1 GCA_919902235.1 Burkholderiales bacterium
TGCGCTTCCCCTACCCTCTCCCCCACCCTCTCCCGCCCCAAGGCGGGCGAGGGGGCCGTGTAGTGGAGATGTGTAGATACCCCTGCCTCTCCGGGACAAGGGAACACTTGAAGCGGAGCAGAGGGGCCGAGGGTGAGGGAGGCTCCTGATGATCCGCGCCGGCGTTATGTATTGGTTGAATTCTCAATAAGCGCTCCAAGTGAAATCCCCGGAGGCTTGGGCAACCAAGCCTCTTTTTTCAGACCTGTCAGGACACATCACCATGTCAATGTCGCGGCGCGAATTTATGCAGATACTCGCGGTGGCAGCGGGCTCCGGCCTGAGCCTCCACGGCGCATCAGGCTGGTCGGCACAGCGGATGGACGGCCTCTATGATCTGCCGAAGTCCGGCAGCAACGTGACGCTGATGCACTTTACCGACTGCCATGCGCAGTTGCTGCCGATTCATTTCCGCGAGCCCGATGTCAATCTCGGCCTGCACGGCAGCCGCGGCAAGCCGCCGCATCTGGTCGGCGAGGCGCTGCTCAAGCATTTCAAAATCGCCGCCGGTTCGCGGCTCGCGCACGCCCTCACCCACCTCGATTTCGAAAATGCCGCGCGCACTTACGGCAGGGTCGGCGGCTTCGCGCATCTGGCAACGCTGGTCAGGCGCGTGCGCGCGCAACGGCCCGGCGCGCTGCTGCTCGACGGCGGCGACAGCTGGCAGGGTTCGGCAACGGCGCTGTGGAGCAAGGGACAGGACATGATCGACGCTTCCACGCTGCTGGGCGTGGAGATCATGACCGGTCACTGGGAATTCACTTACGGCGCGGAGCGCGTCATGGAAGCCGTGAAAGGGCTGGCGGGCAAAATAGAATTTCTCGCCCAGAACATCAAAACCGCCGATTTCGGCGACCCGGTGTTCAAGTCTCACGTGATGCGCGAAATCAACGGCGTGCCGGTCGCCATCATCGGCCAGGCTTTTCCGTACACGCCCATCGCCAATCCGCGCTACAAGGTGGCGGACTGGACCTTCGGCATCCAGGAAGAAAGTCTGCAGAAGACGGTGGAGCAAGTACGCGCAAATGGCGCGCAGGCGGTGGTGCTGCTGTCGCACAACGGCATGGATGTCGATCTCAAGCTCGCCTCGCGCGTCACCGGCATCGACGCCATACTCGGCGGCCACACCCACGACGCGGTGCCGCAACCGATAGTGGTGAAAAACGCGCGCGGGCAGACGCTGGTCACCAACGCCGGCTCCAACGGCAAGTTTCTGGCGGTGCTCGATCTGGACGTGCGCGGCGGCGCGGTCCGGGATTATCGCTATCGCCTGCTGCCGGTGTTCGCCAACCTGCTGGAAGCCGACAGGGACATGGCGGCGCTGATCACGAAGATGCGCGCGCCGCACGAAGCCAGGCTCGCCGAAAAACTGGCGGTGAGCGAAGGACTGCTTTACCGCCGCGGCAATTTCAGCGGCACCTTCGACCAGCTCATTCTCGATGCGCTGATGGAAATCAAGGGCGCCGAGATCGCCTTCACGCCCGGTTTCCGCTGGGGCACCACCATCCTGCCCAACCAGACCATCACCATGGAACACGTGATGGACCAAACCGCGATCACCTACCCGTACGTCACCGTCACCGAAATGACCGGGGAAACCATCAAGAACATCCTCGAAGACGTGTGCGACAACCTGTTCAACCCCGACCCCTATTACCAGCAGGGCGGCGACATGGCGCGCGTCGGCGGCATGCGCTTCAGCTGCGAACCGCGCCAGAAAATCGGCAGCCGCATCAGCAATATGACGCTCAAGGGCAAACCCATCGCAGCCGGCAAAACCTACAAGCTCGCAAGCTGGGCGCCGGTGGCCGAAGGCGCCTCGGGCGAGCCGGTGTGGGATGTGGTGACGCAATACCTGCGCGACAAGAAAGTGATACGGCCGCCAAGGCTGAATCGGCCAAAATTAATCGGCGTTGCGGGTAATCCGGGCATAGCTGCG
>CAKKQX010000296.1 GCA_919902235.1 Burkholderiales bacterium
TTCTAGTTGTTTGCCGACGCCAGGCAACAGGCCGCCGACGGCGGGGAGCGCGCGGGGAATTGTTCTGTGTGAATTCTGTGTACCCCTCAATGGGGCATTGAAAAGAATCCTCTATGGCGGATAAGGTTTTCCCGCTCGCGCAGCGCATGCGCGGGATAGAGCCTTTCCATGTTATGGAACTGCTCGCCCGCGCCCGGGCACTGGAAGCGCAGGGCCGTTCCATCGTGCATATGGAAATCGGCGAGCCCGATTTTGCGACGCCGCGCACCATTTGCGACGCCGGCATCCGCGCGCTGCAGCAGGGCGAGCTCTACTACACGCCGGCGCTGGGCCTGCCCGCACTGCGCGAAAAAATCGCCGGTTTCTATAAAACGCGCTACGGCGTTGATGTTTCGCCTGCGCGCATCATCATTACTTCCGGTGCGTCGGGCGCGCTGCTGCTGGCGATCGCGGTGCTGGTGGATCCCGGCGATCAGGTGCTGCTGGCCGATCCGGGCTATCCGGCCAACCGTCATTTCGTGCGCATGATGGAAGGCGAGCCGGTGGGCATTGCGGTTGGCGCCGACAGCAACTATCAGCTCACGCCGCAACTGCTGGAGCGGCACTGGGGCGGCCGCACCGTCGCCGCGCTGGTTGCCTCGCCTTCCAATCCGACCGGCATGCTGGTGCCCGCGGCTGCGATGCGCGAGATGGCGGCGTTCGCGGTGCGGCACAATGGCGTGCTGATGGTCGATGAGATCTATCACGGACTGGTCTATGAAGAGGCAGCGGAGACCGCGCTGGATGCATCTGAAAATATATTTATAATCAATAGTTTATCAAAATACTTCCAGATGACGGGATGGCGCCTGGGCTGGATGGTGGCGCCCGAGCGCTATGTGCGTGAAATCGACAAGCTGTCGCAGAACATCTATCTCGCCGCGCCCACCCCCTCGCAATATGCGGCGCTCGCCGCCTTCGAGCCCGAAACCCTGGCGCTGCTCGATGCGCGGCGCGACGAGTTCAAAGCGCGCCGCGATTACCTGGTGCCGGCGCTGCGCGCGCTCGGCTTCGATATTCCGCAGATGCCGCAGGGCGCGTTCTATATTTATGCGGGCTGCAGCCGCCTGACGCAGGACAGCTACGCGTTCGCGCTCGATCTGCTGGAGAAGGCTGGCGTTGCGATTACGCCCGGCATCGACTTCGGCGACAACGCGCCGCAGCGGCACGTGCGGTTCGCTTACACGCAGTCGATAGCGCGGTTGCAGGAAGGCGTGCGGCGCATCGCCGCCTACCTCGGCTGCTGAACTCACTGCAGCGCGCGCAGCAGCAGCGACACTCCGCTTGCAGCCAGCAGTCCGCCGATGATGCGGATGGCATGTTCGCGCCTGAGCCGGCCGTGCAGGCGATTGCCCGTGTAAAGACCGATCAACATTACCGGAAACAGCAATGCCGCCGTCAACAGCACATCGCGGTTGAAGAGTCCCGCGGTAGCGAACAGCGCGATGCGCGTGATGGTGGTGAAAATAAAAATCACCGGTATCGTCGCGCGAATCTGCCCGGGCGTGGCGCCGCGTCCGGTCAGGTAAAAGACATAAAGCGGACCACCCACGCCGAAGGTCGAGGACGTGGCACCTGCAAACAAGCCGAGCGGCGCTGCCGACCAGCGCGCCAGCCGGACCACCGACCCTCGCCCGAAAGCGTAGATCGCGCCGTAGGCCAGCACGAAAACGCCGAGACAGGCGAGCAGGATGTGTGCCGGCAGCCGCAGCAGCAGAAACACGCCCGCCGCCATGCCGATGAGCATGAACGGCGCCAGCGGCAGGAGTTCGTGCTTGTTGACGTCGGCGCGCAGCCGCAATCCCATGGTGATGGCGCCGAAGCAGTCGAGCACCACCACCACCGGAATCACGAACTGCAGCGGAAACAGGTGAGCGAGCAGCGGCACGGCGATGAGGGTGGAACCGAAACCCGAGATGCCGAAGATGATATAGGCCAGCAGGATGATCAGCGGCGCTAAAACCAGGATCTCGGGGCTGGGCATGGTTTCGGGGGCGACAAGCGGCAAATAATGAACAGGCAGGCGGCTGCGATTTCCGTGATTTGGCGCAGGTTGCGTCAGAGTATAACCGCAGCGGGTAAAATAGCATGTTGAGAACCCCGCATCGGTAATACTTCATGAAGCTCCTGAGGTCTTGCGTCCTGATCCTGACTGTATGCGCGGCAGCGGTTATCGCTCCCGCTGCATATGCCCAGGACGCGGGCAACGCAGCCGCCATCAAGGCTGCCGCTGAAAAGGTCGAGGCGGACGAGAAGCGCGTGAACGCATCGCGCGAGCGGCTGAAGCAGGAGCGGGAGACGCTGGAAGCGGTGCGCACAACCGGGGACAAGGCGAAGATAGCCGCCGCGCAGTCAAAGTCACGCGCGGCGCAGCGTCAGCTGCGCAAGGACCGTTCCGATCTCATGCAGTCGCGCGACGCTTTGGGCAAGTTGCGTGATCCGCGCGCCAGGGCGGAAAGCAGGAAGGAGGGCGAGCGTGTGCGGTCCGAGCGCGAGCGTATCAAGTCCGGGCGCCGGGCGGCTGGCAAGCCCGCGCAGCGGGTTGCGCAACACCGTGCCAGAAAACCGCCGGCCGATGCCGCTGAAATCGAGGCGAATCGCCAGGCGCGCGATCGGCTGATCGCGGAAAAACAGGCGCAGAAACAAGCGCTCCAGGCCGAGCGCAGGCAGCGGGCAGAGCAGCACAAACTGGGCGCCGAGGCGCGCGCGTTGCGCCGCAAGGCGCGTGAAAAAGAGGACGCCGCTACGCGCCAGGCGCGGGAAGCACGCAATGCGGAGCGCGAAGCGATACGTAACAAATCGACATTCAAAGGTACCCTCGGGTCCGGCAGGAGCAGATAAAGGAGTTCGCATAAAAGGCTTCCATGACTGGACCGACGAGTCGATCGCGAAGGAGGAGGCACGCTGCGAGGATGCGCTGATGGGCACCATGGAGATTCTCAATCGCGAACGTGCCAGGGCAAAGACAAATAGACAGGATTAACAGGATCAACAGGATTAAAACCAAGTTTCAGGGCCAACCCCAATTCCACAAGATTGTTTTTCATGTTTTTGATCTGATCTTGTAAATCCTGTTAATCCTGTCCATTTGAACTTTTCAAAATGACCCGGCTTATTCTGATCAGGCACGGCGAAACCGTGTGGAACCGCGAGCACCGCATGCAGGGTCAGCAGGACAGTCCGCTGACCGAAGTGGGGGAGCGCCAGGCGCGCCAGCTGGGCCGACGCTTCAGAGACGAGAAGTTCGGCGCGCTCTACAGCAGCGATCTCGGGCGTGCGCACCGGACGGCGCAGAGCGTTGCCGATGCAACGGGGCGCAGTATCATCGTGGACACACGCTTGCGCGAACGGCATTTTGGCGTGTTCGAAGGGCTGACGGGGGACGAGATCGAGCGCAATTATCCGCGGGAGTTCCTTTGCTTCAGGAGCCGCGATCCGGCTTACGCCGTGCCCGGCGGCGAGAGCGCGCTGCAGTTTCGCGAGCGCTGCCTCGCCTGCCTGAACGAACTGGCCGGGCGCCATGCCGGCGAGCGGGTTGTGGTGGTGACGCACGGTCTGGTTCTCGACATACTGTATCGCGCGGCAAACGCGCTTACGCTGGAACAGCCGCGCCCGGTGCCGCTGCTCAACGCGAGCCTGAATATTTTCGGCCACGACGGCAAACGCTGGCATTGTGAAGCATGGGGAGACGTGGCCCATCTCGAAGCTGCTGCGGTGACGCGCTTCGAGAGCGGAATGGCCTGAAAGTCTGTGAACAGGTGAACGGGTGAAACCTACGCCTCGGCTTCCGGGAACGGAGGGTGTTCGCGCGTTCATCCCTGCGCTATTTTTGCGGTACCGCTCATGAGTCAACAGGAAACGGTGGTGCTGGTGCATGGCCTGTGGGTGCACGGCGTGCTGATGACGCTCATGCGGCGGCGCATAGCGCGCGGCGGCTACCATGTGCAGAGTTATTCCTATCCCTCGATGCGCCTCACGCTCAGCGCGAATGCCGCAAGGCTGGCGCGCTTCTGCCGTGGCCTGAGCGCGCAGCGACTGCATTTCGTCGGCCATAGCATGGGCGGGCTGGTGATACTCAAGATGCTGGAAGGTGCGGCGGATCTGAACATCGGCCGCATCGTGCTTGCCGGCACGCCGTTCTCGGACAGTTACGCCGCGCGCCGCATGGCGCGTTTGCCGGGAGGCCGCGCCGCGCTCGGCCGTGGTATGCCGGAGTGGCTGGGGAGCGCGCGGCCGGATGATCTTGGCCGCTGCGAGATCGGCGTCATCGCCGGCAGTCTGGGTGTCGGACTCGGCCGGCTGATCGCGCCCGATCTGCCGCGGCCCAACGACGGGGTGGTGACCGTGGCTGAAACCCGTGTGCCGGCGGCGCATGATCACATCGTGCTCAGGGTGAGCCATACTGCAATGCTTTTTTCGCCTGCCGTGGCGCGCCAGGCCCGCGCATTTCTAAAACATGGCGCGTTTGTTCGAGAGAAATGAGCATGTGTATTTACAAGATACCGATTTTGCGCATAGCCGGCATATGTTTGCTGCTCGCGTTGGGCGGCTGCGCCAATTTCGGCTATTACCTGCAATCGGTCAGTGGCCAGCTTGACATCTGGAAGCGCGAGCGCGCCATCGAAAACCTCATTCTCGATCCGGCAACGCCCGCAGCGCTCAAGGAAAAGCTTGCGACGGTGTTGCGCGTCCGCGAATTCGCAAGCCGCGAACTGGGGCTTCCACGCAACGAAAGCTACCGCCGCTACGCCGATCTGGAACGGCCGTATGTGGTGTGGAACGTGTTTGCAAGCGCCGAATTTTCCACCGAGCCCGAGCAATGGTGTTTCCTGTTCGCCGGCTGCGTCGGTTATCGCGGCTATTTCGCCAAGTCTGATGCCGACCAATTCGCCGCTGGCCTCGGCGCCCAGGGGTATGACGTGTTCGTGAGCGGCGTGCCTGCCTATTCGACGCTGGGCTGGTTTGCCGATCCCGCGCTCAACACCTTCATGCACTACCCCGAGGCGGAAATCGCGCGGCTGGTGTTTCACGAACTCGCGCACCAGATCGTTTACGTGAAGGACGATTCCGTATTCAACGAATCGTTCGCGGTGGCCGTGGAGCTCGAAGGCGTGCGACGCTGGCTGCAACGCAATGACGACGCGCAGCAGCAGCGGCAGTTTGGGGAAAGAAGCCGGCAGCGCCAGGCGTTCGCCGGGCTGCTGCAGAAGTACCGCGATCGGCTGGACGCGCTCTACCGCACGCGGTTGGCGCCGGCGGCGATGCGCGGGCGCAAGGCCGCCATTCTCGGCGAGATGGAACAGGAATATCAGCGCATGAAAGCAGAGTGGGGCGGCTTCGCGGGATACGACCGCTGGTTTGCGCAAAAGCCCAATAACGCGCAGATTGCGTCGGTTTCCATTTATACGCAAATGGTGCCGGCGTTTCAGGCGCTGCTCGAAAAGGAAGGGCGCGACTTCGGACGGTTCTACGCTGCGGTGAAAACGCTGGCGCGGCTGGAGAAGGCGCAGCGCGACGATGCGCTGCAGATGCTGCTGCCGCAAACCGCGTTTGCCGCCGGCGGCACGCACTAGCGCCTGCGGTATAATCGCGGCGGCCCGCGCAAAGGAGGAAACTATGAAGCTCACCAGCCGCAGTTTCGGCGACAATCAGCGTATCCCCGCGCAATTCGCATTCTGCGCGCCCGATTCCCAATCCCATGTCACGCTGTCGAACAACCGCAATCCCGAATTGTCGTGGAGCGATTTGCCTGCCGGCGCCAAGTCGCTGGCGCTGATCTGCCATGATTACGACGTGCCGTCCAGGCCCGACGACGTGAACCAGGAGGGGCGCACCATTGCGGCGTCGCTGCCGCGCATCGATTTTTACCACTGGGTGCTGGTCGATCTCGATCCGCATGCGGGTCCGATCAGGGCCGGCGAGTTTTCGGATGGCGTCACCGCGCGCGGCAAGCCGGGCCCCGTTGGTCCGCACGCTACGCGCCAGGGCATCAACGACTATACGATGTGGTTCGCGGGCGACAAGGACATGTCCGGCAATTATTTTGGCTACGATGGGCCGTGCCCGCCGTGGAACGACAGCATCGTCCACCATTATGTATTCACGCTTTACGCGCTGGACATCGCCAGGTGCCCGGTGGAGGGCATATTCAGGGGTCCCGACGTGCTCGCCGCGATCAAAGGCCATGTGCTGGGCCAGGCGCAGCTTAGCGGCGTCTACAGTCTGAACCCCGACGTCAGGGCGTGAATGTTGCTGTCATCGCAAAAGGCCGGCTGCGCCGGCCTTTTTTCTTTGGTGTACTGCATTGAGCGGGATGAGCGGAATTGAAAACGGTTTACAGGCAATGTTGAAGATTATCGCTCGCATGCTGCAATCTGCATCGGGAACGGCGTGAATGTTTCCGGGTTTTGAATCTTGTTAATCCTGTAAATCCTGTCTATTCGATTTTGCTTTATCCATGAGCCACCCACCCGCCATCGACTGCGAGCAACGGCTGCGCAATCTGCCGCAGCCGACCTACCCCGACGAACTGCCCGTGGTGGCCAGGCGCGAGGAGATCGCGCGCGCCATCTCCGGGCATCAGGTGGTCATCGTGTGCGGCGAAACCGGCTCGGGCAAGACCACGCAGTTGCCCAAGATCTGCCTGGAACTGAAGCGCGGCGTCGCCGGCCTCATCGGCCACACCCAGCCGCGGCGCATCGCGGCGCGCACCGTGGCCAGCCGCATCGCCGCCGAACTCAGAAGCCCGCTCGGCCACGCCGTGGGCTACAAGGTGCGCTTCGCCGACAAGCTCTCGTCCAATACCTATATCAAGCTCATGACCGACGGCATCCTGCTCGCCGAAACCCAGGGTGACCGGTTGCTCAAACAGTACGACACGCTGATCATCGACGAAGCGCACGAGCGCAGCCTCAATATCGACTTCCTGCTGGGTTACCTGAAACGGCTGCTGCCGCGGCGCCCCGATCTCAAGGTAATTGTGACTTCGGCCACCATAGACGCGGAGCGCTTTGCGGCGCATTTCAACGGTGCGCCGGTGATCGAAGTGTCGGGGCGCACCTATCCGGTTGAAGTGCGCTATCGGCCGCTCGTCCCCACCCTCACCCCCGCCCCTCTCCCTGAGGGCGAGGGGAGTTATCAGGCGGTCCATGCCGGAAATTCCGGCACGGACCGTGAAATGGAGATGGAGGATGCCATTCTCGGCGCGGTGGATGAGCTCGCGCGTGAGCGCGCCGGCGGCGACATCCTGGTGTTCCTGCCCGGCGAACGCGAAATCCGCGAGACCACGGAGGCGCTGCGCAAGCATCATCCCAGGGGCGCGGAAATCCTGCCGCTTTACGCCCGGCTGTCGTTCGAGGAACAGGAGCGCGTGTTCAAACCAGGCGGTGCCCGGCGCATCGTGCTCGCCACCAATGTCGCCGAAACTTCGCTCACCGTGCCCGGCATTCACTATGTCGTCGATGCCGGTTTCGCGCGCGTGAACCGCTACAGCTACCGCAACAAGGTCGAGTTGCTGCAGGTCGAGAAAATTTCCCGCGCCTCGGCCAACCAGCGCGCCGGCCGCTGCGGTCGCGTCGCGGCGGGCGTATGCATCCGGCTGTATTCGGAACAGGATTACCTCGCGCGTCCCGAGTATACCGATCCCGAAATCCTGCGTTCCTCGCTGGCACATGTGATTCTGCGCATGCAGTCGCTGAAGATAGGCGATATCGAGGATTTTCCATTCCTCGAACCGCCGCCGCCGCGCACGATTGCCGACGGCTATCAGCTGCTCGCCGAACTGGGCGCGGTCGACGCCGGGCGCGCATTGACTGCGGTCGGCTGGCAGCTCGCCAAATTTCCGATCGATCCGCGCATCGCGCGCATGGTCGTCGCCGCCAGCCACGAAAACTGCCTGCACGAGGTGCTGATCATCGCGGCGGCGCTGTCGGTGCAGGATCCGCGCGAGCGGCCGTTCGAGCGCGCCGAGGCGGCGGACCGGGCGCACGAGCGCTTCCGCGATGAGCGTTCGGATTTCATGGGTTATCTGCGAATCTGGGATTTTTTCAATGAGGCGCTGAAACACAAGAAATCGAACCGCAAGCTGACCGAACTGCTGCACGCGCATTTCCTGTCGCACCGGCGCATGCGCGAGTGGCGCGACATCCACGGCCAGCTTGCCGCGCTGGTGGGCGAGATGGGCGTGCATCCGAACCAAATTGCCGCGACCTACGAGCAGGTGCACCGCGCGCTGCTGGCCGGCCTGCTCGGCAACATCGGCTTCAAGAATGAAGACGGCGAGTATCTGGGCGCGCGCGGCATCAAGTTCACGCTTTTTCCGGGTTCGGCACTGAGGAAGGCCCAGCCCAAATGGATCATGGCCGCCGAACTGGTCGATACCACGCGGCTTTATGCGCGTTGCGCGGCGAAGATAGAGCCGGAGTGGATAGAGCCGGTCGCCACACCGCTGCTCAATCGTCACTACTTCGATCCGCACTGGGAAAAGGAACGCGCGATGGTGGTCGCGTTCGAGCGCGTCACGCTTTACGGGCTCACCATCGTGCCCAGGCGCCGCGTGCATTACGGCGCCATTAACCCCAAAGAGGCGCGCGAAATTTTCATCCGTAATGCGCTGGTCGCCGGGGAGTACGCAACGCGTGCACAATTTTATGAATATAACCAAATACTTATAAAAGATGTGCGGGAGCTGGAGCACAAGGCACGCAAGCGCGACGTGCTGGTGGACGAGCAGGCCATTTTTGCTTTCTACGATGCGATTTTGCCGCCCGACATCGTCAACGGCGCGGCGTTCGAGAACTGGCGCCGCGCGGCGGAGGAAAAAGAACCCCAACTGCTCCACCTCACGCGCGAGTACCTGATGCGGCATGCCGCGGCGGACATCACCGAGGCGCAGTTTCCGGAAACGCTACAGGCCGACGATGCCGAACTGAAACTCAAGTACCGCTTCGACCCCGGGCATGCGCTTGACGGGGTCACTGCGAGCGTGCCGCTGCCGCTGCTCAACCGGCTGGAAGCGGCGCCGTTCGAGTGGCTGGTGCCGGGACTGATACGCGACAAGATCGCGACTGCGTTCAAGGCGCTGCCCAAGCCGCTGCGCCGCCATCTCGCGCCGGCTGCAGAGCATGTGACGGCATTTCTGACCGAATGCGAGGGAGGGCAGAGGAGGGAAGGGAGAGGAGAGCGGCGGGAAAGCCTGGTGGAGGCACTCGCGCGCTACGTGCAGCGCGCCGCAGGCACGCCGGTGGACAAGGACGTGATCGGGGCGATTGATTACCCGTCGCATCTCAGAATGAACTTCCGTGTCGTCGACGATGCGGGCCGTGAACTGGCGGCCGGCCGCGACCTCGCCGCGCTCAAGACCCAGCTCGGTCAGGCCGCCCAGCTCACCTTCGGTCAGGCCGCTACCGGCATCGAGCGCGACAATATCAAACTGTGGGATTTCGGCGATTTGCCGGGGGAGATCGCGTTTACCCGCAACGGGCGCAGGCTGACCGGCTATCCGGCGCTGGCCGACGAAGGTGAATGTGTCGCGATCCGTCTGTTCGATGTGCGGCAGGCGGCCGATGCGGCGATGCGCGCCGGCGTCGCGCGGCTGCTGCGCCTGTTGCTCAAGGAGCAGATGAAGCAGCTCGAGAAAAACCTGCGCGGTTTCGAGCATGCGGCGCTGCAGTTGCGCGGCGCGGCGGCAGCAGACGACCTGCGCGAGGATTTGCTGGCGGCCATCGTCGACCGCGCGTTCCTCGGCGAGGATGCGCTGCCGCGCACGCAGAAAGATTTCGAGGCGCAGCGCGGCCGCGCCCGCGCGCGGCTGCCGGCGGTGAGCGAGGCGGCGTGTCGCCTGTTCGCGGCGATCGCCGACGAATATCACCGCGTTTCGCTCGCGCTCGGCGCCAGCAAAAGCAAAAGCGCGCTGGCGCGACCCGCAGCCGATATCCGCGTGCAGTTGCCGCGGTTGGTCTACAAGGGTTACTTCAGTGCCACGCCATGGGAGCAGCTTGCCCACCTGCCGCGCTACCTGAAGGCGATGCAGCTGCGGCTGGATAAATACGGCAGGGATCCGCAGCGCGATGAGAAACACGCGGCCAGCATCGCGCAACTGTGGCAGCGCTACGAAGAGCGCCTGGAAAAGCAAAAGAAAGCCGGCGCGGTCGATCCGCGGCTCGCGCAATTCCGCTGGCAAATCGAGGAACTGCGCGTGTCGCTGTTTGCGCAGGAGCTCAGGACGCCGTATCCGGTCTCATACAAGAGGCTGGACAAGCTGTGGGCGGCGATGCGCTAGTAGTGCGCTCCGCGGCGCGCTCAGTGTCCACCGTCCGCGAATTTCTGTTTGAGCTCCGCATCGAACTCGCCGTCGATCAGTACGTAGAGCATCAGCGCCGGCTTGTCCGAGCGGTTGCTCCAGGCGTGGTTGGTGCCGCGCTGGATCACCACGTCGCCGGCCTTGAGCAGCACGTCCTGGTCGTCGAGCAACATGGTGATTTCGCCCTGCAGCACGACCGCGTAATCTATGGTTTCGGTGCGGTGCATGAAGGGATGGCGGCCGTTATTGCCGAAGGTCGACGCGCCGGCGTTGCCCATGGCCTTGAACACTGCCTGCGCCTTGTCGGGATCGAGCCTGCGTATCGCTTCCGTTTCGGGGGCGATTTCGGAAATGCGAAACACCGTGCCGTGCGGCGGCGGGTGGATCTGTTTCGGTCCTGCCGTGGGGTCGGGCTCGCCGGGTTTAACGATCACCGGCGAGGCCGCTGTTTTCCACAGGTCGACCGAGATATGACCGGGACGCAGCGGGTTGGTGCGTACCGCGGGCGCCAGGCCGTCTTCCAGCACGATGGCTTTGCCGTTTTCATCGTGGCCGGTGACCACGCGTCTGATCTGTCCTTGCATTCAACCTCCGGTATGGGCAGTCCGATTCAGGTAAAAACCAGGGCGCGGCGGCCAGCTGCTATTCGGGTTGGTAGCCCGCCAGCTTCACCATTTCCGCAAAACGTTTCAATTGTTCATCGAGGAAAGTTTTAAATGCGGCAGGCGTGTCGCCGACCGGTTCCAGGCGCAAGGCCCGCAGGCGCTCGGCAATCTGCGGATTGCGCACCGCGGTGCGGGTTTCACCCTGCAGTCCGGATATGATCTTCATCGGTGTTTTCGCTGGTGCGAACATGCCGTACCAGCTCATGTCGTCCAGTGCCATGCCGGCTATCCCGGCTTCGGCCATTAGCGGCACGTTGGGCAGGAATGACGCGCGCTTCGAGCCGGTATAGGCGAGCGCGCGCAGTTTTCCCGACTGGATGTGTTGCAACGACAGCGGGGGCGTCACGAACATCATGTGGATTTCTCCGCCCAGCAGCGCGCTGATGGCCGGCCCCGCGCCCTTGTAGGCGACATGCACCATGTCGGTCCCGGTGCGCGCCGCGAACATCGAGCCCGCGAGCTGGATCGGGCTGCCGCTGCCGGGGGAACCGTAAGCGAACTTGCTGCCCGGTTTGGCGGCGAGCGCGATCAGTTCCTTCACCGAGCGCGCGGCGACCGCGGGATTCACGGCCAGGATATAGCCGCCGCCCGAGGCAATGTTGGTGATCGGCGTGAAATCCCTGCGCACATCGAAGGGCAGTTTTTTGTGGGTACTGGGATTGACTGCAAACGACGCCGAGGTCACCAGCAGCGTGTAGCCGTCGGGCGCCGCTTTGGCGACCAGGTCGGCGCCGATAATGCCGTTGGCGCCCGGCCGGTTGTCGACTACGAACGGCTGTCCCATTTGCGCGGCGAGCTGCTGGGCGACGATGCGGGTGATGGTGTCGGGCGCGCCGGCGCCGAAGCCGATGATCACGCGCACCGGCCGCGCAGGGTAATCCTGGGCAGCGGCGCTTGCGCACACCGACAGCGCCGACAGTACGATGAACAACGATCTGATCAACATGCGTATTCTCCCGGTTTAATGTTGAGCAGCCTTGCGGCGCGCTACTCCGGCGCCAGCCAGTCCACTTTTACGCCGCCTGCGCCGTCGCGGGCCAGCACCTGCCACAGCCATTCGAG
The DNA here is from genome assembly GCA_919902235.1 of Burkholderiales bacterium. GTDB lineage: Bacteria > Pseudomonadota > Gammaproteobacteria > Burkholderiales > SG8-41 > CAKKQX01. The sequence continues at coordinate 12,067 of CAKKQX010000296.1, forward strand.
CAGCGGCCGCGCTTCGTTGGCGAATTTGTACGGCGGATTTACCACCAGCATGCCGCAGCCGGGGATGGTTTCCGCACCTTCGGCTGCGATCCGCAGTTCCAGCCGCAGTATTTTGCGGATGCCGGTTTGGTCGATATCGCGCGCGAAGCCGAGCATGGCGCCCGGCGCCATCAGCGGATACCAGATGGCGTAGATGCCGGTGGCCCAGCGCGCGTGCGCTTGCTGCAGCGCTGCGGCGATGCGTGCGAACTCCCTGGCGCGGTCAAACGAGGAATCGAGCAACACCAGTCCACGCCGCTCTTTCGGCGGCAGGAAGGCCTTCAGTGCCTGGTAACCATCCATCAGGTGCGCTGCGACCTGCTTGTCGCCGGCAAACACCGCCCGCAGTTCCTCGAAATCGACTTTGTTCAATTCACTCAGCACGATGCGGTCGCCGCGGCGGGCGAGTTGTTTCGCGATGAACGGCGAGCCGGGGTAGAAGCGCAGATTAGGGTAGGGATTGGCCGCTTTCACCGCATCCAGGTAGGGCGCGAGCGCCAGGGGAATATCCTTGCGCCCCCACAGGCGGGCAATGCCGTTGTCGTACTCGCGTGCCTTTTGCGCCCACTCGTGCATGAGGTCGTAGCGGCCGATGCCGGCGTGGGTGTCGAGATAGCACCAGGGCTTGTCCTTGAGATTGAGCGCGGCGAGCAGCCGCGCGAGCAGCGCGTGCTTGAACACGTCGGCGAAATTGCCGGCGTGGTACATGTGGCGGTAGGAAAGCATTGGTTCGCAGGGAGAGGAGGGGTGATTAAGTGATTCGGTAGTTCAGCAAACCGCAGCAACGCTGCGCATCATCCGGCACCACCCCATCACACAACCGCTTAATCACTGTTTTTCAAAGTTTGTTGTACTTGGTCGCCTTGCCGCGGGATTTTTCCACCGGATACTTCTTCGCGTTAAGCCTGAGTTTCTTTTCCGCCGCAGCCGCCAAATCGATATCGAGCTTGTCGCACAGCCGCAGCAGGAACAGCAGCACGTCTGCGCATTCCAGCGCCACTTCCTCGCGCGTCGTGCCCGGCAGGTTCGCCGCCTGTTCGAAGGTGAGCCACTGAAAATGTTCCACCAGTTCGCCGGCTTCGCCCGCCAGCGCCATCGCCAGATTCTTGGGGTTGTGGAACTGGTCCCAGTCGCGTTCGGCCGCGAATGTCGCCAGCTGCGCGCGCAGGCGCTCCAGGCTGTCCGGGTGTCGGGTCATGTGCAAACCTGCATCGATAATGATTCGAGAATATGATTTTGTCGCAGTATAACCGCCCGCTGCATGATGAGAAAAAATATTGAATTAAATCAAATAGATAAACATTACCCCGGTGCGCAGACTCATGCGCAATGCCGGAACAGCGCGTGTTGTTGATCGAGCTCCTGTGGCGCATCGCTTATGCCGACGGCAAGCTCGATCCTTACGAGGACCACTACGTGCGCAAGATCGCGCACCTGCTCCATGTTCCCAACACCCAGCGTATGCTGACGCGGGGGCGCGCACGCCCCGCCTGAATGCCGGCGGCGGGTAATGCGCCGGCCAGGGCCAGCAGTGCGAGAATTTTTGTCCGGCGGTTGTTCAATTTTCCTGCTCCTGCTGTTATCAGGCGGCGACCACGTAGCCGGAAGGCGTGCCGAGCACCGTCGTGCGTTCCATGTGGCGGCGCTGCGTCTCGTCGAAATCACCCAGCGCCTGGTGCATGGTGCAGCGGTTGTCCCACACCACGATGTCGTGCTTGCGCCACTGGTGGCGGTAGACGAATTCCGGCCGCGTGGCGTGGCGGTTGAGATAGTCGATCAGCGGCTTGCTTTCTTCCTCGGTCATGCCGTCGAAGCGGCTGACTTTCTCGCCCAGGTAGAGCGCCTTGCGTCCGGTTTCGGGATGCACCCGCACTACCGGCTGGGCGACCGGCGGGTTGATGCGCTTCTGCTCTGCGGCGCGCACCGTTCCGGTGGCCTCGTTGGCGATCTTGCGCGTGCCCGACATGTGAATGCCGTGCAGGTCAGCGATCAGTTCCTTCATGCCATCCGACAGCGTCTCGTAGGCCATGGTCATGTTGGCGAACAGCGTGTCGCCGCCCACCTCGGGTATCACATGGCTGCGCAGCAGCGAGCCAAGCGACGGCGTGGTGGTGAACGACATGTCGGAATGCCACTGGCGGCCGGTATATCTCGAGTCGGATGGGGTGCCGTCGGGGTTGGGTTCGTTGGTGACCAGCAGCAGTTCGGGGTGCTTGGGATGGCGGTCGCGCGGCAGGGCATCATGTCGGTCGAGCTCGCCGAAGCGACGGCTGAACTCGATGTGCTGCTCGCGCGTGATGTCCTGGTTGCGCAGCAGCAGGATGCCGTAATTCAGGAATGCCTGGTAAATCTCGCCAAAAGCCGCCTCGCTCATCGGTTTGGAAACGTCGGCGTCGCACACCTCCACGCCCAGCGCGTTGGACAGCCTGCGCAGCTTCAAGGCCATGGTCGCTCCTCCTTTTTGTTTCATGGCAGCAAGAATACGGTCAATCGGGAATTGAATATCCGGTGATCGGCAAAGGCGGCAGCCGGGGCACTCCGGGGGTCAGCCTGCTCCCGCAATTATTTCCCGAGTACGGGCGCCATTTGTGCGCGCATGAAACAAGAATATCCCCGGCTCACCACGGCGCCACGATGGGCCCGCCCTTGATGGTCGTGCGGTGCATCACGCGGCGCTGGCTGGAGTCGATCTCGGTGCGGTAGTGCATGCAGCAGCGGTTGTCCCACAGCACGATATCGCCGACGCGCCATTTGTGCGTCCATGCGTATTTCGCCTGCGTCGCGTGCGCCCACAGCTTGTCGAGCAGCGCTTCGCTGTCCGCATTGGACATGCCGATGATGTAGTTGGACGGCCAGTCGCGGCGCCGTCCCAGATACAGCGCGTGCCTGCCGGTGAGCGGATGCACCCGCACCAGCGGATGCGTCGGTCCTTCGACTTCCTCGGGACTCGTCGGCAGCTTCACGCCGGGGCGCAGGATGCCGGCGCTGTTGCGGCTGGAATCGTGCACTTGTGATTTGCCTTCGATGGCGCGCCTGAGTTCGGCAGGCAGTTCCTGGTAGGCGAGATACTGGTTATTGAACGAGGTGTCTCCGCCGCCATCTGCGGGTATTTCCAGCGAGTAGAGCATACTGCCCGCGGGCGGCACCGCAACGTAAGAATTATCGGTGTGCCATACCACTTCGTAGCTGCCGAGGCCGCCGTTGTCGCGCACCGGGCGGCCATCCGGTCCGAGGTTGGAAATGATGGCGACGCTCGGGTGCGTGGACACCATGTACTGGTTGTCCACTTTTTGGCCGGCGTCGAGATGGTATTTGCGCGAGGCTGCCTCGTGCGGCGGGCCGAAGATGGCGGAGGCCGCGAGCAGCTGCTCGTCGTCGATATCCTGACCGCGAATCAGCAGCACCAGATGATCGGTCCAGGCCTGGCGCAGCGCGGCCTTGACGTTGTCCGGCAGCGGCAGGGAAAAATCGATGCCGCGGATTTCCGCGCCCAGCGCGGCGCCGGTGGGGATAGCCTCGAATGCGGCAAGCGTGTTGGCCGCTTGCGCAGCGTTGCCGCTGGCGGGAGATGGTTGACCTGCGGTGTGCATCAGAGCCTCCTGTGGTATCGAAACGGTGCGCGAAACGGTCTGTGAAACAGGTCTGTGAAACGGGTCTGTGAAACGGGTCTGCGAAACGATCCGGCGTGACTGCGTCCGTGGTTGCGTTACAACGTTTTCAAGTCATTCTGTAATTGCAGCTTGCGCACCGGAACATGGCCGCATTCTCTGCCTGCGCTCCACGCAGCGTCAAGGCGGCGTCCGGATCGTGGATACGCGGGGGCAAAAAGCAGGGCACGGCTAGGGGGTCGCGATCAGCGGTAGCGGCCTGTCCTTCCATGCATGAAAGTAGTCGTAATCGACCTGACGGTGCAGCCCGTGGCGCATGGCTTCGATGATGAAAGCGTCGTCGGCTTCGATGTTTTCGAGGTTGACGTCGGCGCCGAATTCGCCGATCAGCCATTTCGCGATCCTGAAGCGGTCATCGCCCGGTCCGCACTCGATGATGAGCTGCTCGGGCCCCACGCCGCGCATCAGTCGGTGCAGCGCATCGCTGCTTTCCCTGATCGCGAGCGCGACGTCGCTTTTCTCGACCACCACGAGGTAAACCCCCGCTTCGAGGTCGCGCTTCGCCGTCTCAATCGCCTCGTCCGCGTCGAGCGGATGCTCGGGGAATTTCTTGCCAAGTTCAGTGTAGACCGTCAGGCCGTTTGCGCGCGCCCATTTGATGGACGCGACGCGCTGTTCGGGCTTGAGCGCGATCGAGTCCTCGCTGACCTCCACGCCCTTGAATCCCAGATCCGCGATGCGCTCCATGAACTGCGGCACCTTGCCCTGCACCGCGGCGACCTGGAACGGAATGCCGCCGGGCAGGGTGTCGATGCCGGCTTTGTTGTAAAGGGCGTTTTTTTCGCGTATCAGTCGCGGCGGATTGCGCCACATCAGCCCGACATGATCCGGCAGCTTGATGTGGTCGATGATGTCGCCGGCAGTTTCGATGAGGTCACGGGCCTGGGCCAGCGATTTTGCCTTGTCGCTCACCACGCTCAGGCCGAGTTTGCGCGGCTTGGCCGGGCGGGGCGGGCGCGCGAGAAAATCGAATGCGGCGTGCTGCGTCATGTTGTCTCCTCCGGTTTGGCGTTATCATACGCCCGCGCGCCGCCATTACGCGCGGCGTTACGTGATTTGCCCACAGCGTGGACGCGCCGACGATAAACCGTGCGCCGTGCATCAAACTCCGGAGAAGGGGAAATGAAAGTCGCTGCGTCATCACTGCCACTTTTGGTTGCCGCGCTGTTCGTGGCGAGCGGCACACCCGCGTCCGATGCGCATGCCCAGTCTGCATGGAAACCGGCGCAGAACATCGAGATCATCGTCCCCGCCGCCGCCGGCGGCGCCAACGACCACACCGGCCGGCTGGTGCAGCGCATCCTGCAGGACGGCAAACTCGTCGACCAGACCATCAATGTCATCAACAAGCCGGGCGGCGGCCACAGCATCGGGCTCGCCTATCTCAACCAGCGCGCGGGCGACGGCCACTATGTGATGGTGGAGACCATCACCATGCTGGTGAACGAATTGACCGGCAAGCTCAATGTCCGGCATACCGACATCACGCCGCTGGCGGTGCTCTACAAGGACTTCATCGCGATTTCCGTGCGCGAGGATTCCCCGCTCAAAACCGGCAGGGATTTCATCGAGCGGCTGAAAAAGGATTCCGCCTCGCTCAGTATCGCGCTGTCGAGCGCGCTTGCCAACGCCAACCACCTTGCGGCTGCGATGATCGCGAAAAACGGCGGTGCCGATGCGAAGAAGATGAAAATCGTCGTCTTCAACTCGGGTTCGGAAACCATGACCGCGCTGCTGGGCGGCCACGTCGATGTCGTTGCCGGTCCCGCCAACCTTGCCGCACGCCACCTTGCCGGCGGGAAAATCCGCGTGCTGGGCATCACCGCTGCGCAGCGCCTTGGCGGACCACTGGCGCAGGTGCCGACCTTCGGCGAGCACGGTGCGCCCGGCGTCATGGCCAACTGGCGCAGCGTCATCGGGCCCAAGGGCATGAGCGTCGCGCAGATCGCTTACTGGGATCAGGCGCTTGCCAAAATGGTGCAGGCCGAAGCATATAAAAAGGAAGTCGAGCTCAACCTTGCCGATGCCGAGTACATGGGCGCGGCACAGGCGCGCAAGTACTGGGACGCCCAGCACAGCGAGTTGAAGACCCTGCTTACCGATCTCGGCTTGAGCAAATAACCGGGTGCGTGCGTGCGGCAGCCGGGATTGTATGGTTTTACTGACCTGCTATCCTTCTATTATCGCGAATGGCGCGAATTATCGGAAATGAATGTCATGGTCCTTGAACGATGTCCCGCCGGCCGCTGCTCCGGTTTGAGCAGCCTGACGGTATTGTTGTGCTGTTTATTGACGTTGTTCGCGCTGCCGGCGGCGGCGCAACAGATCAAGATCGGCTACATCGATCTCCTGCGCATTGAGCGCGAGTCGGCGCGGCCGAAGCGGGGAGCGGAAATGCTGAAGAAGGAATTTTCCGCGCGCGAGCAGGCGGTGCGGGATCTGCAGGACAAGGTCCAGGCCATGAAGTCCGAGCTTGAAAAACTCGGGCCAAACACACCCGCAGCTCAGCTCGAAAAGAGACGGGGCGCGTTCGCGCAACTGGTGCAGAATTTCGAGCAGTCGCGCCGCACCTTCATGGAAGATGTGGACAGACGCAGAGCCGAGGAGCGGGGGAAATTTTTGGAAGAAGTGAGGGCGGCCGTGAAGAAGATCGCCGAAGCGCAGAAGTTCGACCTCGTGCTGGAGCAGGGCGTTTACGCCAGCCGCAGCTTTGATATCACCGACCAGGTGATGAAGACGCTCGACGCCGCAAAATAGCGGGCGCCGGTGCTGGCAGTGCCCGGCAAGCATCTTGGGCCGTTTGACGTAATAGTAAAATATTAAATTAAAACAATAAGTTACTTGTTTTCTCCGCCTCCGAGACGGAGCCGGCGACCAAGACGCCGGAAGAACCTGGCAAGCATGTCATTCCCGAAATGGCGCAGGGATGAGTCTTTGCATTTATCAACCGCGCCTGCCCAGTACGCGAGTGAGCCACGCGCCGATGTCCCGCACTTCCTCCAGGCATAGCGAGTGTTGCATCGGGTAGTCGTGCCACTCAACGGCGTAGCCCGCCTGTAACAGCATATCTTTCGAGTTCGCGCCCATTGCGTAGGGCACCACAGGGTCGTGCGTGCCGTGCACCATGAAGATGGGCGTTTCGGCGTTGGCGGGTGCGGCCTCCTGCGCAAAGCTCTCGGCGAGCGGCAGATAAGTCGACAGCGCCATCACGCCCGCCAGTTGCTGCGGGTAGCGCAGCCCGGTTTGCAGCGCGATCGCGCCGCCCTGGGAAAATCCCGCCAGCACGATGTTTTTGGAGGCTGTTCCCCGCGATATTTCGCGCTCGATCAGCTTGCCGACAGCGGCCTGCGAAGCGCGCACGCCTTTTTCGTCGGCCTGGCGCGAGCGGCCTTCGAGATCGCCGAAGGAGACGTCGTACCAGGCGCGCATGACTTGGCCGTTGTTGATGGTTACCGGCTGCATGGGGGCATGCGGGAAGACGAAGCGGATCGCCGACGCGCCCGACAACTCGAGCTCGCGCACGGTGGGCACGAAATCATTGCCGTCGGCGCCCAGGCCGTGCATCCAGATGACGCTGGCAGCGGGATTGCCTGCGGTTTCAATTTCGATGGTTTCGGGGAGATTTTCCATTTTTAAATTGGCCGTGGAGGCGCCGAGAAGATCAAAAACAAAATTGTAACAGCGCCAAGACGCCGGGCTGCCAGGAAAACAGAGAACGCTTATAACAAGCAGTTGACAGTTTGATTGAAAAAATCAGATGACATGCCGGTTGCCAATTTTATTGGCAGTCTTGATTGTTTGACCCCGGCGCTTTGGCGGCTAATTCCAGTTCCTCAGATTTTCGGGCGGATGGCCGATTTAGGCCGGAACGCTTTCACTATCGTTTCGTTGGTCTCGATGTACGGTCCGCCGATGAGATCGATGCAATAAGGTACTGCCGCAAAAATACCATTGACGATGCTCCTGCCCTCGGCATCCTTCAGGCCTTCCAGCGTTTCCTTGATCGCCTTGGGCTGCCCGGGGAGATTGATGATGAGCGCCTGTTTGCGGATCACCGCGACCTGCCGCGACAGGATGGCTGTGGGCACGAATTTGAGGCTGATCTGGCGCATCTGCTCTCCGAAGCCGGGCATCTCCCTGTCGGCGACGGCCAGCGTCGCTTCCGGCGTGACGTCGCGCGGCGCGGGACCGGTGCCGCCGGTAGTGAGCACGAGATGGCAGCTTTCCTGGTCAACCAATTCCTTTAGCGCCGTTTCGATCACCGCTTGCTCGTCGGGAATCAGGCGGGTCACCATGCGCCACGGCGAGGCCAGTGCCGAGGTGAACCAGTCCCTGAGTGCGGGGATGCCCTGGTCCTGGTAAACGCCCTGGGAGGCGCGGTCGCTGATTGAAACCAGGCCGATCAGCAGTTCCTCGTTTTGTGCAGTCATGGTGTAATTATACGGAAGGCGGGGAATCCCGTTCTCCCCGGGCTTTCTCCATAACCTCGCGCAGCAGCTGGAACATTGCGCGATAATTTTTCGGCGGCTTGCCGGTCTCGCGCTCGCGCTGCGTATTGCGTACCAGTGCGCGCAATTGCTGCGCGTCGGCCTGCGGGTATTCGCTGACGAATTGCGCAAACGCCGCGTCTTCCGCCAGCAGGCGCTCGCGCCAGCGCTCGATCCGGTGCAGCAGCGCGATATGTTCGCGTGACACGGATTGCCAGGAGTCGAGCCGGGCGCGTATGGGCCCGGAATCGACATGACGCATCAGTTTGCCGACGTATTGCAGCTGTCTGCGCCGCGCCTCGAATTTGGTCATGCGCCGGGCTTCCATCACCGCATCGAGCAGGCTTTCGGGCAGCGCCAGCGAGGCAAGCCGCTCCTCGTTGAGTTCGACCAGTTCGGCGCCGAGGTCCTGCAGATCGGTCATCTGCTTCTTGCGCTGCGTTTTGCTGGGTTGATTTTCGTCGTTCATTGTTGATCTTTCACTAATTCGCGACAGCGAATTAGTGCCATTCTCACCCTCTCCTTGCGGGACAAGGGAACACTTGAAGCGAAGCAGAGGGTCGGGCAGAGGGATTGAGCGTTCCGACTGTCACTCAACATGAAACGCTCAATAGGTTTGATTTTCAGGGCGCGCATTTGAAGCTGATATGATAACGCTCTTTTCACGCTAGCAACGGCGCCGCCGGATTGCCACCTCATGCCAGAAACCCGATTTTCATATACCGACGATAAACTCAGACAGATCGCGCAGGATGTACTCGACCATGCCAGGCAACGTGGCGCCAGCGCCGCCGAAGCCGAGGTGAGCGAAGGTTTCGGCCAGACCGTGACCGTGCGCCGCGGCGAAGTCGAGACCATCGAATACAACCGCGACAAGGGCATAGGCGTCACGGTTTATATCGGCCGGCAGCGCGGCCATGCCAGCAGTTCCGACTTTTCGCCGCAGGCGCTGCGCGACACCGTGGATGCTGCGCTGTCCATCGCCGGTTTTACCGCCTCCGATGATTGCGCCGGGCTGGCGGACGCCGATCTTCTGGCGCGGGATATTGCCGATCTCGATCTGTGGCACCCGTGGGACATGCCGGTCGAACGCGCCATCGTGCTCGCCAAAACCTGCGAGGACGCGGGATTCGCGACGGGCAAGGGCATCACCAATTCCGAAGGGGCGACGGTTTCGACCCAGGAATCGCATTTTGTCTATGGTAATTCGCTGGGGTTTCTCGCCGGGTATCCGACTTCGCGCCACGGCCTGTGGTGCGCGCTGATCGCCGGCAAGGGCGATGCCATGCAGCGCGACGACTGGTATGAGAGCGCCCGCGATCCGGCGGAACTGGTCGCGCCCGAAACCGTGGGCAGGCGCGCCGGCGAACGCGCGCTGAAACGCGTCGGTGCCAGGAAAATCGCCACCACCCAGGTGCCGGTGTTGTTCGAAGCACCGGTCGCGCCCAGCCTGCTCGGGCATTTCGTGTCGGCGGTGAGCGGCGGCAGTCTCTACCGCAAATCTTCCTTCCTGCTCGATAGCGCGGGCCAGCAGATTTTCTCGCCATTCGTGAAAATCAGCGATCTGCCGCATATCAAAAAGGGACTGGCGAGCAGCGCTTTCGACGAGGAGGGCGTGGCCACGCAGGCGCGCGACGTGGTGCTGGACGGCGTTGTGCAGGGCTATTTTCTCAGCAGCTACTCGGCACGCAAGCTGGGGTTGAGGTCCACCGGCAACGCCGGCGGCAACCACAACCTGATCATGCGTGATACCGGCGAGGACTTTGCCGGCCTGCTCAGGAAGATGGGCACGGGACTGCTGGTGACCGAACTGATGGGCCACGGCGTCAATGCGGTGACCGGCGATTATTCGCGCGGCGCCGCCGGCTACTGGGTCGAGGGCGGTGAAATCGCCTACCCGGTGCAGGAAATCACCATCGCCGGCAATCTCAAGGACATATTCCGCAGCATCATTGCCGTCGGCAACGACGTCAACCGCCGCGGTTCCCGCCAGTGCGGCTCGATTCTCATCGAGCGCATGACCATCGCCGGAGATTAAAAATCAGATTAAGCTGCCGATAAGAGCGGATCAACGCAGATAAATACTTAATTGACAACTTAATTGACAAAATAAATTGTGTTGATCCCTGTTATCGATGTCCATCGGTGTTCATCGGCGGCTAAGATAGGGTTTCGGAATCGCTCAGGGGGAAGAACATGAAACGACGACAGTTCCTGAAGAACGCCGGCTTGGGCATTGCTGCCGGTGCCGTCGCCGCGCCGGCGGCTGCGCAGTCGCCGCTGCAGATCAAGTGGCGCATGGCGTCGAGTTTTCCCAAGAGTCTCGATACCCTGTTCGGCAGCGCCGAGCAGATCGCCAGCCGCGTGTCCAAAATGACCGACGGCAAGTTCGAGATCCGGATTTTTGCGGCGGGCGAAATCGTGCCGTCGTTGCAGGTGCTCGATGCGGTGCAGAACGGCACCGTCGAGTGCGGCCAGACGGCGAGCTATTACTATGTCGGCAAGAATCCGGCGCTGGCGTTCGACACCGCGCTGCCCTTTGGCATGAACTGCCGCCAGCAGAACGCATGGATGTACTACGGCGGCGGCATGGGGCTGATGCGCGAGCTGTTCAAGCAGTACAACATCGTCAATTTTCCCTGTGGCAACACCGGCACGCAGATGGCGGGCTGGTACCGCAGGGAGATCAAGTCCGTTGCCGATCTCAAAGGCCTCAAGATGCGCATCGCCGGACTGGCCGGCCAGATTCTCAGCAGGCTTGGCGTGGTGCCGCAGCAGATCGGCGGCGCCGATATCTACCCGGCGCTCGAGAAAGGCACCATCGATGCGGCGGAATGGGTCGGGCCGTACGACGACGAGAAGCTGGGTTTTCAAAAGGTCGCCAAGTATTACTATTATCCCGGCTGGTGGGAGGGCTCGGCGCAGCTGTCGATTTACGTCAACATGAAACAGTGGCAGTCGCTGCCCAGGAGTTATCAGGAAGCGCTGGAGACGGCGTGCGCCGAGGCCAATATCCACATGGTCGCCAGGTACGATGCGATGAATACCGAGGCGCTGCGCAGGCTGGTGGCGGGCGGCGCCCAGCTGCGCGCATTCCCGCGGCCGGTGATGGAAGCCTGTTACAAGGTCGCCAACGAGCTGTATGCGGAGCTTGCCGCGAAAAGTCCCGAGTTCAAGAAAATCTATACGGCGTGGAGCCGCTTCCGTGAAGACCAGTACCTGTGGTTTCGCGTTGCTGAAAATACCTTTGACAATTTTGTCTACTCGGTGAAACGCAGCCCGGCGCCCGCCAGGAAAAACTGATGTCTGCGCGGCCGCTCATCGCGGCCGCAGCAGCGCTCGCTCGATCTCCGTTGCTGCATCGCCCCCGCTTGCCGGTCCCGTCCCTTCCCTTTGCAGACCTTCTGGCGGCGCCGGCGCGTCGGGGACGGGAATTTGCATTTCGATGGCCGCCGGGTCGCTGCGGGTTTCTTCCGCCTTATAGTGCAGCACCATCTGCGGGAACGCGATGATCAACGCCACCATGATCAGTTGAATAATCACGAATGGCACCGCGCCCCAGTAAATATCCACAGTCCTGACTTCGCGCGGCGCCACGCTGCGCAGATAGAACAACGAAAATCCGAATGGTGGATGCAGGAACGAGGTTTGCATGTTCACGCCCAGCATGACGCCGAACCAGACCAGGTCGATGCCCAGTTTGGCGGCGACCGGCGCCAGCAGCGGGATCAGGATGAAAGCGATCTCGAAAAAGTCGAGGAAAAACGCCAGCACGAAAATCAGCATGTTGACGACAATGAGAAAACCCATCGCGCCGCCCGGCAGGGTGGCCAGCAGGTTTTCCACCCACAGGTCGCCGTCCACTGCGCGGAACGTCAGGGCGAATACCGTCGAGCCGACCAAGATGAAGATCACGAAGCTGGTGAGCTTGGTGGTTGAGTCCATGGCCTGTTTGAGCAGGGTGAAGTTGAGCCGGCGTTTGGCGAGCGCGAGGCCCAGCGCGCCGGTGGCGCCCATCGCGCCGCCTTCGGTAGGTGTCGCCACCCCCATGAAAATCGTGCCCAGCACCAGACCGATCAGCACCAGCGGCGGCACCAGCGTGCCGGCCACCCGCGCTGCCAAAGCGGATCCTCTGAGCGTTCGCGCGTGCGGTGGCAGCGCGGGCACCGCCTGCGGCTTGAACAGCGACACCAGCAGCACATAAGCCATGTAGCAGGCGGCCAGCGTCAGGCCGGGAACGAGCGCGCCCCGGTACATGTCGCCCACCGATTTGCCGAGCTGGTCGGCGAGCACGATCAGCACCAGGCTGGGCGGGATGATCTGGGCGAGCGTTCCCGAAGCCGCGATCACGCCCGCGGCGAGCCGCGGCGAGTAGCCGTAGCGCAACATGATGGGCAGGGAAATCAGACCCATGGAGATGACCGAGGCCGCCACTACGCCGGTAGTCGCTGCCAGCAGGGCGCCGACGAACACGACTGCGTAGGCGATGCCGCCGCGTATCGCGCCAAACAACTGGCCGATGGTAACCAGCAGATCCTCGGCCATGCCGCTTCTTTCGAGGATCAGGCCCATGAAGGTGAAGAAGGGAATGGCCAGCAGCGTGTCGTTGCGCATGATGCCGAACACACGTTCCGGCAAGGCCTGCAGCAGCTCTGGTTTGAGCAGTCCCATCTCGATGCCGAGCAAGCCAAAGAATATGCCGTTGGCGGCAAGCGAGAAGGCAACCGGGTAGCCGAGCAGCAGGAAAATCACCAGCACGCCGAACATGAGCGGTGCCAGCATTTCATGCGGCATCAGCGCTGCTCCTGCTGCTTTTCAGCGGGATCGTCCGGGAGCGCGCCCAGCAAAAACGCAGCGCGTTTGATAATTTCGGAAATTCCCTGCAGCACCAGCAGGGCAAAACCGACGGGAATCAGCAGCTTGACCGGCCAGCGCAGCAGTCCGCCGGCGTCACTCGATATTTCGTGGCCGATGTACGACTGCATGAACATCGGCCACGACAAAACCATGATGAGGACAGCCATGGGCATCAGGAACAGCAGTCCGCCGATGATGTCTATCCAGGCCTGGCCGCGGTGCGACAACCTGCCGGCCACCACATCGATGCGCACATGCTCGTTTTTCTTGAGGGTGTAACCTGCGCCCAGCAGAAAAACCGCGGAGAACAGGTACCACTGAATCTCCAGCCAGGCGTTGGAACTCAGGTTTAGCGAGTAGCGGACGGTGGCATTGCCGGCGCTGACCAGCACTGCGACCAGCACCAGCCAGCCGATGACGCGGCCGACGCGTTCATTGAGCGCGTCTATAAGCCGCGATAGCGCCAGGAATACTTTCACCGCCACTGCCCCTTGTGGTCACGCCGCTGTGCATCATACGTGGCAAACCCGAAACGCGGCAAAAGCTTCAGGATCGCATTATGCTTTGTCGCATGTCGAGCGGCGCCGCTCAATGCGCACGGTTGCCACAATGACTGTCGCGAGCCAAAGGTGAAATTAAACGTGGTAAAATCAACTATTTAGATAGCTGCCAGATTGCCAGATTAGCTGCCAGGTAGTCGCTGTTATCCTATCGTTACTATTTTTCTGTGCGGGCGCTCATGTATTCCCTTAAAGATACCATTGAAGGTTTCGATCCCGAAGTCTGGCGCGCCATCGAACAGGAATATCAACGCCAGGAAGATCATCTGGAGCTGATTGCGTCGGAAAACTACGCGAGCCCGCGGGTGATGCAGGCGCAGGGATCGGTGCTCACCAACAAGTATGCCGAAGGTTATCCCGGAAAACGCTATTACGGCGGCTGCGAATTCGTCGATATTGCCGAGCAGCTGGCGATAGATCGCGCCAAAAAACTTTTTAACGCCGGTTATGCCAATGTGCAGCCGCATTCGGGCGCCCAGGCCAACCAGGCTGTCTACGCCGCAGTGCTGCGTCCCGGCGACGTGCTCCTGGGCATGGGGCTGGACGCCGGCGGCCATCTTACTCACGGCGCATCGGTCAATATCAGCGGCCGTTATTATGCCGCCGCAGCTTACGGTCTGGATGCGGAGACCGAGGCTATCGACTATGCCGAAGTCGAGGAACTCGCCCATGTCAAAAAACCCAAGCTCATCATTGCCGGCGCATCCGCTTATTCACTGGTCATCGACTGGAAGCGCTTTCGCGCCATTGCCGACCACGCCGGCGCGCTGCTGATGGCTGACATTGCGCATTACGCCGGATTGATCGCCGCAGGACTTTACCCGAGTCCGGTCGGCATTGCCGATTTCGTGACCAGCACCACGCACAAGACGCTGCGCGGGCCCCGCGGCGGACTGATCCTGGCCAATGCCGAACACGGCAAAGTGCTCGACTCGGCCATATTCCCCGGCACCCAGGGCGGGCCGCTGATGCATGCCATCGCGGCCAAGGCGGTGGCTTTCAAGGAAGCGATGAGCCACGAATTCAAGCTGTACCAGGAGCAGGTGCTGGATAACGCCCGGGTGATGGCCAAGGCGCTGCAGGAGCGCGGCTTGCGCATCGTGTCCGGGCGCACCGAATGCCATCTGTTCCTGGTCGATCTGCGCAGCAAAAAACTGACCGGCCGCCAGGCCGAGGATGCACTGGGCCGCGCGCACATCACGGTAAACAAGAATTCGGTGCCCGATGATCCGCAGCGGCCCACCGTGACCAGCGGCATCCGTATCGGGTCGCCGGCGATCACCACGCGCGGGCTGAAGGAAATCGAGGCCGAGCAACTGGCCAATCTGATCGCCGATGTGCTCGATGCGCCGGAAAACGACAAGGTGATCAGGCAGGTTGCCGATGAAGTGAAGAAGATGTGCGCGAAATTCCCGGTGTATGGCCATTGACAGGAAAGGAGAGAGGAGAGAGGAGAGAGAGGGGCTAAGCCCGGCCTTTCTTACTGCGGCTGCGCCCTCGGCTGGCTGCGTCCATCGCCTGTCACCTGTCGCCTGTCGCCTCTCCCGCCTATGAAATGCCCATTCTGCAAATCCGCCGATACACAGGTCATCGACTCGCGCGTCAGCGATGATGGCGACAGCATACGCAGGCGCCGGCGTTGCGCGGACTGCAGCAAGCGTTTTACCACGTATGAAACGGTCGAATTGCGCATGCCGCAGGTCGTCAAACAGGACGGCAGTCGCACCGAGTTCGATCTGGAGAAGCTGCGCACCGGTTTCATGCGCGCGCTTCACAAACGGCCGGTGCCGACATCCCTGGTCGACGAATCGGTCGCAACAATAACTCAGAACGTGCTATCGCTCGGCGAGCGGGAGATCGCGTCGCGGCGCATCGGCGAGATGGTGATGCGCGAACTGCACAAACTCGACCAGGTGGCCTATATTCGCTTCGCTTCCGTCTACAAGAGTTTCGAGGATATAGACGACTTTCAGGACGCGATCAAGGAAGCGCAACGCCCTGTGGGCAGGAAGTAAGTGGCTTGCAATGTCCGCCGCTGAAGATCGCTGCCATATGCTCCGCGCGCTGGAACTTGCGCGGCGCGGCCTTTACACAACCACGCCCAATCCGCGCGTGGGTTGCGTAATCGCGCGCGACGGCGAGGTCGTCGGCGAGGGCTGGCATGAAAAGGCCGGGGCGCCGCATGCCGAAGTCAGCGCGCTGCGCGCAGCAGGCGCCAGCGCGCGCGGCGCAACCGCCTACGTGTCGCTCGAGCCCTGCGCCCATCACGGCCGTACGCCGCCTTGCAGCGACGCCCTGATCGCGGCGGGAATCGCGCGCGTGGTCGCGGCCCTGCGCGACCCCAACCCGCAGGTGGCAGGCAGGGGATTGCGGGCGCTCGAAGATGCGGGCATTGCCACCGGCTGCGGCGTGCTCGAGGACGAGGCGCGCGAACTCAATATCGGGTTTGTGTCGCGCATGACGCGCGGCCGGCCGTGGGTCCGCCTGAAGCTTGCGGCCAGCCTCGACGGCAAGACCGCGCTGCTCAACGGCAAAAGCCAGTGGATCACCGGCGCGGCGGCGCGACGCGACGGCCACCTGTGGCGCGCGCGCGCCTGCGCGGTGCTGACCGGCATCGGCACCGTGAAAGACGACGATCCGCAACTCACCGTGCGCGAGATCGAGACAGCGCGCCAGCCGCTGCGCGTCGTCGTCGACAGCCGTCTGGAGACGCCGCTTGGCGCGAAAATCCTGGCCGGCGGCGGCACGCTGGTGGTGGGAGCGGCGGCGGACAGCGCGCGCATGGACGCACTTGAAGCCGCGGGCGCGCAGGTGCTGATGCTGCCGAATGCGGCAGGCAAGGTAGCGCTTGGCGAACTGATGCGGGAGCTCGGCCGGCGCGAAATCAATGAGCTGCATGTCGAGGCCGGATTCAGGCTCAACGGCTCGCTGCTGCAGGAAGCTTGCGTCGACGAACTGGTGGTTTACCTGGCGTCGCATCTCATCGGCGACGCCGCGCGCGGCATGTTCCATTTGCCCGAGCTCAAGGATCTTGACGGGCGGCGCCAGCTCGACATCCGGGACTTGCGGATGATCGGCGGGGATATTCGCATTACAGCCAGAGTGACCAACGCATAATGTTCACCGGAATCGTTGCCGCAGTGGGAAAAATTGCCGGGGTCAGACCGACGCCGGGCGGCGTCGCGCTCACCGTGGATGCGGGGGCGCTGGCGCTGGATGACGTGGTGGCAGGCGACAGCATTGCGGTCAACGGCGTGTGCCTGACGGTGACCGCGTTGCGGCAGGCCGTCTTCGAGGCCGACGTGTCGCAGGAAACGTTGCACTGCGCCGCAGGATTCACCGAAGAAGCCCGCGTCAATCTGGAAAAAGCCCTGCGCCTGTCCGACCGCCTCGGCGGTCATCTGGTAAGCGGTCACGTCGACGGCGTGGGCGATGTCAGGCGCTTCGAGGCAGCGGGCGACAACCGCCTGCTGCGGGTTGCCGCGCCTGCGGACATCGCGAAATACATCGCGCATAAAGGTTCGGTCACGATCAACGGTGTGAGCCTGACGGTGAACGAGATTGACGGTGTTGAATTCACGGTCAACCTGATCCCGCACACGCTGCAGGCGACCAATCTGCGGCACGTTCAGCCCGGCGACCGCGTCAATCTTGAAGCCGACATCATGGCGCGATATGTCGAACGGCTTCTAACGACGTCCAAGTAAGTCTCTATATTTATAGTTGACGGAGCTTCGCTACAGCCCGCTCGGAGCCATACTGCTTCTTCGCCATACATTGACTCCTTCTTCCAAGTTGAACACTACAACATTCAACCCGGCACAGAAAAAGCCAGTCAGGTCACTTTAATCTCTGCGTCAACTTACCTGCAAAGCACGCACCTACACCTATCAAGTAAATCGACCTAAACCTTTTTTAATCGCTCGGGCTCGACGATCGCTTCCACCTCGATCTCGATCATCGCGTCGCGATGGCCGAGTCGTACCACCTCAATGAGTACACTCGCTGGCCGATTCTTCTTGAAATATTCGAATCGCACTGCCGAGCACCGATAATACTCATCGATGTCGGTGACGTAGGTCGTCGATCGCACCACATCATCAAAGGTTGCACCGGCGTACGCGAGCCCCTTCCGGAGGTTTTCACACACCTTTCGCAACTGAGTGGTCATATCGCCTTTTCCGACGATTTCCCCCGTTGGCTCTCTCGCCATTTGGCCGGCGAGGTACACGTGAGCGTGGTCCTTGCCATGTACCGTCACGACTGGCACATATAGCAAATTGCCGTTTTCCACACGCTTCCACATGTCGTCCGGACACAAAAACTGCCGCTCGATCATCGTTTTCTCCTATTCGGGCTTGATGCCAACTGTTTTCACGATTCGATCGTACTTCTCGTGCTCCGCCGCGAGGAAGTCGCGCATCTGCTGAGGAGAGCGCAGCGACGGTTCCGCCGCCTGGGCTTTCAGTTTTTCGCCCACTTCCTGCGAAGATACGGCCTTCGAGATCTCCGCGTGCAGCCGTTTTTGTACGTCGGTCGGCAGACCCCTCGGCGCGGCGAGGCTGTGGAACTCGAGAACCTCGTACCCCTTGATTCCGGATTCATCCAGCGTTGGAACCCCCGGCAGATAGCGCGAGCGCTGGAGACTGGTCACCGCCAACGCGCGCAGCTTGGCGCTTTGCGCTATCGGCGCAGCCTGAAACGCGTTCAAAAAGATCATTTCGATTTCACCGCCGAGCGTCGCGTTGACCGACATGATCCCGGCCTTGTACGGAACGTGACTGATGTCCGCACCCGACATGCTCTTGAAGTACTCGCCCATCAGGTGTGTAATCCCGCCCGTGCCGCCGGAGCCAAAGCGGACCATGTTCGGCTTCGATTTCGTGAGCGATACCAGGTCTGCTACCGAACGTGCCGGCAGACTTGGGTGTACCAACAAGACGTTAACGATTGTCGCCACGGTGGTAAGCGGCGTAATGTCCCGGGCGAGATCGTAGGGCGCTTTGCCATAGACGATCGGCACGATCACCTGCGTATTGCCGATGGTCATGATCGTATAACCATCAGCGGCCGAGCGTACTGCTGCTTCCATGCCGATTCTGCCGGCCGCGCCGGGCCTGTTATCGACAAGCACCTGCTGGCCCAGCTGCTCGGTGAGCTTCTGCGCGACGATGCGCGCGATCAGGTCGTAGCTCCCACCCGCTCCGTAAGGAGCAATCAGACGTATTGGTTTTGTGGGAAAGGTTTGCGCCTCCGCCAGCGACAACCCGAACAGTGCGCAGGTCGCAAACAACAGAACACTTGCGCGGAGATGCATCTTCAGCGTGACATTGCGAGGCATGGCAGGCTCCTTTCAGTGTGAGTGGGGTTACATGCTGTTGCGGGCTTCTTGCATGCTGGCTAGATCGGCAGATTCACGGAGAAGCGAAACTGGTAGTACTGGCTCAGAAACGTGGTGCATCCATATGCTAGCGGCTTGCCATGGAACAAATACGTAAGGTTCTTGACGAGCACCGGCACGCCTGCTTTGGTTCCGAGCACACGGGCAAGCTCGGCGTCCGCAAGACCGCTCGTCACCTCCGCATGCAATTGGGCCGAGTGTTCGCCGGTTGCTTTCTTCAGCAGCACCAGCATGGGCTCGCTCTCGGCGTAGTGCGACGAGATGCGCTTGCCCAAGGCATCCGGAAAGTACCGCTCTTCGAGACCTACCGGAATGCCGTCTACCTTGCGCAAGCGTCGCAAGTGCCACACATCCTCGTGAGCTTCGAGCTGAAGCGCGCACCGCACTGTTTCCGGCGCGCGCACACGTTGCCAATCGAGGAGGCGCAGCTGGACACTGCGCTTTGCGGCTTTCATCTCACCCTCGAAGCCGTGGGTCATCTCGTGTCGAAGTCGCGGCGCGACAAAAGTGCCGCGCCCTTTCTGCCTCACGACGAGGCCACTCCGTGTCAGATGATGCATCGCCTGACGCACTGTGGGGCGGCTCACGTGGAAGTGCTGCACGCAGGCTGCCTCTGAAGGAAGCACTTTGCCAACAGCGCTCTTCCCCGCGTGCTCGATCAGGTTGGACAGGCTTTCGGCAAGCTGCATGTAAAGAGGTACAAAACTTCGAGTGTCGAGCGGCTCGACCTCAGCAAGCTGAAAAGCAGATTCTGTATTATTCATATAAATGATAGAACGTGCGGATATCTTTACAAATATGCAAGCACGTGTCAACATGGGTGCACATCTTTCGCATTCGCAGGGTGCCCCGACTTCACCCCAGTCTCTTGCAGAGGAAGAGGAGCCATGGACCGTAAAACCATCAGTGAAATCGTCGAAACCGTCAGTCCCGAACGATGCGCCGAACTCGCCGTGGCACTGGTCGATGTTCCCAGCCTGACCGGAAACGAGCAGCCAATCGCTGAGTGTGTGCATGGAATTCTCGGCGAGATGGGCGCCGATACTTATATGCAGGAGTTCGAGCCTGGACGCTACAACGCGATCGGCCGGATCCGCGGGCGGGGCGACGGCGCGACCCTGCTGCTCAACGGCCATATGGATATCGCCTTCTCCGGCACCGAGCCGTACCTGCCGAAGGGTCCCGGCTACCAGCCGAAAGCTGTGGTCAAAGATGGCTGGATTTATGGCATGGGCGTGCACAACATGAAAGGGGGGTGTGCAGCCTTTCTTGCCGCAGCAGAAGCCATCAGGAAGTCAGGAATCGAGCTGCGCGGCGACCTGCTGATGGCGTTCGTCGGCGGCGAAATCGAGCGCCACTCCATCAACCAGTACCAAGGCGCAAGCTTTCGCGGCGGTGGCTGCGGGACCAAGCACTTCGTGACAAACGGTGGCATCGCAGACATGGCGGTGGTGGGCGAGCCCACCCGCATGATGCTCATCAACGAACACGTCGGCTCCGTTGCGGTGCGTATTACGACCCGGGGCATGCCGGCTCCGTTGCGCGTCTCCGACCATGGTTCCAACGCGATCAAAAAGATGCAGGTGCTGATCGACGTATTCGACGCCTACGCGGAGGAATATTCCATGCGCCACGCATACAAGGACGGACATGCGACGGTGCACATGCATTCGATCGAAGGGGGCTGGCCTTTCCGCTGCAATCGCGTGCCGATCTTCTGCCACGTTTTTCTAGAGTATCGGCTCATGCCTAACCAGAAGGTGAACGAAGTGCCGCTCGACCTCGAGCTGCTGCTCAATCGAGTCCGGCAGAAGCGGCCCGACATCACATTCGACACCGAGTTTTTCGTGACGCTTCCCCCGGCTCAGGATTGCTCCAAGACCTGCATCGCGGATGCGATACGCGTGGCGCACAAGAGTGTGACGAACACGCCGCCGGAAGAAGGCATCGGGCTTTTCTATTCGGACGCGAGTCATTTGCAGGCATACGGCATCCCTGCCATCAACTACGGACCCTCGGGTCGGACCATCACCAACAAGGAAAACTGGGACCCCGAAATCGGGGAGCATTTGAGTATAGAGGACCTCACCGAGACGGCAAAGGTCTATACCGCGCTCGCGCTCGATGTCTGCAGCAAGACGCGGGAAGAATTGGGCCTGCGCCCGCCGGGTCTCTGATCAGCACCCCTTGGCAGCGAACGTAACGGAAAGCATGCACACTTGAGCGATGCTGAGGGAATTGCCAATTCCACCTGCACGCAGGCTCGGAGGCGCCGGGCCTGCGTGCAGGTGCGACTTTTTGAAAATGAAGGAGCGCGCTTGTCACAGCGGCACAAAAAAAAATCCAATGAGTGGCCTGTCTATGTGACGGCCGGCCCTTTCATGTTTTTCAGCGGTCAACTGGGTTCCACACATGAAGGCAGGTTGATCACGCGTTACGCTGAGACCCCTAACGCAGGGGCGCGAACGAACACCTCGTTCGACTGGGTCAGTGACATGGAGGCACCCGTAGGCGGACAGGCGATCGCTATCTACGAGCGCTACCGCGAGATGCTCGCACGGGAAGGGAGCAATCTGGAGCACCTGCTACGCTATCACATCTACCAGCGCGACAAACACTTCTTTTCCGTGTTTGACCGCATACGCCGGACTTACGAAACAAAGCCACCGGCCAGCACGGCAGTAGGCCTGGGGCGTTTCGATCCGCTCGGCCGTGCCACCTTGTGCATAGACGCCATCGCGCTGCGCGCCTCGGCGGAAGGGGTGCTTGGTCCACGCAGCGTGCTGTCAGGTTCGGCGAGACACCTTGCCCCCGCAACCTTTTCAAATGTCATCGGCGCCGGTCCTTATATTTTCCTCGCGGGACAGATTCCCATCGACACGTCCAGGCCGGGCGCGCCGCTCATACGCGGCTATGACGACATACCAAAGGAGGGACGCTTCCTGCGCGTTGGCCGCAGTCACGAGGACACGCGTAATGGTCCCATCGCAGCACAGACCTGGTTTACCTACGATCTGATCCGGCAACATCTCGAGGCCGTCGGATCCTCGCTGGACCAGATATTGAATCTTGTCGTGTACCTGCAGGATATCCGGGATTTCCCCACGTTTCACCGGGTGCACGAACGGTTTTTTGGATCAAGCGCACCAGCACTCACGGTTACGGAGTCCGCGGAGGTCGGGCACAAGGGTACACTTATCGAGATCGAACCGACAGCCGTTATTCCCGGTCGGGGAGTGGAACGTCTCGTGCTGCAGCCACCCGGCTGGCGCGCCCCCGCTCACATGAGCGCAGCAGTCTGCGGCGGCGGCCTCGTGTTTTTCTCGGGACTCGTCGGGGCGAGCGAATCAGGCATGCCCGTCGAAACCGCGGCGGAACTGCCTATGCAAGCGCAGAAATACATCAGCCCTGGGCTTGATTCCGATCCTTATGCGCTTCAGGCAGCCGCTGCGGTGATACGACTGGTCGCGCAGCTCAACGCGCTCAAACGTCATCTCAAAGACATCGCACATCTGACAGTATACATAGACAATATCGACCGCTTTACGGTGGTCGAGAAGGTGCTCGCTGACGTATTGGGAACATGGCGCCCTGCAATCACGCTGCTCGAGGTTCCTGCTGTTGCCCCTATGCGAGGCGCGCGTGTGTCGCTGACTGCGATTGGCTGGTTCGGGAAAGATGCACCAAAATCGAACATGTAGTGGATCGGATCCGTCACGCGCGCGAGCAGGGCGTACCACAGTCGGAATCCGTGTAACTGCCCAGGCGCAGCAGCCAGGCAAAGGCTGCAAAAATTGCAAAGTGCCGGATTGAAGGCACGATATTCCTTTTGCTGATTTCGAAGATAGTCCAGTTCATAGCTTGCCGAAGCCGAACAGCGTTTGCGGATTGTCGACCAGCACTTTGCGGCGCAGCGATTCCTCGGGCAGCCATGCGCCGAGCAGATTGAGAAGCTGCACGCTGCCCACTTTGTCGGCGAAGGATAGGTGCGGATGATCGCTGCCCCAAATTAGCCGCTCCGGCGCGGCCTTCGCTACGGCGCGCACCATGGGCGCGGCGTCGGCGAAATCGGGCGCGGTGGCGAAGCGGTAGGGCGCGGTCAGCTTGAGCCAGCAGCGACCGCCATCGCACAGCTTGAGCAGGTCGCGGAATCCCGCTTGATCGACGCCGTCCTTTGCCAGGAACATGCCGATGTGGCAGAGAATGAAATCGATGTCGAGTTTGCGCAGCGTCGGCATCAGCGCATGCGTGAGCCAGCCCGGACCGAGAAACTCCAGCACCCAGCCCAGGCCCTTCAGGCGGTTTTCCAGCGTCCTGATGCGGCCGAGCAGCGCATCGGCGCGGCCAGGATCGTACGGTGCAACGGGGGAGGTATTGATGCGCACCCCGCGCACCCCGCGCGCATGCAACGCCTCGATTTCGGCGTCTGCCAGGTTTTCAGCGATGTCGACGATGCCGAAACAGGGGGCGTTTATACGCGCCATCGAGTCGAGCATATAGCGGTTGTCGGTGCCGTAAGCGCTGGGCTGCACGAACACGAAGCGTTCCATGCCGAGTTTTTTTGCGAGCTGCAGGTAAGCGTCGAGCGGCGCATATGGGGGATCGTAGCGCGCGCGCGAGGCAGGCGGATAGTTGTCGGGCGGGCCAAAGACGTGGAAATGCGTGTCGCAGGCCCCGGGCGGGGCCTTGAATGCGGGTTGGAGTTTTTCTTCGAGCATGGTTTTGCGGGAGCGTTCCGTTGAAAATCCGGCGCGCGTATTGCGCACCTGAACATGGGTGTATCGGGCCAAAACCCGCATTGTATGGCAATCGCCGCAGGCGCTGCAGCTCCTGCGGCCATGCCCGGGCCAATGAAATACGGCCTGCCGCTGCGGAGGAATCCCGCTTACATAAGCGGGCCCGATTTTTCTACCTCCTGTATCATGTGGAGCTTTCCGAAAAAACACGCAAAAAGCACGGGATGGGGGATGTATTTCCTGTCCCGGCAGTGGTTTTTCGACGGCATTTCGAAGGAATCCTGAACACCATGGCTATCAGCCCGATCACCGAAATCATCGCCGACATCAAGGCCGGCAGAATGGTTGTGCTCGTCGACGAGGAAGACCGCGAAAACGAGGGCGATTTGCTGATGGCGGCAGAATTCGCTACGCCCGAGGCCATCAACTTCATGGCGCGCTACGGCAGGGGGCTCATCTGCCTGACGCTGAACGAAGAGCGCTGCCGGCAGCTCAACCTGCCGCTGATGGTTTCCAACAACCGCTCGCCGCTGGGCACCAATTTCACGCTGTCGATCGAGGCCGCCGAGGGCGTGACCACCGGCATTTCCGCCGCTGATCGCGCGCGCACCGTGCAGGCCGCGATACGCGCCGATGCCGGGCCGCGCGACATCGTGCAACCGGGACATATTTTTCCGCTGATGGCGCAGGACGGTGGCGTGCTGGTGCGCGCCGGCCATACCGAAGCGGGCTGCGACCTGGCACGGCTCGCGGGTGTGCTGCCGGCGGCGGTGATCTGCGAAATCCTCAAGGACAACGGCGAGATGGCGCGCCTGCCCGATCTGGAGGAGTTCGCCGCGCAGCATAAACTCAGGATCGGCACCATCGCCGATCTCATTCACTACCGCAGCAGTACCGAGTCGCTGGTCAGGCGCGCGGCGGAGCGCGATATCGAAACCGTGCACGGCCGTTTCCGGCTGTGTGCCTACAGCGACAAGATCGGCAAGGCCACGCATCTGGCGCTGGTCAAGGGCGAACCGCGGGCGGACAGGGAAGTGCTGGTACGCGTGCACGAACCCCTGTCGGTGATCGATTTGCTGGATGCCGGCAGTACCAGCCACTCATGGAACTTCCACGATGCGCTGGCAGCCATAAGCAGGGCGGAATGCGGCGTGATCGTGCTGCTGCACCGCCTGGAAACGGCGGATGAACTGCTGGCACACGTGCGGCCGCAGCATGAGAACGGCACGACATCCAAGATCGCGCTTCGCAATTACGGCATAGGCGCGCAGATACTGCGCGATCTCAAGGTCAGGAAAATGCGCCTGCTGGCGCTGCCGCGCCGCATGCCCAGCATGACGGGCTTCGACCTCGAAGTGACCGGCTATCTGCAGCCCCATGAAAAATATTAAATATATTATATAAATCAATTAGTTATGTCAAAATACGACAACATAGAAGAAGTGGATCCGGATTTGCGCGGCGCAGGCCTGCGCATCGGCATAGTGATGAGCCGGTTCAATACCGATATCGGCGAGGGACTGCTGTCAAGTTGCACCGCGGCGCTGATCAAGCATGGCGTGCGCGCGGCCGATATGATCATCGTCACCGTTCCCGGTGCGCTCGAAGTGCCGCTCGCGCTGCAGAAAATGGCGCAAAGCGGGCGTTACGACGCGCTGATCGCACTCGGCGCGGTGATCCGCGGCGAAACCTATCATTTCGAGATCGTTTCCAACGAAGCGAGCGGCGGCGTCACTGCGGTGCAGCTGGATAGCGGGGTGCCGATCGCCAATGGCATCCTGACCACCGAGAACGACGATCAGGCGCTGGCGCGCATGGCGGAAAAAGGCGCGGATTGCGCCAAGACGGCGATCGAAATGGCGAACCTGTTGCGGCGGATCGGCGATGAAAAGTAGCCGGCGGCGCTCGCGCGAGTTCGTGTTGCAGGGCCTGTATCAGTGGCAGCTGGCGCAGACCGATCCCCAAAACATCGCCAAACAGCTGGCCGAAGCCAAGGGTTTTGAGAAAATAGACACCGAGTATTTCATGGCGCTGCTCAACGGAACGGTGGGCAATGCGCCTGCACTCGAGCAGGAAATCGCGCCTTGTCTCGACCGCGGATTCAAGCACCTGAGCCCGGTCGAACGCGGCATCCTGTTGCTTGCATGCTTTGAATTCATGCATCAGCCGCAAGTGCCGTACCGGGTGGTGATCAATGAAGCGGTCGAGCTGGCCAAAGCCTACGGCGGCACCGACGGCCACAAATTCGTCAATGGCGTGCTCGATAAACTCGCGTCGCGCGTGCGGACAGCGGAGATGGGAGCGGCATAATGACGCGTTTACAAAAATAGTGGAGAACGATGTGGATCCAAGACTGAAAAGGCGGATTTTCTATTTTTATTTTGCCGGGTTGGTCAATCTCGTGCTGGGCCTCTACGTGCTGATATACGGCAGATCTTTTCTTTCGCAGGGCACGGTATTGATGCTGGTGCTGTTCTTCTTCGGCTTTGCCGCAGTCGATTTTTATTTTCCGCAGGCGTTGAAAAAGAAATGGGCCGATTACCAGAAGCAGCTCGCGCAGGAGCAGCAGCGCAAACAGTCCGGTCAGGCCTGAGCGGACCCGGCGGCGGTGTGATTCCATGCTGTCCGAGTTCGAACTGATCCGGCGCTACTTTACGCACCCCGCGCGCAACGCGCGGCTGGGCGTGGGCGACGATGCGGCGCTGGTGCGCGTGCGCCGCGGCATGGAACTGGCGGTTTCGACGGACATGCTGGTTGCAGGGCGGCATTTTTTCGCGGCTGCCGATCCCGAAAAACTGGGCCACAAGGCGCTGGCGGTCAACCTTTCCGACATGGCGGCAATGGGCGCGACGCCGCGCTGGGCGACGTTGTCGCTGGCATTGCCGGCAATCGACCCCGCCTGGCTGGACGCATTTGCGCGCGGCTTCATGCGGCTTGCCCGCCGCCACGGCGTGGATCTCGTCGGCGGCGATACCACGCGCGGCCCGCTCAACATCTGCGTGCAGATCATGGGCGAAGTTCCCGCCGGCCAGGCGCTGACCCGCGCCCGCGCGCGCGCCGGCGACGACATCTGGGTGTCGGGACAACTGGGCGATGCCGCGCTCGCGCTGGCGGCATTGAAAAAGCGCATCCGTCTCAAGCCGCGCGAAGCGGCGGCGGCGGCGCGGCGGCTGCATGCGCCCGCGGCGCGCATCGCGCTTGGCACGGCGCTGCGTAAAATCGCGCACAGCGCAATCGACATTTCCGACGGATTGGTCGCCGATCTCGGCCATATCTGCGAGTGCTCCGGCGTGGCTGCAGTGATCGAGTACGAGCAACTTCCGGTATCGCCGGTATTGCGGCGTTATCTCGACCGGCCCGCGGCGCGCAGGGCGCTGCTGGCCGGCGGCGATGATTACGAATTGTGTTTCACGGCGGCGCGCACGCGGCGCAACCGGGTTGAGCGCGCGGGATTGCGCGCGGGCGTGAAAGTGGCGCGTATCGGCCGTATCATCGCGCCGCCAGCCGGTGCGTGGGGGGTGGTGGTGACGGACCGCGACGGCATGCCGCTTAAGCCCGGCCGCACCGGATTCGATCACTTTGGCTGATCTGATTGCAAAGCCTTCATGGCGTTTCGTTTGGCGCCATCCCGCGCACTGGCTGGCATTCGGCGGCGGCATCGGCCTGCTGCCTGTGGCGCCGGGCACGGCCGGCACGCTGC
Organism: Burkholderiales bacterium; assembly: GCA_919902235.1. Lineage (GTDB taxonomy): Bacteria > Pseudomonadota > Gammaproteobacteria > Burkholderiales > SG8-41 > CAKKQX01. Next base: position 39,515 of record CAKKQX010000296.1, read on the forward strand.
TCGCGTTGCCGCTGTTCTGGCTGCTCGCGCCGCGTGTTGCGGCTTTCGAACTGCTGGCGCTGATCGCGGCCATGTTCGCGGCCGGTATCTGGGCCTGCGGCCGGACCGGGCGCGCGCTCGGCGTGGCGGACCATGGCGGCATGGTGTGGGACGAGATCGTTGCGTTCATGCTGGTGCTGTTCTTCACGCCCGATAATCTGTACTGGCAGGCGTTCGCATTCCTGCTGTTCCGGCTGTTTGATATTTTCAAGCCGCCGCCGATCGCCTACTATGACCGCACCTTCAAGAGCGGCTTCGGTGTGATGCTCGATGACCTGATCGCGGCGTTTTACGTCCTGGTGCTGCTGGCGCTGGCAAGCGCTGTGTTGAGATGAGGAAACAGGGTATGGCGGACGCTGGACTGTATGCATTGGCCGAACACGTCGGGCAGGCGTTGAAGACACGAGGGTTCATGCTGGCAACGGCCGAATCCTGCACCGGCGGCTGGATTGCCGAGGCGGTGACCATGGTGCCCGGCAGTTCGGCTTGGTTCGAGCGTGGATTTGTCACTTATACCTATATTTCCAAACGCGAAATGCTCGGCGTGAAGGCGGCAACGCTGGAACAGCACGGCGCGGTATCCGAGCACACGGTCGCGGAGATGGCACAGGGCGCACTTGCGGGCAGTCACGCCCAGATTGCGGTGGCGGTGAGCGGCACTGCCGGTCCCGGCGGCGGCACGCCAGGCAAACCAGTGGGCACGGTATGCATCGCCTGGAACGCGAAGGGCGGTGCGGCGAGGAGCGAAACGCAACATTTTGCGGGCGACCGTGAAATGGTGCGCAAGCAGTCGGTGCTGCGCGCATTGCAGGGTATTCTGGATTTGCTGCAGGATGAGGAAAATAAGCAGGAAAAATAAACACTAAATGACCGCAAGTCATCCGCGGGCAGGCGCCTGCGTTAAGGGTTTCTGATACGGAGCTTCCGATGCCGGGCATTAGAGGCTGCAGGCGACTTGTGACATAATCCAAAAATTATTTGCAGGGGTCAAAATGGACGAGAACAAGAGTAAAGCTTTATCCGCCGCGCTATCCCAGATCGAAAAGCAGTTCGGCAAGGGTTCCATCATGCGCATGGGCGAGGCGGAAATCGCGCGCGACATCCAGGTGGTTTCCACCGGTTCGCTCGGACTCGATCTGGCGCTGGGCATAGGTGGATTGCCGCGGGGTCGCGTGGTCGAGATCTACGGTCCGGAATCTTCCGGCAAAACCACGCTGACGCTGTCGGTGATTGCCGAGATGCAGAAACTGGGCGGTACCGCTGCGTTCATCGATGCCGAGCACGCGCTCGATCCGCAGTACGCGGCCAAACTCGGCGTCGATGTCGAGCAATTGCTGATTTCGCAGCCCGACAACGGCGAACAGGCGCTGGAGATAGCCGACATGCTGGTGCGTTCGAGCTCGGTTGACGTGGTGGTCATCGACTCGGTTGCGGCGCTGGTGCCCAAAGCGGAGATCGAAGGCGAAATGGGCGAGCCACAGATGGGTCTGCAGGCGCGGCTCATGTCGCAGGCGTTGCGCAAGCTGACTGCCAATATCAAGCGCTCCAACACGCTGGTGATTTTCATCAACCAGATCCGCATGAAAATCGGCGTCATGTT
>CAKKQX010000297.1 GCA_919902235.1 Burkholderiales bacterium
CTCCCCCTTGAGATCACGGGTTTTTTACTCCGGTTGCATCGGGTCCGGGGAAGGCTTAAGCTGAGTGAGAACAAAAGGAGAACATCTTGCCGACCGACCGTTCCCGCCAGGTATATGACTTCGTCCGCGTTTACACCGCACGTCATGGCTATGCACCCAAGCTGCGGGAGATCGCCGGCCATCTCGGCATCCGCTCCCGCGGCGTGGTGCACCGTCACCTGCGCGCCCTGGAAGCGGAAGGACTCCTGCGCATTGAGCCGGATCGGGCGCGCGGCGTGCGCCTGCGGGGGCGCGCGGCCGCGGTGCGACCGCTGGCGCTGCCTCTGCTCGGGCGCATCGCCGCGGGGCGACCCATCGAGGCCATTGCCGGTGAGGACGAGATCGATCTTTCCGAATTTTTCGTCAACCGCAACCGCTTCGTGTTGCGCGTGGCGGGCGACTCCATGATCGAGGACGGCATTCTCGACGGCTACATGGGGGTGGTGGAAAAACGCGACTCGGCCGAGAACGGCGAGATTGTGGTGGCGCTCATCGACGGCATGGAGGCCACGCTCAAGCGCTTGCAGAAGAACCGCGACGGCAGCGTGACCCTGCGGCCGGCCAACAGCAACATGCCACCCATGCGCTATGCGGGCACACGCGTGCGTATCCAGGGCGTGGTAGTGGGTCAATTCCGCTCATACCGCTAAAAATCGATATCGCTCCCGCCTGGCGCCCGGATGGACACCGGCAGCACATCCCGGAGTAAGACCGCGAAGGGTCGCGGCGCCGTATCGAATCCCGAGGGGCGATTCGAGCGGCTGAACCGCGACCCGTATGACGATGGCTGGGCCGCGGAGGAGGAGATTCCGCCGCTCCGGACCACGGTGCGCATCGAGCAGTGCCGGACCATCATCGCGCACAACGATTCGCCCGACATTCCCTTCGATCAGTCCATCAATCCCTATCGGGGTTGCGAACATGGATGTGTTTACTGCTACGCCCGGCCGAGTCATGCCTACGTCGGATTGTCGGCAGGGCTCGATTTTGAGACTCGCTTGTTCGCCAAGACCAACGCCACGGAACGGCTGCGCGCCGAGCTGGCCAAGCCCGGCTATATGTGCCGCCCCTTGGCACTGGGCAGCAATACCGACCCTTATCAGCCGATTGAGCGGCGCTACCGCATCATGCGCCAGATCCTCGAAGTGCTGGCTGAATGCGAGCACCCGCTGACCATCGTCACCAAGTCCGCGCTGATCGAGCGCGATCTCGACCTGCTGGCGCCGATGGCGCGTAAACGCCTGGTGCATGTGTTTGTCTCTGTAACCACACTCGATCGGGTGCTGGCACGCCGTCTGGAACCACGCGCCGCCGCGCCCGCACGACGGCTCGAAGCCCTGCAACGGCTGTCCGCAGCCGGCGTGCCGGTCGGGGTGATGGTCGCGCCGGTTATTCCGGCGCTGAACGATAAAGACATCGAAAATATCCTGGAACAGGCGCATGCCGCCGGAGCGCGTTGGGCAGGTTACGTGCTATTGCGCCTGCCGCACGAGGTCAAGGATTTGTTCCGTGAATGGCTGGCGCGGCACGAGCCGCTCCGGGCGGAACACGTCATGAGTCTGGTGCAAGGCGCGCGCGGCGGGCGTGACAACGATCCCCGTTTCGGTGTGCGCATGCGCGGCACGGGCGTTGTCGCCGATCTCATTGAAAGCCGTTTTGACATGGCCTGCCGGCGTCTTGGTTTCAACCGCGAAGAGCATGAGCTCGATTGCACGCGGTTCCGTGCGCCCGTGGCCGGGCCCCAGCTCAAGTTATTCTGACGCACAAAATAATAAAGGCCGGCGTTATCGCCGGCCTTTATTTACTTCGAAGCAGGATCAGTTATTTCTTGATGTAATAGCGATACACGCCACGCGAGTCTTCCGTCATGCCAAGCAACTTGTGCCCGGTGGAATTGACCCAAGTGCTTACCTCGCTGGGAGAGGCATGGCAGTCACTGATCAGTTTGATGTTCTGATCTGTCTTGATCTGTGTCAGCGCTTTGTTGGCTTCCAGCACGGGTATGGGACATGGATGGCCCGTGACGTCCACCGACCGTTCCACCGGCCAGAGGTCGCCTTTCAGGATATAAAAGCCGAAGCCCTTGGGCCGGGTCCGGTCGATGAACAGAAGCTGGTTGTTGGTCTGTTTGGCCCAGACGTAAAGATCGTTTTCCATGCTTGGATAGTCGCTGAT
>CAKKQX010000298.1 GCA_919902235.1 Burkholderiales bacterium
GGCAGTCCCGAAGCAAAGCCCATCAGCAGCGCCACCAGCATGCGGCCGCTGAAAATGGCGGCGCAGGTTTCGCGCCATGTGGGTCGCGCAGTTGCAGTCGGATTGCCGGATTCGGGCATCAGTTCGGGTAATCGTAGTCTATGGTGAGCGGCGCGTGATCGGAAAAACGCTCATCCTTGTAAATCGCCACCCGCTGCGCGGTAGCGGCGACGCCGGGGGTCGCGATGTGATAGTCGATGCGCCATCCGACATTCTTGGCCCACGCCTGGCCGCGGTTCGACCACCAGGTGTACTGCTCGCCGCGCCGATCGACGCGGCGGAACACGTCGACCCAGCCCAGTTCATCGAATACCTGCGTCAGCCACGCGCGCTCCTCTGGCAGAAAGCCGGAATTCTTGCGGTTACCGCGCCAGTTCTTGAGGTCGATTTCCCGGTGGGCGATATTCCAGTCGCCGCACAGCACGATTTCGCGCCCTTCCGACCTGAGCTTCCCGAGGTGCGGCAAAAAGCGTTCCATGAAAGCGAATTTGACCTGCTGGCGTTCCTCGGAACTCGATCCCGAGGGCAGGTAAACCGAAATTACGCTCAGGTTGCCGAAATCAGCGCGCAAATAACGGCCTTCGCTGTCGATATCGGCGATGCCCATACCCGGCATCACTGCCGCCGGTTCATGCCGGGTATAGAGGCCGACGCCGCTGTAGCCCTTCTTTTCCGCGTGGTGAAAATAGCCGCGGAATCCCGCCGGCGCAAGCAGCTCCCCGGCCAGGTCAGCCGCCTGGGCCTTGAGCTCCTGCACGCATACGACATCGGCACGGCTGCGGGCCAGCCATCCGAGAAAACCCTTTTTGGCCGCGGAACGGATGCCATTGAGATTAAGCGTTATAATTCTCAGCATGTCGCCGTCAGTAATTTGAAATGGATACTCCAACCGGACGCGCTTTCAACGGCGCCCCGGCCAACCGCCGGCTATAACAACAAGCACCTGTACGCATGGCATCCGATTTCAGGCAGGAATTCATCCGTTTCGCAGTAAACCAGAAAGTGTTGTGCTTCGGCGAGTTCAAGACCAAGGCCGGGCGACTGTCGCCGTACTTCTTCAACGCCGGGCTGTTTCACGACGGCGCCGCGTTGAAACAGCTCGCGCAATTCTACGCGAAAGCCATTCTGGCGTCGGGGATCCGGTTCGATCTGCTGTTCGGCCCGGCTTACAAGGGAATCCCCCTGGCCGCGGCGGTTGCCATCGCGCTCGCCGATGCCGGGCGCAATACCGGATACAGCTTCAACCGCAAGGAAGCCAAAGATCATGGCGAAGGCGGCAGCGTGATCGGCGCGCCGCTCGCCGGACGCGTGCTCATCATCGACGATGTCATATCGGCCGGCACTTCGGTACGCGAGTCCGTCAACCTGATCCGCAGTTCAAACGCTGTACCCTGCGGCGTGGCCATCGCGCTCGATCGCATGGAGCGCGGAGCGGGCGCGCTTTCCGCAGCACAGGAAGTGAAACAAAGCTATAATATTCCGGTAATTAGCATCGCAACCCTGGACGATCTGGTAGGCTACCTGGGAACTGATCCGGCGCTGGCACCCGATCTCGCAGCAGTTGGCAGATATCGTGAACAATACGGAGTCGCAACCCATGTTTAAGACTGTTTGCAAGCCAGCAACCATGACGGCGGCGCTGGCTGTTTTGCTGGCGATTGTTGTTACAGACCATGCCACGGCCCAACAATCAAAAGGCGGCAGCGGCAAGATCGTCTGCTGGAAAGACAAATCGGGAAAAGTCGTGGGCTGCGGCGACAGCGTGCCGCCGGAATATCAGCAGAATGCCAGCAAGGAACTCGACCGGCGCGGCATGACGCGCAGCTCCAACGTCTCTGCTGCCGAGGAAGCCAAGCGCAGGGAGCAGGATCAGGAACTGGCCAAGAAAAAAACCGAAGAAGACCGGCGGCTCGCCGAGCAGAAGCGCCAGGACTCGGCGCTGATCAACACTTATACCAACGAAAAAGAAATCGACCTGCGGCGCGATCGCGACCTGCTACAGATGGATGCACAACTCAGCCAACTGCAAGTGTCGCTCAGAAATGCGACTGCCCGCCACAATGACGCTAAAGGCCGCTACGATTCCGCGGCGAAAAGCGGCAAGCCGGCCCCGGACGCCCTCAAGAACGAATTGTCCCGCGCGGCGGCAGACAAACAGAAACTCGAGGAAAGCGTCACCGACAAGGAAAAGGAAAAAGCCTCGATCAATGCGCGTTATGCCGAGCAGAAAAAGCGCTATCTCGAACTTACGAGAAAGCAGCCGGTGGCTACGCCCGCTCCAGCCCCTTCCGCAGCCGCAAAAAAATAAGTTCCATCCAGATGTAATCGTTCGCGCCGGCGCAAAAGCTGCGTGCCAGCGCAAGCAAAGCATTCAGCCGGTGAGTTTACGCTTGAGGATATCGTTGACCTGTTGCGGGTTGGCCTTGCCTCTGGTCGCTTTCATCACCTGCCCGACCAGCGAATTGAAGGCCTTCTCCTTGCCGTTCCGGTAATCCGCAACCTGCTGGGCGTTGGTGGCGATCACCTGATCGACGATTTTTTCGATCTCGCCGCTGTCGGAAAGTTGTTTAAGTCCCCTAGCCTCAATGTATGCATGGCCCTGGGCCTCCAACGCCAACGCAGGCAATGTTATATTCGCGACCCCCACAATCTTTCCATCCCACAAATCGCAGAATACAACTTCTTTCGCGATCTTTCCGGAAATCGTTCCATCCGATATGCGGCCGATGAGCCAGATTAACGCATCCGGCTTAAGCGGGGAATCCGCGATATCGAGGTTATGCTCGTTCA
>CAKKQX010000299.1 GCA_919902235.1 Burkholderiales bacterium
GGCGTGGGCGGTATCGAGGCCGAGGCCGCCATGCTGGTCCAGCCCATGTATTTCCTCGAACCCGACGTCGTCGGCGTGCACCTCACCGGCAGGCTTGCCGACGGCGTGACCGCCACCGACCTGGTGCTGAAAATCGTGCAATTGCTGCGCGAGAAGAAAGTCGTCGGCAAGTTCGTCGAGTTCTTTGGCGAAGGCGCCGCCTCGCTGCCGCTGCCGGACCGTGCCACCATCGGCAACATGGCGCCGGAATACGGCGCGACCTGCGGTTTCTTCCCGGTCGATGACGTGTCGTGCGAATTCCTGCGCATGACGGGACGCGGCGACATCGTGCCCGCGGTCAAGGCCTACTATGAAGCCCAAGGCATGTATGGCATGCCGAAAAAAGGCGATATCGACTACAGCGACGTGGTCGAGTTTGATCTGTCCACGGTCAGGCCCGCCGTCTCCGGCCCGCGCCGGCCGCACGACCGCCTCGACCTCGATGCGCTCAAAAACAAGTACCAGGAACTCATGGGCAAGGCGTTCAGCGACGGCGGCTACGGCAAAAGCGGCGAAATCGGCAAGCGCGTGCCGACCAGCAAGCCTGGCATAGACGTCGGCCACGGCGACGTGCTGATTTCCGCCATTACCTCCTGCACCAACACCTCCAATCCAGGCGTGCTGCTGGGCGCGGGACTGCTTGCCAAGAAAGCCGTCGAGAAAGGTTTGAAGCTTCATCCGCGGGTCAAGACTTCGCTCGGACCCGGCTCGCTGGCGGTGACCGAATATCTCAAGAACTCCGGCCTGCTGCCTTACCTTGAGCAGCTCGGCTACTACGTCGCCGGCTACGGCTGCACCACCTGTATCGGCAACTCCGGCCCCCTGGATGGGCACATCGACGAGGCGGTATCCAAAAACGACGTGGTTGCCGCTGCGGTACTCTCGGGCAATCGCAACTTCGAAGCGCGCATCCATCAGAACATCAAGGCCAACTTTCTGATGAGCCCGCCGCTGGTCGTGGCCTTCGGGCTTGCCGGCACGGTAGACATCGACATGACCAGGGATCCCATCGGCACCGGCAAAGACGGCAAGCCGGTTTATCTCCGGGACATCTGGCCGTCAACGGCAGAAGTGGCTGCGGTCATGAAATACGCAACCGATCCGGAAATGTACCGCAAACTGTTCTCGGCATTCGGCGAAGGCAACCCGATGTGGGACGAGATCCCTTCCTCGGCCGGCGCTACCTACAAATGGGACGGGCAATCGACCTATGTTCGCCACCCACCGTACTTCGACGGCTTCGGCATGCAGCCGGGAAAAGTGTCCGATGTCAGGGACGCGCGCGTGCTCGGCATCTTCGGCGATGCGATCACCACCGATCACATCAGTCCTGCCGGCGGCATTCGCGCCACCGCGCCGGCCGGCAAGTACCTGCAGGAGCGCGGGGTTGCGGTGGCCGACTTCAACACCTACGGCGCGCGCCGCGGCAATCACGAAGTCATGATGCGCGGCACCTTCGCCAACATCCGCATCAAGAATCTGATGGTGCCGGGCACCGAAGGCGGCATCACCATTCACCAGCCTTCCGGCGATCAGACTCCGATCTACGAGGCGGCCATGCGCTACATAAAGGACGGCGTGCCCACCGTGGTGTTTGGCGGCGACGAATACGGTCAGGGTTCCTCGCGTGACTGGGCGGCCAAAGGCCCGCAACTGCTGGGCGTGAAAGCCGTGGTGGTGCGCGCCTTCGAGCGCATTCACCGCGCCAATCTGGTGTTCATGGGCGTGCTGCCGCTGCAGTTCAAGCCGGGTACCACTGCGCAAACGCTCAAGATTGACGGTTCGGAAGTGATCGACATCACCGGTATCGAGAACGGCATCACCCCGATGCAGGACATGACCATGACGATCACGCGCAAGGACGGCAGCAGGGAAAGCGTGCCGCTGACGCTGCGCATCGACACGCCGATCGAAGTTGACTATTACCAGCACGGCGGCATTCTGCCGTACGTCTTGCGCGAGTTGCTCGCCGCGGCATAGCAGGTTTCAGGCGGCGTCTACCCGACGCCGCTGATCGCGCAGGCCGGCATTCACAAGATGCCGGCCTGTTTTTTTGCGCAACTTTCTTAACACCAGGGTTTTTTCTTTTTCCGGCTTATAATCAATCTCATGACAGCCACTTCCCTCATTGAGCGCATTGCCGCCGCCGTCGGTCCACAGGGTCTGATCACCGACGTGCGCGATCTTGAACCTTATGTCGTCGACTGGCGCGGCATGCATCGCGGCACTACACCGGCAGTGGTGCGGCCGGCCAGCACCGAGCAGGTTGCGGCAGTGATGAAAATCTGCGCCGAAACCCGCACTCCCGTCGTGCCGCAGGGCGGCAACACCGGGATGTGCGGCGCATCCGTTCCCAGCGCGGGCGGCGGCGAAATCGTGCTTTCACTCGCGCGCATGAACCGCGTACTCGGCGTCGATGCGCTCGACAATACGCTTAGCGTCGAGGCCGGTTGCGTGCTTGCCAATATCCAGCAGGCAGCGGCAGCGGCCGACCGCCTGTTTCCGCTGAGTCTGGGTGCCGAAGGCAGTTGCCAGATCGGCGGCAATCTCTCGACCAACGCCGGCGGCGTCAACGTGCTGCGCTACGGCAACACGCGCGATCTGGTGCTGGGACTGGAAGTGGTGCTGCCCGACGGCGAAATCTGGAACGGGCTGCGCGGACTGCGCAAGGACAATACCGGCTACGACCTCAAGCACCTGTTCATCGGCGCCGAGGGCACCCTGGGCATCATCACCAAAGCCGTGCTCAAGCTTTTTCCCCAGCCCAAAGCCGTTGCAACGGCATGGCTGGCAGTGCCGCATCCGCAGGCGGCGCTGGAGTTGCTGGCGCTGCTGCGCCAGCGCTGCGGCGAGCGCATCACCGCTTTCGAACTGATATCCCGCAACTGCCTTGATCTGGTGCTGCGCCATATTCCGGGCACGCGCGATCCGCTCACCGCCGCCCATGACTGGTACGTGCTGACCGAGGTTGCCGATTCCAGCGCGGACAATGCCCTGCGTGAAGACCTGGAACAGGCGCTCGCCACGGCAATGGAAAACTCGCTCGTCACCGATGCCGCGGTGCCCGAAAGCCGCGCTCAGGCGCAGGCATTGTGGCGCATGCGCGAATCGATCCCGGAAGCGGCGCGCGCCGAGCCCGGCATGGTCTACCGTCACGACATTGCGGTCGCCGTGAGCCAGGTGCCGTCTTTCATTCGCGACGCCGGGGCTGCGCTCGAGCAGCGTTTTCCGGGCGCGCACGTGATCTGCTTCGGCCATCTCGGCGACGGTAACCTGCACTACAATGCCTACATCCACGGTCGCCAGCGCAGCGATAACGCGGCGCGCGATGCCCACGATGTCGCCGAAACGGTGTACGACATCGTGCAGCGCTACCGTGGCAGCTTCAGTGCCGAGCACGGCATCGGACTGTACAAGGTGGAGGAGCTACGGCGCTACAAAAGCGCCGTGGAAGTCGGACTCATGCGCGCGGTAAAGCACGCGCTCGACCCGCACAACCTCATGAATCCTGGCAAGGTCCTGTAAACCCAAAATCTTGCCACAGGGGCACACAGGTCACAGGGAAAACAAGAGCCAGTACTATTCGCTTGCTTTGCTTTCTCTGTGTCCTCTGTGGCCGAATGATGGTGTTATTCAGACTGCGGCTACGAACAACCCGACAATACACGCCATGGCCGCAACCCACACCAGCGAACGCGGCGTCGGCTTGTCATAAATGTAAAGAACCGTATAGACCGCGCGCAGCAGCACAAATGCGAGCGCCAGCCCGTCGATCCAGGTCTGGGGCGCCCCCGCCAGGTGCGCGATGATAACCGCGGCGGCGAACAGCGGAAACGCCTCGAAACCGTTGAGCTGCGCCCAATAGGCGCGCTGCTGCCTGGCACCCAGGCGCTCGACGCCGGCGCGCGGCGCTGAGTTATCATAATCCGGACGCCATTTGGACACGCCTACTGCGAAATACGGCAAAATCCCGGCGACCAGTATCATCCAATAACCGAGAGTCATCGTATCTCCCTGTAAACTCTTGTTATATAGGAAAAATGCAGGCGTCGGAACTTTACCATATCTGCGCCACCCTAAAAGCACACTGGAGATTCCATGAGCGACAAAGTCGTCAAAACCGATAAAGAATGGCAACAAATGCTGACCCCGCAGCAGTTCGAGGTCGCGCGCAAGAAGGGCACCGAAGGTGCTTTCAGCGGCGCTTACTGGGACAATCACGATCAGGGAGTGTACCGCTGCGTGTGTTGCGATGCCGAGCTGTTCAGCTCCACGCATAAATTCGAATCGGGCACCGGCTGGCCGAGCTTCTGGCAGCCGGTGGTGGCCGGCAATGTTGCGTGCGAGGAAGACAATGGACTTTTCATGCGCCGCACGGAAGTGCTGTGCAGCCGCTGCGATGCCCACCTCGGCCATGTCTTCGACGATGGGCCCCAACCCACCGGGCTCAGATATTGCATTAACTCAGCATCGCTCAAATTTGAGAAAAAATGAACCGCAAATGAACCGTGATTCGCGGCGTGCATTCAGACACGCGGCTCAAAGCGTGACCGAGGCATTCAATCGCGCCGGTCCCTTCCCGGAACAGGAAGTCACCCCGCCCCTGCTGATTGACGCCGTCACGCAATGCCTCGACATCGCTGCGCGCAGCGCGGAGCCGGGAGCTCTGGCCGCTGCGGATGTGGACGAAATCGGCACGCATGCGCTCGAATGCATCACAGATCTGTCGTTGTGGGCATATCAGCTCGGGCTGCAAGCCGAGCGCAACACCATAGAGGATCTCGCATTCGATTTCGCACGCTGGATAGCCCGCAATGACGGCGCCATCAGCGTGCTCGAACCGGTGGTAAATACTTTCGCCAGACGCGCCAATTCGACCCATGATCCGGCGGACCTGGTCCTGCTGTTCGACGCCATACGCGAAGTGCTCGCGCATGTCGCGCCTCAGCTCAGAAACGGTCTGGAAGCAGGCAATCCGGCGCAGCCCTGGCGCATCCTCAACTTCAATGGTGCGATCATCGCCACCCGCAGCCAGCAGCCGGAACTGATGTGCGCCGCCTTCGACCTGCTCGAACAGAATCTGCCGGACGAATGCGCGGCCTTTTACGAAGAAGGCGCGCGCCAGGCGGAGAAGCAGGTTTATGCGCAACATGTGCGCGACATCATGCGCGAGCGCTTCGTCAAATGGACGACCCGACACTAAAACAGGATAATATCCCCCCATGAAATTTCTATTCGATCTGTTCCCCGTCATCCTGTTTTTCGCCGCCTTCAAGATTTACGGCATCTACGCGGCAACCGCCATTGCGATCGCGGCAACCTTCATCCAGATCGGCTGGGTCTGGTTCCGGCACCGCAAGGTCGAGAACATGCTGTGGGTGAGCCTCGCCGTCATCGTCGTTTTCGGCGGCGCCACCCTGATTTTCCAGAATGAAACCTTCATCAAATGGAAACCCACCGTGCTCTACTGGTTGTTCGGCGGCGTGCTCGGCGTAGCCGCAGCCGGGTTCAGGAAAAACCTGATCCGCGCCATGATGGAAAAACAGATGACGCTTCCCGACCCGGTATGGAGCAGGCTGCTGGTGAGCTGGATTGCGTTTTTCGCCATGATGGGCGCGCTAAATCTTTATGTTGCCTACAATTTTTCCACCGACGCCTGGGTCAATTTCAAATTGTTCGGCGGCATGGGCCTGATGCTGGTGTTCGTCGTGCTGCAGGCCTTCATGCTCGCCAAACACACCCAGGCCGCGGATGCTGCCAGCGCCACCAACAAGGGGGCGGAATAATGTCCAGCGCCGGCGCATGAGTGTGCAGGAACGCATTCAGCAAAGACTTGCTGCGCTGGCGCCTGAATCGCTCGAAATCCTCGACGAATCCGGACAGCATGTCGGACACGCGGGAGCACGGAGCGGCGGCGGCCACTATCAACTCATCATCGTCTCCCGGCTGTTCAACGGCAAGCCCCTGCCGGCGCGACACCGCATGGTGTACGAGGCATTGGGGCCGATGATGCAACACGAAATCCACGCGCTGGCCATCAAGGCCTATGCGCCCGATGAAATTTGATAAATCAACCAAGGAAGGAATTTCGATGATCCACTACAGATTTGCCCGCCTGCTGCTCGCTGCGGCCGGCCTGCTGATCGCGACGCCTGCACTTGCGCAGGTGGCCAAGGTCAACGGCGTAACCATTCCGCAATCACGCATGGAAATATTCATGCGCGACCTGGCTGCACAGGGACGCCCCGACACGCCCGAGGTCAGGAATATGATCAAGCAGGAACTCATCAGCCGCGAACTCATGGCACAGGAGGCCGTGCGCAAGGGGCTGGACAAAACCCCCGATACCACGGCCCAGATGGACGTCGCGCGCCAGAATGTGCTGGCCCGCGCCTATCTGCAGGAGACGGCGAAAACCAACCAGCCCGGCGAAGATGCGCTGAAAAAAGAGTATGAGCGCATCAAGTCACAGCTCGGCACCAAGGAATACAAGGCGCGCCACATTCTGGTCGAACAGGAAGCCGAGGCCAAGGACATCCTTGCCCAGATCAAGAAAGGCGGCAACTTCGCCAAAATCGCCGCCGAAAAATCCAAGGATACCGGCACCAAAGGCAATGGCGGCGCGCTCGACTGGGCGGTGCCCACCAACTACGTCAAGCCGTTCAGCGATGCGCTGATCAAGCTGAAAAAAGGCCAGATCGTCGATGCGCCGGTGAAATCCGACTTCGGCTGGCACATCATCCAGCTCGAAGACGAGCGTGCCCTCAAGGTTCCGGCGTATGAGGAAGTGAAACCCAATCTGCAGCAGCAATTGCAGCGCCAGGCGCAGGAAAAAGCGATAAACGATCTGCGCGGCAAGGCAAAAATAGAGTAACTATTTGTTTTTTAAAATAAAACGGCGTATTTCGATACGCCGTTTTTCATTGCCGCAGACGGTGCCCGCATGCTCTAAAAGGAGTTCTGCACCGCGCTGATCTGCGGAAACCGGTTTCTCACCATGCGCTCGACCACGTTCTTGAGATCGAGCGTGGCGCGCGGGCAGCCGACGCAATTGCCCTTGAGCCGCACCCTCAGCACCGTGCCTTCCAGCGCAACCATTTCCAGATCGCCGCCGTCGCGCAACAGGATGCGGCGCGCTGCCTCCAGCACGACTTGAATCTCGTCCGCACTCGGCAGCGCCGCGCCGGGATCGCCGGATGCCGCGGCTTCCAGCTGCTTCGCAAGCAGCGCCTGCTCGCGTGAAATTTTCATTGCCAGCACGGGATCGTGCTCGTACAGGGCGTCGAGTTCAGCGTCGGTGTAAAAAGGAGCGTCGGGCTTCAACGGCTAACCTCGCGGTTTGCCGTTGCGAGAGGCGGGAAGCGAGAGGAGAGAGGCGAAAAATTCCTGTCTACCAGTTCAAGGCACGTCGCCCTCACTCTTCTCTCCTCTCGCCTCTCCGCTGCGGAGCGGCGTCAGCCGACCCATCGCCGCGCATTGCGGAACATGCGCAGCCAGGGCCCGTCCTCTCCCCATTCGCGCGGGCGCCAGGAATTCTGAACAGCACGGAATACCCGCTCCGGGTGCGGCATCAGGATGCTGAAGCGTCCGTCAGGCGTGGTAAGGCCGGTGATGCCCTGCGGCGAACCGTTGGGGTTGTACGGATAATGCTGTGTATTTTTTCCGCGATTGTCGACGAAACGCAGAGTCACCAGTGGCTGCGCCGCGGCCAGCGCCCTGCCGCCGGAAAATTCCGCATAGCCCTCGCCGTGCGCCACCGCCACCGGCATGCGGCTGCCCGCCATGCCTTCGAAAAACAGCGAGGGGGACTGCTGTACTTCGAGCATTACGACACGCGCCTCGAACTGCTCCGATCTGTTTCTCACGAAATGCGGCCACGATTCAGTGCCCGGGATCAATTCGTGCAAGTTGCTCATCATCTGGCAACCGTTGCATACACCGAGCGCAAATGAATCGCTGCGATTGAAAAACACCTTGAAATCATCGCGCGCGCGCGCATTAAACAGGATTGATTTCGCCCAGCCTTCTCCCGCGCCCAGCACGTCGCCATAGGAAAACCCGCCGCATGCGACAAAACCCTTGTAGTCCTTCAGGCTCGCGTGCCCGGCGATGATGTCGCTCATGTGTACGTCGACCGCGATAAAACCTGCACGGTCGAAGGCCGCCGCCATTTCGATCTGCCCGTTCACGCCCTGTTCGCGCAAGATGGCGATTCGCGGGCGCGCGCCTTTGCCGACGAAGGGCGCAGTAACGTCTTCGGCCGGATCGAAGCTGAGATGCGCGTGCAGGCCGGGATCATCGAAACTAAGCAGGCGGTCATATTCCTGCTGCGCGCACTCCGGATTGTCGCGCAGTCTCTGCATGTGATACGTGGTTTCCGACCATGCGCGGTGCAGGTTCACCCGCGAATCGCGGAAAACTTCCTCGCCCGCGAACGCCACATGTAGCATGTCGCCGGCATTGACCTGGCCGACGACATGGCACGCGGCGCCCAGGCCGCGGCTGGCGAATGCGTCCAGCACGCCGGCGGTGTCCTCCTGCCGCACCTGCAGCAGCGCCCCGAGTTCCTCGTTGAAAAGCGCGGCCAGCGCGCTGCCGCTGCTGCCGGCAGCCGCCGTCACCTCCAGCGTCAGGCCGCAGTGTCCTGCGAATATCATTTCGCACGCAGCCACGAACAGGCCGCCGTCGGAGCGGTCGTGGTACGCGAGTATCCGGCCCTCGCGATTGAGTTGCTGCATGATGCCGAAAAATACCTTGAGCGCTTGCGGTTCGTCGACGTCCGGCGCCTGATCGCCGAGACCGCCGTAAACCTGCGCCAGCGCCGAACCGCCGAGACGGCACCAGCCGCGTCCCAGATCCACCAGAATGAGGTCGGTTTCGCCGCAATCGGTCCTGAGCTGCGGCGTGAACGTCGCGCGCGCATCGGACACCGGCGCGAATGCAGAAATGATCAGCGACAGCGGCGCAATCACCTCCTTGTTCCCGGACTCGTCCTGCCATGTCGTCTTCATCGACAGCGAATCCTTGCCGACGGGAATGCTGATGCCAAGCTGCGGACAAAGCTCGAGCGCAACCGCGCGCACGGTATCGAACAGCGCCGCGTCCTCGCCGCCGTGCCCGGCGGCCGCCATCCAGTTGGCGGACAGCTTGATGTCGCCGATATCCGCAATCCGCGCCGCCGCGATATTGGTCAGCGCTTCGCCTATCGCCATGCGCCCTGAGGCTTCGGGACTGATCAGCGCCAGTGGCGTGCGTTCGCCCATCGCCATCGCCTCGCCGTGATAAGTGCCGTATCCCATCAGCGTCACCGCCACATCGGCCACCGGCACCTGCCACGGCCCCACCATCTGGTCGCGCGCCGTCATGCCGCCCACCGTGCGGTCGCCGATGGCAATCAAGAAAGTCTTGTCCGCCACTGCCGGCAGCCGCAGCACGCGGTAGGCTGCCTGCTTGAGATTGATGTCGGCAATATCGAACGATTGCAGCGCGCGCGGCGCGCGCATCACTTCGCGCGTCATTTTCGGCGGCTTGCCGAGCAGCACCGCAAGTTCCATGTCGACGGGCTGGTTGTTAAATACCGGATCGCTCAGCGTCAACCGGCCGTCGTCGGTGGCCTCGCCTACCACGGCATAGGGGCAGCGTTCGCGCTCGCAGATTGCGGCAAACAGCACCAGGCTGTCCGGCGCGATGGCGAGCACGTAGCGTTCCTGCGCTTCGTTGCACCAGATCTGCAGCGGCGACATGCCCGGCTCTTCGCTCGGGATGCGGCGCAGGTCGAAGCGCCCGCCGCACCCGGCCGAATGCACCAGTTCCGGCAGCGCGTTCGACAGGCCGCCCGCGCCGACATCGTGTATCGACAGTATGGGATTGGCTTCGCCCAGTGCCCAGCAGCGGTCGAGCACTTCCTGGGCGCGGCGCTCGATTTCGGCGTTGCCGCGCTGCACCGAGTCGAAATCGAGGTCTTCCTGGTTGGCGCCGGTGTCCATGCTGGACGCCGCGCCGCCGCCCAGCCCGATCAGCATGCCGGGCCCGCCGAGCTGGATCAGCAGCGCGCCGGCGCCGAACGCCTGTTTGGCGGTATGCTGCGCGGCGATATTGCCCAGCCCGCCGGCGATCATGATTGGTTTGTGATAGCCGCGCACCTCACCTGCCACCGCCTGCTCGTAGCTGCGGAAATAGCCGGCAAGGTTGGGGCGCCCGAATTCGTTGTTGAACGCAGCGCCGCCGATCGGCCCCTCGAGCATGATCTGCAGGGCCGATGCCATACGCCGCGGCCGACCGTAGTCCTGATTGACTTCCCACGGCTGGATGAAATCGGGGATGTGCAGATTGGATACTGAAAATCCCGTCAGGCCGGCCTTGGGTTTGGCGCCGCGGCCGGTCGCGCCTTCGTCACGGATCTCGCCGCCCGCGCCGGTTGCCGCGCCCGGGAAAGGTGAAATCGCCGTCGGGTGATTATGCGTCTCCACTTTCATCAGGATATGCGTCAGCTCGTTGCTGAAGCCGTACTCGCCACCCTGCCGCGCATAAAATCGTTCGATGCGCGCACCTTCGATCACTGACGAATTATCGGAATAGGCGACAACCGTGCCGCGCGGATTTTTCTCATGAGTGGCGCGTATCATGCCGAACAGCGACTGCGTCTGCGGCTGGCCGTCGATCACCCAGTCGGCATTGAAAATCTTGTGGCGGCAGTGCTCGGAATTCGCCTGCGCGAACATCATCAGCTCGGTATCGGTGGGATTGCGGCCAGCGCGCGAAAAATTTTCCGCGAGATAGTCGACTTCGTCCTCCGACAGCGCCAGGCCCATGTCGCGATTGGCGCTCTCTAGAGCTGCGCGCCCGCCGCCCAGCAGGTCGACGCTGGCAAGCGGCCGCGGGTCGAAATGCCGGAACAGCTGCGCCGCGGCATCGAGTGAATCGAGCACGGTTTCCGTCATGCGATCGTGGATCAGCGGCAGCAGTGCGGCTTTTTGCTCCGGTGTCAGCGCCGCGGTATCGGGGTTTTTATGCGAAACCCGGAACGCGATGCCGCGCTCGATGCGCTCGACCGCCTCCAGCCCGCAATGCCGCGCGATATCGGTCGCTTTCGAAGACCACGGCGAAATCGTGCCTATGCGCGGCACCACCAGCAACAGTTGCCCTTGTTCGGAAATTTCGCCTGCGGCAGGACCGTAAGTGAGTATGCGTTCCAGCCGCTTCAACTCGGCATCGGACAGCGCCCTGCTGACGCTGGCGAAATGCCAGAATTCGGCATCGATGCGGGCCCCGGGCAGCGAGGCAGAAACGGCCTGCAGGAGTTTCTGGTGGCGAAAGGCGGAAAGAGCGCTGCGCCCCCGCAGCCTGATGAATTGCGGCATGCTCGGTCGAACCCGGTAAAGTCGTATTTTACCCGGAAGCCGGGTCAAAAACCATTCAACCCAGTGAAGCCGCCGATACACGCCGATGAACGCGGATAAGATCAAACCTGGTCCTGAAGCCCGCAGATTCTGCTGACGTTATCGGCGTTAATCGGCGGTTAATTTTCCGGGTTTGCAGGGGTTTCGGCTAAACTAGCCCCACCTATGCCCCCCTCCTTCATCCACGGCACGCCGGTCTATCTGACGGAAGAAATCCGGCGCATCGAAACCCTTGCCGCCACCCTGCCCGGCAAGCCGCGGCTGATGGAACGCGCGGGACTCGCCGCGGCGGAACTCGCGCGCGAGATCGCCGGCCACAGCGGCAAGCCCATCCTGGTGCTGGCCGGCCCCGGCAACAACGGTGGCGATGCTTTTGTCATGGCGCGTCATCTCAGGCAGTGGTGGTTCAAAACCGAAATCATGTTTGCCGGCGATGAAAAAAAACTCCCGGCCGACGCCATCGCGGCGCTACGGGCCTGGCGCGATGCGGGCGGCGGCATTGCCGATGCGGTCCCGCCGCGTCAGGACTGGAGCCTGATCGTCGATGGCCTGTTCGGCAGCGGCCTGCAACGCGATATCACGGGCCGCCATGCCGACCTGATCAGCGCCGCCAACAGTGCCGGCGCGCCGGTGCTCGCCATCGACATGCCGAGCGGTCTCGCCTCCGACAGCGGCCGCGTCATGGGCTGTGCTGTGCGCGCGCAGCATACGGTGACCTTCATCGGCCTGAAGCCGGGATTGCTCACGCTGGACGGTCCGGATCATTGTGGCGACATCCATCTGCGCACGCTGGATCTGGATACCGCACAATTGTTGCCCACGCACGGCTCGCTCATCGGCAGCGAAGTGCTGGCCCCGGCATTGCCACCACGCGCGCGCAACAGCCACAAGGGCAGCTTCGGCAGTGTCGGCATCATCGGCGGCGCGCACGGCATGACCGGTGCCGTGCTGCTCGCGGGACGCGCTGCGCTCAGGCTGGGCGCGGGACGTGTCTACATCGGATTGACAGGCGCCGATGCGCCGTCGGTGGACATGCTGCAACCGGAACTCATGCTGCGCACGGCGGACGAGGTGCTCAGGCTCGATCACCTCACTTGTCTTGCCGTCGGGCCGGGGCTGGGGAACTCGCCCGATGCGGCGTTTTATCTGCAGCGCGTGCTGCAATCGCAGTTGCCGCTGATACTCGACGCCGATGCGTTAAATCTGATCGCTGCCAGCGACAATAAAAAAACTAAATTAAAACAAATAGTTAATATAAAGCTGCTGACCCCGCACCCGGCGGAAGCGGCGCGTCTGCTGAAATGCACGACGCAGGAAGTGCAGCGCGACCGCGTCGCCGCCGCGCGGCGCATCGCCGCGGAATTGAATTGCGATGTCGTGCTCAAGGGCGCGGGCAGCATCTGCGCCACCTCCGATCAGCGCTGGGCGATCAACACCTCCGGCAATCCCGGCATGGCCGGCGCCGGCATGGGCGACGTGCTGACCGGCATACTCGCCGCGCTGCTGGCACAGGGCGCGGACGCCAGGACGGCGCTGCATGCCGGCGTCTATCTGCATGGCGCGGCAGCGGACTTATCAGCCGCAGCAGGCAATGGACCCGTCGGATTGAGCGCGGGGGAAACTATAGACATGGCGCGTGCCATCCTCAACAATCCAGAAAAGTTGCGGCGCCACGGCATCAGGTACGGGTAATGTTTTCCGCTTCCCCAATACCAGTCTTCACGTGTTTCGGTGATTTTCGCGGCATCGGGCAATCTACTGCGGTGTGACGCCGAGCCGGGAGAACAGCTTCCCCCACTTTGCTTTCTCGGCATCCAGAAAGGCGTCATACTCCGCGGGAGTCCCGCCGACTACCAATCCTCCGCGGCTCTCAATCTGTTCCTTGAAATCCGCACTGCGCGCAATATTGGCGATTTCCCGGTGCAACTGGGTGATGATCGCTTTGGAAGTCTTTGCCGGCGCCAGTATTCCGTATACGCCCGTGCTGGCATCGTATCCGGGGACAGTTTCGCTGACCGCCGGAATATCGGGCAAAGCGGGGGCCCGCTTCGAACTGGTGACCGCGATAGGCCGCAGGCGCCCGCTTTTCAGCATGGGAATCGCCGATACGAGATTCGGCGGGTAGATATGTATCTGCCCGCCCATGACATCCGCGACCGCCTGGGAAGTGGCCTTGTATGGTATTTCCTGCATGTCGATTCCGGCCATGGACTTGAATAGCTCGAGCGTGAGAAACGCTGAACTGCCGCGCCCGGACGATCCGTAGCGGAGTTTCCCAGGCTGGGCCTTGGCCAGATTGATCAGCTCCTGGGTCGATTTCACCGGGCCGCCAGGATTGACGCAGATGACGTTGGGCGCCAGCACGACCAGGCTTATTGGTGCGAAATCCCTGCGATCGAATAGCATATCCTTGTACAACATGTGGCTGATCGCCAGGCCCAGCGATCCCAGCAGCATCGTGTAGCCGTCAGGCGTGGACTCTCCCACCAGCCTGTTCGCAATACCGCTGTTGGCGCCGGGACGATTTTCAATCACGATGTTCTGCCCCAAGCGCTCAGCCAGTTTCTGGCCCAGCAAACGCGCCGTAAAATCTGTGGTGGTTCCGGCGGTAAAGCCGACCACGATCCTGATCGGGCGCGCGGGATAATTATCGGCGGCAAACAAAGGAGCGGATGATCCGCCAATCAGGACCGCATATCCGACGCTGTTCAGTAATTTCCGGCACTTGTTCATCGCGATCTCCATCGTTGCCTCTCGGGGTATGTCAGCCTGCGAAACGTTCGAATGCCCGCAGCCAGTTCTCGCCGAGTATTCCTCTCACGGCGCTTTCGGCATAGCCTGTTTCGAATAATCCCCTGGTCAGATTCGGCAGCTTCTCTATTCTTTCCAGATTTTTCGCGTAGTCCTGATTCAGGAAATCGTCGACTGTTCCGAAGATATCGGGCCGCAAAGTCCGGTTGCGCACCGATTGCGGCAGCACCTTGCCCTCCCGCTTGAAGCCTTCGACGTAATCCAGACCCAAGCCCATGCTATGCATTCCAAACTTGCCGGTAATGTAGTCAACATGCTGCAGCATATGCCCGAGACTGGGAGCATTAGGCGCAACCGTGCGGGGCAACGCATTCAATCCGATGACGCCGCCTTTTTCCGCAACAATACGCAAGACGTCGTCTTTCTTGTTGCGATCGTTCGGTGTGATGGCATAGGCATTGGCATGCGTCACCACAGGCGCCCTGGCGAGTTCCACTGCGTCCAGCGAGGTTTGATGACCGGCATGCGACACATCCAGCATCAAGGGAAGCTCGTTTACCGCGGCGATGAAATCCCTGCCCAGAAAAGTCAGCCCCCCGTCCCGCAACTCGCCGCAACCGCATCCCAGCAAATTGGCGAAGGTATAGCAGACTCCAAGTACGCGGAATCCCATTCGGTAAAGAATCCTGACCCGGCTCAGATCCTTGTCGATCATGTCGGCAGCCTGCGTAATCAGCACCAATGCGATCTTGCGCTGCTCTTTGGCTCGCAGAATGTCCTCGGCCTTGGTGGCGAGCATCAGCGTTGAACTCTTCTCGATTTTGGTCAGCGCCGTTTCGGTACGGCGCAACACTTCGTCCCAGGACTGCGGAGAGGCAATGCTTAAAAAACCGGCGCTGACTCCTGCGGCTAACAACGCTTCCGTATACGGTTCGTCCAGCACGTAAAGCGGAGTAAGTGCGTCTATCACAAGCGCACTACGATGGAAGCTCAACACGTCAAATCCTTCGTTATTGCCAGCGGCTGTCAAGCTTCCTCCGCATAATTCAACCGACGATGATCGGGGGTTTAAGCCACGGGATAAGACGTCTGATTTCCGGCATGCACTCGCGGCGCAGTATCTCGCATGACAGGTCAACGATGCGCTGCGGCAGTTGCCCATATTCCCCGGCGCGCGTGATCAGATGCAATTGCCGGTTGAATCCTGCAGCGGGAAACGGCAGCGGTTTGACGCCTCTCATCCTGGCCCCCGCCTGCAGCAGACAAAGCGGCGTCGCGATCGCCCAACCCAGGCCGGCCGACACCATCGCGACCAGCGTATCGGTTGCATCAACCTCCAGCAGCCGGGCAGCCCTGACCCCCAGACGCCGCAGATGACGCTCGATCTGGGTGCCGATTTGCGAGCGTGCCGAAAAGCGGATCAGGGAATGCGCCGCCGCCAGCCTCTTGAGATCGTGCAGTTCGGATGCGGGCCCCGGTTTGTCGGGCAACAGCAACAGGAAAGGTTCGGACAGTATGACGTAGCGCTCCAGCCCATCCACGTCGTCCAGCGGGTCGCTTGTAATGATGAAGTCAAGGTTGCGGCTGAGCAGGCCTTCCGCCTGATCATGCGCGAGTCCGGACCTGAATGAAAGATGCGTCGCAGTGGTTTTAAGCAGCGTCTTGATGAGCGTGGGCCCTACCGTGGAAGCGAACGAATCCACCACGCCGATATTCAGTTCCTGCACCTTGGCCGAACCGGCATGGCGCACGGCGACTTCCAGCGCTTCGGTGTCGTGAATAATGGCCTGCGCGTGGCGCTGCAGTACCCTGCCGGTGGCCGTCAGGGCGACTGGACGTTGCGACCGGTCCACCAGCACAGTACCCATGTACTCTTCCAATTTCCTGATAACCTGCGATATCGCCGACTGGGTCAGCCCCAAGCTGCCGGCTGCAACAGTCATGCTGCCGGCTTCCGCGACCGCAAGAAACACGCGCAGCGCGTGCAGATCGAAGTTGCGCCCGGGGTGCGCTTCTTTTGCCTTCACCGTTCCAGTCCCGGGCTGTAAAGTCTGCGCATATCTAGACTAGACAATTTTCATGTTCCATTTCAATGCATAGGAGTACAACATTAACAGAACTTATGATATTCGGTAAGCTAGCTAATGTTCCCCGCGACAAGCGTCCGGTGGAATTGACGGCATCCGTCAATATTGATGTGATGCGATTATTTATTCGCGCCGGCTCCGGGGCTGCAACACCATGAAATACTCGATCTTTTCGCTGGTCCGCAACGCTCTCAGCCATCACGAACGCTGGCCGCTGGCATGGCGCAGCCCTGATCCCAAACGTGAATACGACGCGGTCATCATCGGCGGCGGCGGTCATGGCCTTGCCACCGCTTACTACCTCGCCAGGGAGCACGGCATCGGCAACGTGGCCGTTCTGGAGAAAGGCTATCTTGGTGGCGGCAATACCGGCCGCAATACAACCATCGTCCGCTCCAACTATTACCTCAATGCCAACGCACATTTTTATGAATTCTCACTCAAACTGTGGGAAAGGCTATCCGTCGATCTCAACTTCAACGTCATGTTCAGCCAACGCGGCGTCCTCAACCTCGCGCACAGCTACGCCGATCTCGAGTCCTACTCCAGACGGGGCAACGCCATGCGCTTGAACGGCATAGACGCCGAACTGCTCGACCGGGACGAGGTGGAACGCATGGTGCCGCTGCTCGACTGCTCTGCTGAGGCGCGCTATCCCATAATGGGCGGATTGCTCCAGCCCCGGGGCGGCACGGCCCGCCACGACGCGGTCGCCTGGGGCTACGCGCGCGGGGCCGATGCGCGCGGCGTCGATATCATCCAGCAGTGCGAAGTCACCGGGCTGCGCCGCAACGGCAATCGCATCGTCGGGGTCGAAACCAGCCGCGGCTATATCGGTGCCAAGAAAGTCGGTCTCGCCGTGGCCGGGCACTCAGGTCAGGTCGCTGCGATGGCAGGGCTGCGCCTGCCGATTGAAACCCACGTACTGCAGGCACTCGTCTCCGAGCCGGTCAAACCCGTCCTCGATACCGTGGTCACCTCTGGCGCGGTGCATTTCTACGTCAGCCAGTCCGACAAAGGCGAGCTGGTGCTGGGTGGCGATCTCGATATGTATAACTCCTACGGCCAGCGCAGCAACCTGCCGCCGGTCGAGCACGCGGTGCAATCGCTGGTCGCGCTGTTCCCCAGCTTCGGCCGCCTGCGCATGCTGCGTACCTGGGGCGGCGTCATGGATATGAGCATGGACGGCAGCCCGATTATCGGCAAAACGCCGATAGACAACCTGTACATCAACTGCGGTTGGTGTTATGGCGGCTTCAAGGCCACGCCGGCAGCAGGCTGGTGCTTCGCCCACACTATCGCCCAGGACAGGCCGCACGCGCTCAACGAGGCGTTTACGCTGGACCGATACGCGCAGGGACACACGCTGGATGAGCGGGGCGCCGGACCCTTTGCCTGGATGCACTGAGCATCTGACCCAAGAGGATCATTCAAAACCATGATGTTGATCAAGTGCCCCCACTGCGGGGCGCGCGCCGTGACGGAATTCACCTATGGCGGCGCAGCGGAGATAGCGAGGCCCGCCGACCCCGTCGGCGTCAGCGACGCGCAATGGACCGATTATGTTTACATGCGCGACAATCCGCGCGGCGTGCACGACGAAGTCTGGCAGCACAGCGCGGGCTGCCGCCGCTGGATCGCGGTGCGCCGCAACACGCTCACGCACGACGTGATTGCCACTGCGGATCCCGGGAAGCTGCCGCACAGATGATATTGCAGGCTTACCGGCTGCCGCAGGGCGGTTTCATCGATCGCAACAAGCCGCTGCGCTTCCGATTCAACGGCCGCGATCTGCAGGGATATGCAGGGGACAGTCTCGCCTCAGCATTGATCGCGAACGGCGTACATCTGGTGGGCAGGAGCTTCAAGTATCACCGTCCCCGCGGCATATTCAGCGCCGGCTCAGAGGAGCCTAACGCCCTCGTCCAGCTTGAAGCCGACGCGCGGACCGAACCCAATATGCGCGCCACGCAGATCGAACTCTACGAAGGGCTTTCCGCGACGAGCCAGAACTGCTGGCCTGCCGTCGGCATGGATATCGGTGCAGTCAACAATACGCTGTCACGGCTGCTGCCGGCGGGCTTCTATTACAAAACTTTCATGTGGCCGCCGTCGTGGTGGATGAAGTACGAGCATTACATCCGCAAAGCGTCCGGCCTGGGCGTGTCCGCGCACGATCCTGATCCCGATTTCTACGAGCACCGCCATGCGCATTGCGACGTGCTCGTCGCGGGCGGGGGCCCGGCCGGACTGGGCGCGGCGTTGGCCGCTGCGCGCGCAGGCGCCCGGGTCATACTGGCCGACGAAGGGTTTCAGCCGGGCGGCAGCCTGCTGCACGAAACCACAGCAATAGACGGCATGCCGGCAACTGCGTGGACGAGGCACATCCTCGCCGAACTCGCCTCGCTGCCGGAAGTGAGCGTGCTTACGCGCAGCACGGTGTTCGGGTACTTCGACCACAACTTCCTGACTATTGCGGAAACAGTCTCGCCGCACGCCCCGCGTGCGCCAAGACAACGCATCTGGAAAGTCCGTGCGCAACGCGTCGTCCTGGCGACCGGCGCCACCGAGCGGCCGTTGGTCTTCGCCGATAACGACCGGCCGGGCATCATGCTCGCTTCCGCCGCGCGCACCTACGTGAACCGCTACGGGGTGCGCCCGGGCAACCGCGCGGTGGTATTCACAAACAACGATTCAGCCTACCTTGCAGCCCTGGACCTTCATCGCTCTGGCGTGAGCATCGCCGCGACCGTCGATCCGCGGCCGCAAGCAAACGGCGAAATTGCGACGCAGGTACGCGCGGCGGGCATACGGATGCTTTCCGGCCAAGTCGTCGTCAGGGCACGCGGCACACGGCACGTGAATGCCGCCGAAATCATGCGCTACGAAAACGGGCGCACCGCGGGTGCTGTGGAGCGCGTCGACTGCGATCTGTTGTGCATTTCCGGCGGGTGGAGTCCGGCGGTACATCTGTTCTCGCAATCCAAGGGACGTCTGCGCTACGACGAGACGCTGACATCATTCGTACCTGCTGCCTCGGCGCAGGCTGAGCAGTCCGCAGGCGCGGCGCGCGGCGTCTACGCTCTGGCCGATTGCATCAGCGACGGTTACGCCGCCGGATCGCAGGCTGCGACGGCCTGTGGTCTGAGTCCCGCCCCGCCCCTGGCGGAACCGGTCGTGGATCGCCCGTCTCCAGGCACCATCCTGCCACTGTGGAGAGTCGATACGGATCACACTCGCCGCGCCAAATCCTTCGTCGATCTGCAAAACGATGTCACTACTGCCGACCTCGCTCTGGCTGCCCGCGAGGGCTACGTTTCGGTCGAGCATCTCAAACGCTACACCACGCTGGGCATGGGTACCGACCAGGGGAAGACATCGAACATCAACGGACTGGCGATTCTCGCCGAAATCAACGCGGCCCAGATACCGGCAGTCGGAACCACCACCTTCCGCCCCCCCTATACGCCTGTCACCCTGGGCGCGCTCGCAGGCGCGGAAGTCGGCCCGCATTTTGACCCTGTGCGCGCGAGCGCCATGCACGGCTGGCACCAGCAGGCGGGCGCGCGCTTCATCAACGCTGGTCTTTGGAAGCGGCCGCAGTTTTATCCGCACCCCGGCGAATCCTTGCAGCAGACCATCAACCGCGAAGTGCTCGCGGTGCGCCGTCGGGCAGGGCTGGTCGACGTTTCCACGCTCGGAAAAATCGATATCAAGGGACGCGATGCGTGCGTATTTCTTGAGCGGGTGTATACCAACCGGTGGCGCAATCTTGCTGTGGGCAAGGCCCGCTATGGACTGATGTTGCGCGAGGACGGCATGGTTTTCGACGACGGCACGACGACGCGCATCGCCGAAGAGCATTTCCTGATGACCACCACGACCGCCAATGCCGTGCGGGTCATGTCCACCCTGGAATACTGGCTGCAGGTGCACTGGCGCGACCTCGATGTGCGGCTGACTTCCGTAACCGAGCAGTGGGCCGCAATGGCGCTCGCCGGCCCCGCGTCCCGTAAAGTGCTTGCACGTGTCGCTTCCGCCGACGTCGGCGACGACGCCCTGCCCTATTTGGGTTATCGTGAAATGGATGTCGCAGGATTTCCCGCGCGTGTATTCCGCATCAGCTTTTCCGGCGAACTGGCGTACGAAATCAATGTGCCGGCGGATTACGGCCTCGCCGTATGGGAAGCGTTGCTGGAAGCCGGCCAATCATCCGGCATCACACCCTATGGCACCGAAGCGATGGCCGTGCTGCGCATAGAAAAAGGCCATATTGCAGGCATGGAACTGGACGGACGCACTACGCCTGCCGATCTGGGTCTGGAAAAAATGATCGCCGCGGACAAGGACTGCATAGGCAAACGCAGCCTCGCCCTACCGGCGCTTGCCGCTGCAGATCGCAAACAGTTCGTGGGACTGGTGACTACAGATGGACGCTCTGCGATCCCGCGTGGCGCGCAGCTGGTGGCCGATTCCGGACACCCTCTACCTAACCCGATACTGGGACATGTGACGTCAACCTGCCATAGCCCGACGCTGGAACGGCCCATCGCATTGGCCCTCCTGTCCCGCGGCCGCGAACGATACGGGGAAAAACTTTATGCGATGTCCCCGCTCACAGGCGCGAACATGCAGGTCGAAGTTGCCCATCATGTGTTTTACGATCCGGAAGGGAAACGTCTCCGTGGCTGTTGAAAACCAGCGCATATCCGCACTGGCGGAGCTTGCCGTTCCTGCCATCCCCGCCGTGCCGGGTCGCGGCATCGTTCTGTGGCAGCGCCACCCGCTAGCCATGTTGAATCTTCGCGGCCCGGGTGACCGGGCTTTCCGCGACGGGGTGCGTCAGGTATGTGGTTGCGAGCTGCCGAGCTCACCCAATTCATCAAACGTGTGCGAAGAAGGGGAAATACTCACGCTGGGCCCGAACGAATGGCTGCTGGTCGCCGATCCCGACACACGCTGGTCGGAGAACATGAAGATCGCGTGTGCAACGTTGACCGACGTGAGCCACGCGCGCGTCGTCGTGCATGTTGAAGGGGAAAAAGCACGGGAAATGCTCGCGAAAGGCTGCCCCGTCGATCTGCATGCGCAGCGCTTTCCGGGCGGCACTTGCATCCAGACCAGCATCGCGAAAATTGGCGTCATTATTCATAAACTGCACAACGAAAACGATATTGCGATATACGCGGCGCGCAGCTATGCCGGTTCCCTCTGGCACTGGCTGACCGCATCCGCCGCCGAGTACGGTTATCATGTTGTCGCGCGCTAAAATAAAAACTGCATGCACCATCGACGATAAAGGAATGGCTATGCCGCGACCTGAAACTCCACCCAGACCGAGCTGGCGCCCCACTCTTATCGGCAAGCGTTACGCGATTGCCTGCGGACATTATCTGGGCGCCGCCGCCGCCGCCCGTATTCTCGAACGCGGTGGCAACGCCGTGGATGCGGGCGTCACCGCGGCCATGGCGCTGGCAGTGGTACAGCCGGACATCGTGAGTTTTTCCGGCGTGGCGCCCACTCTGGTCTATCAAAAGCGCGAACGCGCCGTGCACAGCCTCGCCGGCCTTGGCTATTGGCCCCAGTCCACGGACATCGAGCGATTGCGAAACGAGGGTGGCGGCGTGGTGCCGGAGGGACTGCTGCGCACGGTCATGCCTGCGGCACCGGCAACACACATCGAGGCGCTGCTCCATTTCGGAACGATCAGCTTCGAAGAAGCCGCGGGGGCGGCGCACGAAATCGCCCGTGACGGCTTCGCGGCATATCCGGTATTCGTGCGCCACATCGAGAAATACGAGGAAAAGTACAAGCGCTGGCCTTCGAGCGCTGCACTCTACCTGCCCGGCGGACGCCCGCCCCGGGTCGGCGAAATCTTCCGGCAGGCGCAACTCGCGCGTTCCATCGAAGGCATGATGCAGGCGGAGCGCAAAACCGCGGGTAACAGGACCGCAAAATTGCGCGCGGCGCGTGACTACTACTACAAGGGCCCCATCGCCGACGCCATCGCCGCGTTCCATCGCGAACATCGCGGCTTCGTGACCAAAGAGGATCTCTCCGGTTTCACAGTGCCTGTGGAAAAAAGCATCAGCTGCTCGCACAAAGCACACCAAATCCACAGCTGCGACGTCTGGTGCCAAGGCGTTTCACTGCTGCAGTCGCTCAAAATACTGGAAGGTGTCAATCTCGAGGCGCTCGGGCACAACACGCCTGCCTACATCCATATGATTGGCGAAGCGTTTAATCTGGCATTTGCGGACAGGGAAGGTTATGTCGGCGACCCGCGCTTTGTGGACGTTCCCGTCGCCGGCATGCTCTCCGGCGAATATGCCGCGGCGCAGCTTGGGCGCATCAACCGCAGCAAGGCTTTCGGCACGCTGCCCCTCGCGGGAAAACCTCCTGGTGCGCAGCGCGAGGCCTTCTGTCCTGCCTTGCTATCCTATCCGGCCGCAGTGCCGGGCGCGGCGCCCGACACCATCTACTGCTGCGTCGTGGACGCAGAGGGCAATGCTTATTCGGCTACGCTGTCGGACAACGCACGCGATACGCCCGTGATCCCTGAACTGGGCGGCACGGTTTCCTCGCGCGGCGCGCAGGGACGCCTTGAAGCCGGTCATCCCAGCGAAGTACGCCCCGGAAAGCGCCCCCGACTGAC
Source organism: Burkholderiales bacterium (assembly GCA_919902235.1). GTDB lineage: Bacteria > Pseudomonadota > Gammaproteobacteria > Burkholderiales > SG8-41 > CAKKQX01. The sequence goes on from CAKKQX010000299.1 coordinate 22,932, forward strand.
GCCGTCTCCCGCGATCGCGCTGCGCGACGGGGAATTCTTCATGGGATTTGGAACGCCCGGCGGCGACGTACAGACCCAGGCGATGCTGCAGGTCTATCTGAACATCACCGAATTCGGCATGACCGTGCAGGAAGCGATCGAGCAGCCCCGCTTTGGCACGTTTATTTTCCCAAACTCGTTTTCGCCGCATGCAATCGGCAAATTCAATGTCGAGGGGCGGTTTCCGCAAGAAACCGTGCGCGCACTGAAGAGTCTTGGCCACCCCGTCGAACTCTGGTCCCACCTCGCCCCGGCGGCGGGTGCGGTTTGCGCGATCAAACGCGATTCCGAAACCGGCTGGCTGCACGCCGGCGCCGATCCGCGCCGGGAGGCTTATGCAATCGCCTGGTAACCGATAAGACATGGCTGGTACTACATCAACCCCGCTGCAAGAAAAACGGCTAGCCGATGCGCGTGACG
>CAKKQX010000300.1 GCA_919902235.1 Burkholderiales bacterium
ACTTCGACCCGGGCATTGGCTTCCTCCAGCGTTTCGCGCGCCGCGCCCTGCAATGTGGTTTCGCCGTTTTCCATGAAGCCGGCCGGCACCGTCCACAGGCCGTAACGCGGTTCGATGGCTCGCTTGCACAGCAGGATCCGGTCTTCCCATTCGGCGATGCAGCCGACGATGATCCGCGGATTCTGGTAATGAATGACATTGCATTTATCGCACACGTAGCGCGGCAGGTTGTCACCGGCGGGGATTTTCAGCGCGACCGGCGCGCCGCAGTTGCTGCAGAATTTCATGACGGGACGGTGTTTTTGAAGTCTCAACTATACGGTAACATCTGCGTATTGCCAAAAATTCGGCGGCCGTCATTCATCCTGTTTTCATGCATCCTATTACCGGCTGAACTTTTCCGTAAATTCGACCGGCTCATTGCTCTCGGTGGGGTAAATAGGTGAACCAGCGCTGCGGCATGGCAGTATTGCTGATATTGATAGTTGTTTTTGCGGCGACCGATGCTGCCGGTGCCGCAGTCAAACCGGGCGATTATCGATATTCAATCACCCATCAGTCGATACAGCGCAGTTACCTGTTGCACCTTCCGCCGCAATCCGCGTCAGGCAAACCGTTGCCGGTGGTGCTCAATTTCCACGGCGCGGGCGGCAACGCCGAAACTCAAAAGTGGTACTCAAAGATGGACGGTGCTGCCGACCGCGACGGTTATATCGCCGTCTACCCTAATGGCACAGGCGGTATCGGCGGGCGTTTCCTGACCTGGAATGCCGGCAGTTGTTGCGGACCGGCCGCCGCGGTGCGTTCGGATGATGTCGGTTTCGCGCTGGCGGTGCTTGAAGATATCGCACGCAGAACGCCGCTCGATCGGAGCCGTATCTATGCGACAGGACTGTCGAATGGGTCGATGATGGCTTATCGCCTGGCGGCAGAGGCTTCCGAGCGCATTGCGGCCGTGGCCGGCGTAGCGGGGGCGATGACGCTGCCGGATTTTTCACCCAGGCTGCCGGTGCCCGTCATGCATATTCACAGCGTCGACGATCAACTGGTGCTTTTCGATGGCGGACTGGGTCCGGCTTTCCCGATCAGCAATTCGCGCACGCTCCACGCTTCGGTCGACAACATGCTCAATAAATGGCTGGACCATAATGCATGTCCGGATAAGCGGGAGATTGCCGAGCCGGTGCGGGGCAGGCCTGGCAGTCCGGACGCGGCACACACGGCAAAACGTTTTGTGTGGCGCACATGCCGCGGCGACACGGAGGTAGTGCTGTGGAAGTTAGAGGGCCCCGGCCATGTCTGGCCGGGCGGTCAGCGCGATTTTCTGCCCGAGTTGCTCGGCACTCCCAGCGCCGTGATCGACGCCAATAGCGAAATATGGAATTTCTTCCGACGTTTTATACGCAACGTCCGGCGGCAGTAAAGGTCAAAGCAAACAGATGTGATCCACGGTATTTTCCACGTGGTTGTTCGCGCTAATCCTGCCGATTGATTCTAGTCTTCGACCCTGTTACATCATTTGTGCTCATTTCCACCTGTCGTTTTGAACGGACTCCGATCATGGAGCTCGTCGACGTAGTGCGCCATGCCGCGCGTCTCGCGCGCCAGAAAGTCTTCGACCGCCGATGCAAATTCGGGCTGCGCCAGCCAATGCGCCGAGCACGTTTCCACCGGCAGCAGGCCGCGCGCGATCTTGTGTTCGCCCTGTGCGCCACCTTCAAAGGTCTGCAGCCCGCGCGCGATGCAATACTCTATGCCCTGGTAATAGCACGCCTCGAAGTGCAGGGAAGGGTGGAATTCAAGGGCACCCCAGTAGCGGCCGAACAGGCTGTGGCGGCTGCGGATATTGAATGAGGCCGCTACCGGCTGGCCGCTGCGCCTGGCGATGATGAGCAGCGTGTGTTCGGGCAGGGTGGCGCCGATGCGGCGGAAAAAATCCAGATTGAGATAGGGCGTTGAGCGATGTTCGCGGTAGGTTTGCTGGTAGCAGCGCGCGAAGAAGGCCCAGTGCCGGTCATCGATGGCCGAGCCTTCCAGCCATTCGAAATCAATGTCCGCTTCCCGCACTTTGCGCCGCTCCTGACGGATTTTCTTGCGCTTGACGTGGTTCATCCCGGACAGGAAATCCTCGAAACTGCCGTAGCCCCGATTGGTCCAGTGAAACTGCACGCCGTGGCGCTGCATCATACCCTGCGCCTGCATGCGCTCGGCCTGATGGGGCGGCGGGAACAGGCAGTGCAATGACGATACCCGCAATTCCTGCGCGAGCTGCAGCGCACCTGAGATCAGCAGGTCGCATTGCTGGTCGTTATCCGCCAGCACGCGCCGCCCGCTTACCGGCGTGAAGGGGATGGCCGACAGCAGTTTTGGATAGTAGTGCAGGCCGTGGCGGTTGTAAGCGTTGGCCCACGCCCAGTCGAACACGTATTCACCGTAAGAATGCGTCTTGAGATAGAGCGGCATCGCGGCCGTCAGCACGCCCCGCTCCTGCAACAGCAGATATTGCGGCGTCCAGCCGCTGGCCACGGCCGCGCAGCCGGTGTCGTGCAGCGCCGTGAGAAATTCATGGCGCAAAAAAGGATCGTCGCCGGCAAGCCGGTTCCAGTCTGCGGCAGGCACCCCGGACAGGGTGTCGACGACCGCTATGGTCACCGCCGGGCGACTCCTTCAGGCAGTTGGCCGGTTTCCCTGATCAACTGCTGCGTCACCTCGGGATCGAAATCGGAAACGCGCTTGATGATTTTCCTGACCTGATCGAGGTTGTTGAGGGCGAAGTGCGCCTTTGCAAGTTCATAGAAAGCGTGCGGGTTCATCGGCTGCAGTTCGGCGGCTTTCCTGAACATATCAACGGCGTTCGGATAGTCGCGCTGCGCGCTGTATATCATACCCATGCCGAACCAGGCGCGGTCGAGCGTGGGGTTGAACCTCACCGCGCTGCGAAAACTGTCCAGTGCCTGTGCGAATAGACTTTGCTGCTGCTCGACATAGCCGAGGTCGAACCAGACGTCGGCATCGCCGGGATTGATGCGCAGTGCCTCGCGGAACGCTTCGGCCGCTTCGGCGTAACGCTCGCGCGTGGCGTAGAGAAATCCCAGGCTTGACGCGGCCAGCGCGAACCGTGGGTGGGCAGCGAGCGCTTCACGGTAGGCCTCAACCGCCTCGTCGTGCCGTTTGAGCATGAGGTAAAAGCGTGCCAGATAGTAGTAGATCCAATGACGCAGAAACATCCCGGCTGCTCCTAAAGAGTAAGTTGATGATATCATTTGCAATATGAAAATTGCGGTGGCTCAGGCAAACTTCACTGTCGGCGATCTGGCCGGAAATGCGGCAAAAATTCTCGATGCTGCGGTGCGCGCGCGCAGTGGCGGGGCTTCGCTGCTGCTGACCACGGAGCTCGGCCTGAGCGGCTACCCGCCCGAGGATCTGCTGCTGCGCGACGAATTCTACGACTCGTGCGCCAGGACGCTGGAAGATCTGGCCCGGCGGGTTGACGGCATCACGCTGGTGGTCGGCCACCCCCACCGGAATGGCGGCAAGCGCTACAACGCCGCATCGGTGATTCGCGGCGGCAGAATCGTCACCACTTATCTCAAGCACAAGCTGCCGAATTACACGGTGTTCGACGAAGAGCGCTATTTCGATTCCGGAGACCAGCCCTGCGTATTCGAGCACGAAGGTTTGCGTTTCGGCGTCAATATCTGCGCCGATGTATGGGAAGAGCCGGCGGCGGTCGCCGCGCGCGAGGCGGGCGCCGTGGTGCTGCTGGTGCTCAATGCATCGCCCTACCATATGAATAAGCAGTCGTCGCGTTACGAAGTGATTCGCGACCGCGTCGCGGAGACCGGTCTGCCGGTGATCTACGCCAATCAGGTGGGCGGGCAGGACGAGCTGGTATTCGACGGCGCCTCGTTCGCAGTAAACGGCAACGGCGAACTGACCCATCAGTTTCCGGCTTTCGAAGAAGCGCTGGGTTTCATCGAGATTGTCGAAGGTGTGCCGGTCAAGGGGGAGATTGCGCCGCGACTGCCGCTGGAAGCCGAGGTTTACCAGGCGCTGACGCTGGGGGTGCGCGATTACATCGGCAAAAACGGTTTTCCCGGCGCCTTGCTGGGACTCTCGGGCGGCGTTGATTCGGCGCTGACTCTGGCAGTGGCGGTCGACGCGCTGGGCGCCGGGCGCGTGCGCGCGGTGATGATGCCGTCGCAGTACACTGCAGACATGAGCCGGGAGGACGCCCGTGCGGAGGCTGAGGCGCTGGGAGTGCGCTATACGGAAATCGCCATCAAGCCGGTTTTCGACGCGTTTCAGACCGCGCTTGCCGGCGAGTTCAAGGGATTGCCGGCGGATACCACCGAGGAAAACCTGCAGTCACGCATCCGTGGCACGCTGTTGATGGCACTTTCCAATAAATCCGGCGCCATCGTGCTCACCACCGGCAACAAGAGCGAAATGGGCACCGGCTACGCCACGCTCTACGGCGACATGGCGGGTGGTTTCGCGGTGCTCAAGGACATCGATAAAATGCTGGTTTACCGCTTGTCCAATTACCGCAATACGCTTTCGCCGGTGATTCCGCAGCGGGTGATTACGCGTGCGCCTTCGGCCGAACTGCGGCCTGACCAGACCGACCAGGACAGTCTGCCGCCGTACGAGATCCTGGATGCGATCATGGAGGCCTATGTCGAGAACGACCTGAGCCCGCGGGAGATCATCGCCGGGGGCTACGCGCGGGCGGATGTCGAGTGCGTGGTGCGGCTGGTGCGCCTGTCGGAGTACAAACGGCGCCAGTCGCCAATCGGTATACGCATTACCAGCCGCGGTTTCGGCAAGGACTGGCGTTACCCGATTACCAATAAATACCGCCACCAGCTGGACTGAGCGCCGGTTCGGTTGTGATATGCTTGCCGCATCCAAAGCGGGGGAGAATGCCATGAAAAAAATCGAAGCCATCTTCAAGCCGTTCAAACTGGACGAAGTACGCGAGGCACTGTCAGAAATCGGCGTCAGCGGACTGACCGTGACCGAGGTCAAGGGTTTCGGGCGCCAGAAGGGCCACACCGAACTGTATCGGGGCGCGGAATACGTGGTCGATTTCCTGCCCAAGGTGAAAGTCGAGGTGGTGGTTGCCGACAAACTGCTGGAGAGTGCGATCGACGCCATCATCAAGGCCGGGCGCACCGGCAAGATCGGCGACGGCAAAATCTTCGTTAGCAACGTCGATCAGGTGATTCGCATCCGCACCGGCGAGACCGACGAGGCGGCAGTCTGAATCAAAGGTTGAGGGATGAAGGCGGTAGATTGAAATGGATATTTGTCCCGCAGCTGCACTTCATCCTCCAGCCTTCACCTTTCCGCCTTTCAAGAGCACCACCACCGCGCCGCTGCCGCCCTCGGTGCGGCGCGCCTGGCAGAAGGCCAGAATCTCGTCGCGCTGCATCAGCCAGTTCGCGACTTTCTGTTTTAACACCGGCTCACGATTCTTCGAGCGCAATCCCTTGCCGTGAATGATGCGTACACAGCGCAGGCCGTTGCGTGCGCAATGATTGAGGAATTCGACCATGAGCACCCGCGCTTCCGCTGTGGTCAGTCCGTGCAGGTCGAGTTCGTCCTGAATAACCCAGTGCCCGCGGCGCAGTTTGCGCAGCGTCTGCGGTGAGATGCCGTTGCGCTGAAAAGCAAGTTCTTCGCCAGTCTCGGCGCCGGTATCCCACGGGATGTGGTCGCTCAGGCTGTCGCGCAGGGCGTCGCGATCGTCGAGCAGTCTTTGTGCGGGAACGGGACGCGGCCGCGGGCGCTCGATTTCCGCCATGTCGCGCGTGGGCAGCGGCGTGACATCGGCGACCAGGTCGCGGAACAGAGCGCTGTCTTCCGGTTTGAGCCGGGATTTCCGGTCCTGCTTTTTCATCGCGGTGCTCCAGGGACGCGCCGCGCAGACGGGGTGGCGGCGGTTCTAAATCAACCCTTTGCTTTCGAGATATTTCTGCGCGTCGAGCGCGGCCATGCAACCGGTGCCGGCGCTGGTGACCGCCTGGCGGTAAACGTGATCCTGCACATCGCCCGCAGCGAATACGCCGGGAACGCTGGTGGCGGTGGCACCGCCTTCCAGGCCGCTTTTGGTCACGATATAACCATTCACCATGTCGAGCTGACTTTCAAAAATGTCGGTGTTGGGCTTGTGTCCAATGGCGATGAATACGCCGGTAAGTTTTTTTTCCGTGGCGGCACCGGTTTTCGCGTGCTTGACCCGCATGCCGGTGACGCCAGAATTGTCTCCCTGCACCTCGTCGAGCACATGGTCCCAGACGATGGTCGCCTTGCCGCTGTCGACCCGCTCCTTGAGCTTGTCCACCAGTATGGCCTCCGCCCGGAATTTGTCGCGGCGATGCACCACGGTGACATGACTTGCGATGTTGGTGAGATAAAGCGCTTCCTCGACCGCGGTGTTGCCGCCGCCGATGACGGCCACTTCCTGGCCCTTGTAGAAGAAGCCGTCGCAGGTGGCGCAGCCGGAGACGCCCTTGCCCATGAATTTCTGCTCCGATGGCAGCCCCAGGTACATGGCCGAGGCGCCGGTGGCGATAATGAGGGCATCGCAGGTGTACGTCCCCTGGTCGCCGGTGAGCGTGATCGGCTGGTCCTTGAGCCGGACCGTGTGGATATGATCGAAGACGATTTCGGTATTGAAGCGTTCGGCATGCTTGAGGAAGCGCTCCATGAGTTCCGGGCCCTGAATGCCGCCGGCGTCAGCAGGCCAGTTATCAACGTCGGTGGTGGTCATAAGTTGGCCGCCCTGGGCAAGTCCGGTGACCAGCACGGGTTTGAGGTTGGCGCGGGCGGCATAGACCGCCGCAGTGTAGCCGGCAGGTCCGGAACCCAGGATGAGTACGCGGCAGTGTTTGGGTGTTTGTGTCATGATGAGGGAGGCTGGAGTCCGGATCGCAAA
>CAKKQX010000301.1 GCA_919902235.1 Burkholderiales bacterium
CGGAGCGCTGGTCGGAGGAACTCCAATTACGGATTGCGGTGGCCCGGGACATTACCAGACGCAAACGCGCCGAGGCCATGCAAGCGGCACTCTACGCCATTTCCGAAGCCACCCACGCCGCCGAGGATATGCACACCCTGTTTCAACAAATGCACCGGATCATCGGGGAGCTGTTGCCGGTCACCAATTTTTCCATTGTCCTTTACGATGAAAAGAGCGGCGAGGTGCGTTTTCCCTATCATGTTGATGAGCACACCCCCCCGCCCGTCCCGCACAAACTCAATTCGGACACGCTTTACGCGAAGGTTATTCGCAGCGGCCAGGCACTGCTGCTCACGCCGGACGATGCTGCTGGCGTGCCTGAGGAATTGCGCCATCATGCACAGGCCGGGGCCGGCAATTATTCACGAAGCTGGCTGGGTGTCCCGCTCGAATCCCGCAATGGCACTATTGGCGCCCTGGTGGTGCAGAGTATTGCCAAAAATGCGGCCGACCATGCGCACTACACCGAAAATGACCAGGAACTGCTGCAGTTTGTGTCCACCCAGATCGCTGCCGCCATTGAACGCAAACAGATGATCGCCAATTTGCAGCAAACGGCCCTCTACGACCGGCTCACCCAGCTGCCCAACCGCGAACTGTTCCACGACCGCATGCAATTGGCGCTGGCCAGGGTGCGACGGGGTCAGGTGCAACTGTCACTGCTTTATCTCGATCTGGATAAATTCAAGGAGGTGAACGATACCCTCGGCCATGGCGCCGGCGATCTGTTGCTGCAGAAAGTTGCCCGGCGTCTTGAGCAGTGTGTGCGGGCTGAAGATACTGTGGCACGCTTTGGTGGCGACGAGTTCGTGGTATTGCTGGAAAATATCGGCTCGCCGGAGCACACTGAGCTGGTCATAGAAAAAATCCGCAGCGCCCTTAACCAGCCTTTCGATCTCGCTGGGCAAAAAATGAATATTCTGTCGAGCATCGGGGTTGCGTACTGTCCCCTCCATGGGGACGATGAAAAACAATTGCTGCGCCATGCCGATGAGGCCATGTATCTGGCAAAAAAGTGCGGTGGAAACCAGTTTCAGATCAGCGGCGATGTAGCTTCCAAATAGCAACGAGGACTAACGATACCGGAGTCCCATTTCCCGCATCGTCTGGCGCGACAACGCGAAAGGTGTCAACGCTGGGGGTCAGAGCCGGCATTATTTTCATGAGCGGAAAAGAATGTTGTCTCTGGCCCCTGGTCAATCCTTTTTCGGCTTTCGGCAGACCAACATTAATGGATGGGTGCGGCCTTCCTCTATGTTGCGCGCGGAGTTGCGCGTCTTTTGCAACGCGGTTTCCCCCATGAGAATGTGAGTCCCAAGCGGCGGCAAATCGCCTTTCTCGGATTTTTCCATCGCCGCCTTGTACGCCGTGACATACTTGCTTCCCGTATTCTCCACGACGATGTCTTCAAATCCCGCCTTCTCCAGGAACGCACGAGTCTCTGATGGGGTTACCAGATAGGCGCCGCTACCGTCCGCCGACCACGGCACCGGATGATGCGGATTACCCTTCGGGCCCAAGCCGTGCTCCGTAAGGGCGAAGAAGGCACCGGGTTTCAATACTCGATAGGCTTCACCGAAAAATCTCGGGCGATCGGGCACATTCATGGTGACGTGCTGTGTGTAGGCGCCATCGAAGAAAGCGTCTGGATAAGGCAAGTGCTCGCCGTCGCCAAGCCGGATCTTCACTTGATGTTCCATTCGGAGCAGGGCCGTCAGTTTATTGGCAGCCTCGACGAAGGGTTCCGTGATGTCGAGCCCGCTTACTTTGCATTGAAACCGTTTCGCCATATAGCGCGCGGGGCCGCCCAGCCCGCAACCGATGTCGAGGACGTGCTGGCCAGCCTTAATGGGTAGACGATCTGCGAGCTCGACGGTAGCGGGAAGTCCCCGGGCGTGAAAATGGTCCACCGGTGCCAAGTCCTCCACCGTCAGGGCATCGAGCGACTTGGACATTTTCCCTAATGCCGAAACAATCAAGCCATAGACATCACCCTTGCCCCAATGGTCCGCAATCGTCTTTTTGTTTGCCATGCCCCCTCCGATGTGACGGTTCGTTGAAGTCCCCGCGCAACCTTGACGGCCAACGTCAAGTGGTGGAGATTTTTAGTAGCTGAATTCAGGTGACAAATTTAGTTGACAGAAATGTCACCTGATTCGGCGCTGCCTATCGCCCCGTTCGAGTAACGCGGGGACCTACGGATACATTGCCCGGGAATAATACGCCAGCATATCAATCAAGGGCAAAACAGCGCTAAATCAGTACTCAGTTCCGCCCTGGGTTGCCGCCGCGCCCAGGGCTCGAACCGGGGACCCAAATGTAACTTCCGCGTCCTCTCCACCGCCCCCAGCCGGCCCTCCCCTTTGCTGATCACCAGCAACATGGCCATCACCACCGAAAAGCCGTCGATCAAAATCGTCCGCAAGTTCAAGGCAAGTCCGGAAAAAGTCTGGAGCGCGCTCACGCAGCCGGAAACCCTGAAGCTGTGGATGGGCCCAACTGACGAATTAAAATGCCCGGTCGCCGAGACCGACGTTCGCGTCGGCGGCCGCTATCACATCGGTATGCAGGCGCCCGACGGCCAGATGCATGATGTGAGCGGCGCCTACCGGAAAGTCGTGGTCAACCGCAAGCTGCTCTACACCTGGGCATGGAAGAGCACGCCCGAGCGCGAATCGCTGGTGACGCTGGAACTGCGCCCGGTGGACGGCGGCACCGAACTCACGCTGGTGCACGAACAATTCTTCGATGCGGAAGCGCGCGACCAGCATGAACAGGGCTGGAATGGCTGCCTGGCGCGGCTGGTTCAGTCATTACGACATGCTGGTGCGCGCGGCCATCAGCGGACAGGGCATAGCACTCGGACGGCTGCCGCTGATCGAATCACTGCTGGATGACGGCACGCTGGTCGCGCCGCTTGCCGATACGCGCTACAGCGCGACGACGTTGGACCGCGCCTACTGGCTGATGGCCACGCCTGTCACGCGCGAACGTCCGGAGGTGCGCACCTTCATGCAATGGCTGGCGCACAAGGCAGCGCCGCTGGCAAAGCGCACCGGTGCCAGGAAAAAACGCAATTAATTGTTTTTAAAAATATTTTTATATAGCCTCCGTGATGAACGCAAGCGTGGCTTGCGCACACGCGTCAGGCAGCCCGCCGCCCGACCGGCTTCACCGACAACCGCAACCCCGCCGCATCGAGAATCGCCGTCAGGCTGCGCAGCTCAGGGTTACCCGATGCGGACAGCATCCGGTACGTGGCTTCGCGCGTGAGTTTCGACTTGCGCGCGATCTTCGATATCCCGCCCAGCGCCTGTGCCACATGGCGCAGCGCCAGCATCAGCGCCGCCTGATCGCCTTCTTCGATTGCCGCTTCCACGTAGGCCGCCGCTTCCGCGGGGTCTTTCAGCCGTTCGACCAGCCACCGCTCATGTGGAACGCTTGGGGGCAGCGGCTTCTTTGCGGCGCGTCTTGTAGTCTTGCAGGCAGGCTTTGGCATCTTCAATGTCCTTCGATTGCGATTTCTTGTCACCGCCGCAGAGCAGGAGCACGACCACCTTTCCCACGCGCGCGGCATACACCCGATATCCCAGCCCCCAATAAAGTTGCTCCGCGCGCCCTGCGCCTATCCCCGCGGCAAGACCGCGGGGTATTACGGCGCAGAAAAACAAAAACGGCGCGCTACGCCAACGTCAAGAACAAAAACTAGAATCCCCCCCGTGCCAAGAGCACGGAGAATTGCAAGTTCATGAAAAAATATCGGCTCGGCAGAAATCAGGCCTTTCACAAGCCCGCATCGGGAAAAGAAGCCGCGAAAATCACGGAGCCGACAAGAAGCAGCAGCAAGAAGTATAGCGCTATCGCTTGCTCAGCAGATTGTGCAGTGCTATATCGTGGACACCACTGTTTGCGCAGTCCGGCCGTGTCTCTCTGCTTCGATCCGCCGGCGTTAACCGATTGGCATGCTTGCAAAGCGGCATCGGACAGGCTGTTCAGTTGGCGTGATACTGGCCGGCCCGTCCGCACCAGATAAGATTAGACCCCAAAACCACAGGGAATCAGCGTTCTCATCGTGCCGGGAGCGGCTCGAAGCCCTTCGCAGTGAATACTGATCCGGCTTCTTCCGAGATAAGAAACTTGATGAACATTCGGGCGACATCAGGCGCATTTGCGCTGGCACTGATTGCCGCAGAAATGCCAACGTAGGTTTGGACCGCCTGCGGGAAGCGGCCGACTATCTGAGTACCGGCTGTTGGCGTCGAGATCGGCCCGGCCCACATCTGTGCCTCACCACCCACGACCAGCGATGAGGCGGTACGCCCAACGGCCGGCTTGAGCTTAGGCTTCATTGCGTCAAGCAGTCCGAGTTTCTCGAGAGTATGCAAAAAGACAGTTCCGCTGTGACCGTCGGCCGTATACGCGATCGAGTCCGCTTTCTTCAGAACGCCCACAAAGGAATCCACCGTGCTCATATCTGATTTCGGTGTGCCTGCGAGCGCTCCCAGGGACATGCCGACTCGCGCGATGTCGACACGCGCGCCACCAGCGACATGCCCCAGCTTGATAAGACCATCGATCAAGCCCGGCTCAATGACAATTACGTCGAAGCGCACCCCTTCCTCAACTTGCTTCTTCAAGATGGGATTGTTAGCGAACTTTATGGTCGCCTTGTGCCCCGTGCTGTTCTCAAATAGCGGCCCAAGCGCGCTTATCGCCGATCGGCTCGCGCCACTGCTCAGAACGATGACTTCGGCGGCTTGGGCAATGGTGCCGTTCGCAAGAAGGAACATGAGTGCAACCGTTCCGGACACGATAAGTGACGGCTTTTTCATTGGCACCTCCTGGATGAAGTGATTGGTGATCTGCCCTGCATTGGGAAACTAAAATGTGTTGGATCGAAATGACGTGAAAACACCTTATGGAAATGCCTGCGGAATGCACCGATACCGTTCCTAATCCAGTTTCGCCGTTGACGCGGCCGGCGCTACTCTTGCGCGACTGCGCCGATGTCGTTGACGACCCTGGCCCAGCGGTCGTGTTCCTGCTTCCAGAAGTTATGGAAATCGCCCGGGGATTTGCTTAGCACTACCGCCGCGCTCGCAGTGGCCAGCCGGCGCCCCACTTCCGGATCGCGCATCGTATTGGTGACCGAGGTGAACAACCGGCTCACCACCGCCTTGGGGGCGCCCTTGGCCACGTACATACCGAGCCATAAGCCCGTGGTAATGTCCGGAAACCCCGATTCCGCCATGGTCGGCGTATCGGGCGCGGTGTCCAGGCGCCGGGGCGCGGTCACGGCAAGAAGCCGCAGACGGCCCTGCCGCACGAAGGGAAGTATTGATGGCGTGCTCAACATGGCTGCCTGAGTCTCGCCGGTCGTCAGGCCCGCCACCGCCGCGCCCGCGCCGCCCTTGTAATTAATCATGACGATATTCAATCCCGCCTTTTTCATAAAGTATTCCATCGCAAGCCGCGAGTCGCTGCCGGCCCCCGAAGTGCTGTAGCTGAGCTTGCCAGGCCGCGCCCTGGCGTAGTCGATGAACTCCTTCAACGAATGCACCGGCACGCTGGGATGCACGGCCAGCCCGCCAGGCACGTCCGCCACCTGGGTCACTGCGATAAATGCATCGAGCGGCTTGGGCCGGAATCTGGGAAACACCGACGAATTGATCGCCATCGTCCCAACATTGCCAAGCAATATGGTGTGGCCGTCCGGCGCAGCATTCGCCGCCACCTCGACCCCGATACTGCCGGACGCGCCGGGGCGATTGTCGATGACGATGGTCTGGTGGAGCTCCTGCCCCAGTTTCGGCTGAATGATGCGCGCGATGAAGTCCGCCGCACCACCCGGCTGAAACGGAACGATCATGCGCACCGGGCGTGCAGGGTACTTTGTCGGGGATTGGGCAATAGCGTTGCCCACAACAAGCAGATTCAGGGAAACCATTACAACAGGCAATACGTTTGATCCCATTGCTGTTTTCCTCCTCGTCAGGCGGGTCAGCCAGTGTGATACCTGTTGCCCGTCCACACCGGGTAAGGCTGAACCCCAAAACCACGAAAATTGTGATGTTGACACCGGGATTGGGTTACTGCAATTATCCAACGGTCCTCATGGGATAACTGGTGGTTATATCTATGGATGCCCGGGACCTGGAATATTTCGTCGTCGTGGCCGAGTGCGGGAACCTCAGCCGCGCGTCCGAACAATTGGGATTGAGTCAGCCGGCACTCAGCAAGAGCCTGCGCCGGCTTGAGCATGCCGTGGGAACAAAGCTGGTGAAGCGCACGGCGAGGGGCGTCGAATTGACCACCGTCGGTTCCGTGCTGCTGACGCATGCGCGCCGGTTGCGGTTGTCATTTGACGAGATCGGACGGGAAATGTCCGAGTTGGGTCAGGGGCGCGCGGGCCATTTGCGCGTTGGCTCGGCTCCGATGCAGGTCGAGCACCTCGTGTCACCAGCATGCGCCGCGCTGTTTAATGAGGCACCGAAAGCTACAATTCAAATTGCCGTTGCGAACAACGACGTTCTGCTCCCGACGCTGCGCCATGGAGAATTCGACGTGACCGTATGCGCCATTCCTGCGGCACCCAACGACGACCTCGTTCAAGAGCCACTGTATGAAGACGAATTTGTAATCTTCTGTTCGGATCGTCATCGGCTCGCCAACAGGAAGCGGGTTACGATTTCGGATCTCGCCAAAGAGCGATGGGCCCTGGCGACACCCGGGTCGTTCGCGCCGAAAATGCTATTGCGCATGTTCGAAGACAGCGGCTTTCCCCCGCCCGCCGTCGTCATGGAAACGGAATCCCTAACGCCAAAGCTTCATCTGGTTTCGTCTACCGATGTCCTGGGGTACGCTTCTTTGCGGAATGTCTTGTCATTCGCCCCGCGTTATCGCCTGGCACGACTGCATTTTCGGGATCTGCCCTGTTTTCGTACTATCGGGGTGAGCTACCGGAAAAACGGTTACCTCCCTCCCTTGGCGATGCGGTTTATCGAGATACTGAAGAAGACAGCCCGCAAACTAGCGGCGGAGAAATGATTGCCAGAATGACGACTTTTCGAGATTCCACGGGCAAGCTTAATTGACGCGTCGATCACTACCGGCTTCTCCATCATGACTAATCAGACCCACGCCTAAGCTACCGATGGGCCGTGGATACAGGAGACGAATAGAAACGTAGTGAAAAAGTGACAAACCCGACGAGCGTCCACGAGCATTGGCGAGTGATGGAGAATTTATTTTAAAAACATATACTTATATCGCATGTTAATCAGCGCGTCTAAGACACGAGCCCCTGCTAGCCCGGAACAAGCTCGCGCATCACCGCATACAGGTGATTCTGCGCTTCAAATCCTATCCCCGGCCGCTGCGGCAGTTTGAGATAACCATTTTCCACTTTCGCGTCGTCAGCGAAACCGGCGAAGATGCCGAACACGCCGGGATAGGCTTCGCAGCCGCCCAAGCCGAAGCCGCCGACGATGTGCAGGGTCATCTGGTTGCCGCCGTGGGGAAACAGCGCCGTGCGCGCCCAGCCGTTTTGCTTCAGCATGTCCAGCGTGCGCGAGAACTGCACGATGCCGTACGACTGCGGCACGTCGATCTGCAGGATGTCGCGCCCGGCGCGCAGTCCGCCGAAGCGCACCAGGTTGTGCACGTCCTGGGTCGAGAACAGATTTTCGCCGGTGCCGATCGGCGCGTCGTAGATCGCGGCGACTTCCGACAACAAACCGAAGTCCAGCGGGTCGGTGGGTTCTTCAAACCATCTGAGTCTGAACGGCGCCAGCGCCTTGGCGTAAGCGAGCGCGCGTTCGCGGTCGAAACCGGCGTTGGCGTCCACCGCGAGATTGGTGCCGGCGCCGACCACCTGCAGCGCCGCTTCCACGCGCTTGACGTCTTCGGCAATGGACGCGCCACCGACCTTGATTTTCATGGTGGTGTAACCCTGGTCCAGCTTTTCGCGAATCTCGTCGCGCAGTTCCTGCAGGCCCTTGCCCGGCTGGTACCAGCCGCCGCCGACGTAGCACTGCACTCTGTCCAGCAGCTTGCCGCCATTGTAGCGCTCGGCGAGCACGCGATGCAGCGGCTTGCCGGCAATCTTGGCGACAGCATCCCACACCGCGACTTCGATGGCGCCGATTGGCACCGAGCGCTCGCTGTGGCCGCCGGGTTTCTCGCGCTGCATCATGCAGGCGAGGATTTTTTCCGGATCGAGGTTGTCGCCCGCCGCATTGACGAGCGACTCGGGTTTGGCCTTGAGAATGCGCGGAATGAAGCGGTCGCGCATTTGCGCACCGCAGGCGTAGCGGCCGGTGGAATTGAAGGCGAAGCCCGCAACCGGCCTGCCTTCGCGAACGACATCCGTGATCACGGCGACCACCGAGGTTGTCATTTCGCTGAAATCGAATACCGCGTTGCGCAGGTCCGACTTCAGCGGCACCGCAATCTCGCGAATATCAGTAATGCGCATGCGAAGCCCGGCGGGGCGCGAAGCGTGACCGGTAACCGGCGGCAAGCAAGAAAATATGCAGGATAGCCCGCTGCCCGCTGTTCACTTACGGTTCGCCGCTTTTTTCACTCGGCGCGTATGCCGGTCGCCTTGATGATGCCGGCCCAGCGCGCCGTCTCCTTCTGCAGCCACCGACCCAGTTCCTCCGGTGTCAGCAGCGGCGCTTCGTCGGTGCCGAGCGTGGCCAGGCGCGATTTGTAAGCTTCCGACTTTATGACTTCGGCAAACTCGTCAAAAATACGTTGCACCAGATTCTTGGGCATGGACGCCGGCACCAGCACCCCGAAGGTGACCGATACATCGTAATCCTGCAGCTTGAGGGCCTCTGCCAGCGTCGGCAGTTCAGGCAGCGCAGGCGAACGATAGGAGCTCGTCACCGCCAGCGCCCTGATCTTGCCCGCCTTGACGTGGGGCAAGCCGACGGAAACGCCGCCGAAATGGAAAGGCACCTCGCCGCCCAGCAGCGCGGTCATTGCCGCTCCGCCGCCCTTGTATGGGATGTGCACCAGTTTGATTTTCGTCAGGTGGGCCATGATCTCGGCCGCGAAATGAGACGGACTGCCGGTAGCGAAAGAACCGTATTGCACCTGCCCAGCGTTGGCGCGCGCGAGGTTTACCAGGTCCCGCGGCGTTTTCACAGGGAACGACGGATGGGTATAGAGCACCAGCGGCACCCGCCCCACCAGCGTGATCGGCGTAAGGTCTTTTTCCGGATCGTAGGGCAGCTTGCGGTAATAGCTGGTGTTGAGCACGTGCGAGCTCAAGGTGTGCAGCACGAGTGTATAGCCGTCGCCCGGCGACTTGGCGCCGAGGTCGGTGCCGAGGATGCCGTTTGCGCCGCCGCGATTGTCGACGACGAACTGCTGCTTGAGGTTTTCCGAGAGCCTCGCCGTGATCGCACGCGCGACGATGTCGGTGCCGCCACCAGGGCCCCACGGCACGATCACCCGCACCGACTTGGTGGGCCAGTTCTGCGCTCCGGCAACGTTCGCCAACGCGATGGCCGCAACCGCAAACACGCACTCAAGAAGTCGACGCATACACTCCTCCTGAATTTTCCGGTTTATCGGACTGTACTTCCCGGCGATTCAGGGCCGTAACGCACGGCCCCGATGATGCTGTTGACCTCTCACTAATCCGCGACAGCGAATTAGCGCCATTCTCACCCTCTCCTTCCGGGCATGGGTATCTACACATCTCAAAGAAACCCCCTCTCCCGCCTTGGGGCGGGAGAGGGTG
>CAKKQX010000302.1 GCA_919902235.1 Burkholderiales bacterium
ACGACGGCGCGGTCGAGACGGAAACGGCGGGCGACTTCGGCTTGGCTGCCGAAAAGAGCGACGAGGCGTTCAGCACAATTCATGATTAATCTCCGGATCGAAGATTATCATGACAAAATTATTTTGACAAACTGAAAATTTAGCGCGGGTCAGGCTACCGAATAATATATAACCTATTGTTTTTATTCATGTTTATAAAAACTCTCCCGGCGGATCAAAGGCACGGTCGCCCTCAGCCGGGACGGCGCCTGTGGCCTTCACTGCGGCGAAATCGAACAGCGTGCGGTCCAGCAGGTGCGACGGCCGCACATTCTGCAGACCGGTCAGCATGGTCTCAATCCGTCCCGGATGGCGCTTTTCCCACTCGCGCATCAGCGCCTTCACTTCCTTGCGCTTGAGATTTTCCTGGGAGCCGCACAGGGTGCAGGGAATGATGGGAAATTGCCGCTGTTCGGCGTAGGCCGCGAGGTCTTGTTCCTTGCAGTAAGCGAGCGGACGGATCACCACATGTCTGCCGTCGTCCGACACCAGCCTGGGCGGCATCGCTTTGAGCTTGCCGCCATAGAACAGATTGAGGAAAAACGTCTCCAGGATGTCGTCGCGGTGATGGCCGAGCGCGATTTTGGTGGCGCCCAGCTCGCTTGCCACGCGGTAGAGCACGCCGCGCCGCAGGCGCGAGCACAGCGAGCACATGGTTTTGCCCTCGGGAATCACCCGCTTCACGATGCTGTACGTGTCCTGTTCCTCGATGCGAAAGGGCACGCCGAGCGCGGTCAGATATTCCGGCAGCACATGTTCCGGAAAACCCGGCTGTTTCTGGTCGAGGTTGACCGCGACGATGTCGAAGCGGATCGGCGCGTGACGGCGCAGGTGCAGGAGAACATCGAGCAGCGCGTAGCTGTCCTTGCCGCCCGACACGCACACCATCACCTTGTCGCCGTCGCCGATCATATCGAAGTCGGCGACCGCCTGTCCGACCTGCCGGCGCAGACGCTTGACGAGCTTGTTCGCCTCGTATGATTCCTTGCGTTCCCTGAGGCTGCCGGGCTGAACCCGGATTGCGAGTTGTTCCATGGCTTGGTCCAATATGTATTTGACTGGTTCTCGCGCTCTTCACGATTCACGAAATATTTACGCTGCGCCCGCCGTCGACTGTAATCACCTGCCCGGTAACGTAGGGCGCCGCGGCGATCAGGAATTCCACGGCCTTGGCGATGTCGTCGGGCTCGCCGATGCGCTTCAACGCCGTCTGATTGATGATGCGCTGGCGCGACACTTCGTCCCTCCACGCGTCATCGTCCGGCCACAGTATGGTGCCGGGCGACACACCGTTGACACGCACCTCAGGGCCGAGCTCGCGCGCCAGCGAGCGCGTCAGCGTCAGCAAGCCGCCTTTGGACGCAGTATAGACGACGTGGTTTTTCATCGGAAACTCGGCGTGGATGTCGATGATGTTGACGATGCAGCCGCGGGATTTTTTAAGCTCGCGCGCCGCCGCCTGCGACAGAAACAGCGGCGCCTTGAGATTGGTGCCGATGAGATCGTCCCACGCTTTTTCGGTAATTTCGCCCACCCGCGTCGGATAAAAACTCGAAGCGTTGTTGATCAGCGCGTCGAGCTGGCCGAATTCCTTGACGCTTTCCTTGATGAGCCCGGCCAGGGCGGCGGTCTTCAGCAAATCCGCCTGCACCAGCGCCACCGAGCCGGCGCGCAGCGCGTTCAGCTCCGTCTTCAGCGCGCGCGCCTCTCCCGCCGAGGAACGGTAATGCACCATCAGGCTGGCCCCCGCCGCGTGCAGACGGCGGCAGATCGCCGCGCCGACGCGCCTGGCACCGCCGGTGATCAGCACGACCTTGCCTTCGAGTGGCGCCTTCATCCGCATGTCCTTAAAGCAACCGAGCGGCGTGCGTCAATCGCACACCGCTCGCAGCATATTGTTTATTTTAGCCTATTCGCGCATCATCGGTGCCGTGAAAATTCCGCCGCATCTCGCGCATCTGCCGTCGCCACCGCCCGCAGCGCAGGCCATCAGCGACCGGCTGATCCGGGTCATCCGCGATGAAATCCACACCGGCGGCGGCTGGCTGAGTTTCGCGCGCTTCATGGAACTCGCCTTGTACGCGCCGGGACTCGGTTACTACAGCGCCGGCAGCCGCAAGCTCGGCCCTGCCGGCGATTTTGTCACGGCACCCGAGCTTTCGCCCCTGTTCGGCCGCTGTCTTGCGCGCCAGCTCGCCGAGCTCATCAAGCGCGGATTCACCGACATCCTGGAAATCGGCGCCGGCGCCGGCGCCCTCGCTGCGGATCTGCTTAAAGAACTGGCGACGCTGGGCTGCCCGCCACGAAACTATTTCATTCTCGAGATCAGCGCCGATCTGCGCCAACGCCAGGGCGAATGCCTCGCCGCGCGCGCGCCGCAACAGGCCGCCAAAGTGCAGTGGCTGGACGTGCTGCCCGCGCAATTCAGCGGCATCATCATCGGCAACGAGGTGCTCGACGCCATGCCGGCACACCTCATACGCACGCGCGGCGGCGCCATCGAGGAATCGGGCGTAACGGCTGCCGCGGGCGCCGATGACGCGGCCTTTGGACGTGCTTATCGCCCGGCCGCCGGCGCCCTGCTGGCCGCGGCGCGCAAGCTGCAATTACCCGATGATTACGAAACCGAAATCCATCTCGCGGCACAGGCTCTCGTCGGCAGTCTGGGGCGCATCCTGCGGCGCGGCGTGTTTCTGTTCATCGACTACGGCTTTCCGGCGCACGAGTACTACCATCCGCAGCGCGCCCATGGCACGCTGATGTGCCACTACCGCCACCATGCGCACGCCGATCCACTGTGCATGATCGGCCTGCAGGACATCACCGCGCACGTCGATTTCAGCGCCATCAACGCCGCCGGCGCCGCCGCGGGACTTGACCTGCTCGGCTACGCGACACAGGCGCAGTTCCTGATCAACTGCGGCATCACCGATATTCTGGGCGCGACGCCGGCGGCAGACGCGCGCGCCTACGCACTGCTCGCCGCGCAGGCGCAAACACTGCTCTCGCCGGCCGAGATGGGCGAACTGTTCAAGGTCATCGCGCTCGGCAGGGATGTATCGCAGCCGCTGTGCGGCTTCCGCAGCGGCGACAAAAGCCACACGCTATAAGGCGGGCAGCCGCCGATTAACGCCGATAGACGCCGATGAAAGTCTCGAGTCGCAACAATCATTCGCAGCTGGGGTTTTTGCGATTTTGCGGCGCCTGGTTGAGGGCATCGATCCTGTCGGCGTTAATCTGCGTTTATCGGCCGCTGATTTTTTTGTTATGCATTCTCCGGTAAAGCCATGAAATCAGAACTGACCCGGTCCTGGTCGCTGTGACATGCCGCTGACAGCGTGGCAGGGCGCGCTATTTTTGGGGTTGAGGCCGACGCGTTATGATAGTCGCCAGTCGGTGCAGCGGGGGAAGGTCGTCGATGGATTTTCTGAGCCGGACCCGGTGGTGGACAGTCACGCTTGCCGCAGCGTGGGCCGTCAATGCGCAGGCGCAGTCAAAGACTGACGCGCCAGAAATCGCCAAGGCAAAATATCTGTGGTCGCAAAGTCCGCACGGCCGAATGCTGGAGCGCATCCTGCCGCCGGCGATCGAACCGCACCAGCTGCCCGAGCCGCAATCGGCGGGCGCAAGGCTGGCGCTACGCTACTGCGTGCAATGCCATTACCTGCCGAACCCGCAAATGCATTCCGCCGACAAATGGCAAACCATCGTCGAGCGCATGAACTGGCGCATGCAGGGCAAAGGCAACATGGGCGCACTGATGAAAGACATGATGACCGGAGTGGAAGCGCCTTCGGCCGAAGAACTGGCCACGCTCACGGACTATCTGCAAAAACACGGCCAGCAGGCCATCGACCCCAAACATCCGGCGCTCGCCACCAGCGCCGGACAGATGTTCAGCATCGCCTGCTCGCAATGCCACACGCTGCCCGACCCGCAGCGCCACACCGCGCGTGAATGGCCGGGCGTGGTACAACGCATGAGAAAACACATGTCCTGGGCCAATATCGTGGTCGGCGCTTCCGAACTGCGCACCACGCCCGAACTCAACACCCGGGAAATCATCGGTTTGCTGCAGCGCTACGCACGCCGGGACGCGGCAAAACGCCCGATGCCGCTGACCGGAAAATAAACGCTGCAAATCGCAGGCTGATTTATGCCGCGGCGAGCGTGATTTCGAACACCGCCTGCAAGCCGCCTTGCGCGTTGCGAACAATGGGCGTCACCAGCCCGTCGGGCACGCCGCGTTCACGCGCGAAGTAAAGCTGGGTTACCAGCGTCGCATAGCCCTGGTGGCTGATGCGGTAGTGAATATGACGCGGCCGCCCGGGGTATTCAGCCGGCACGATGGTGTCAAACGCATACCGCCCTGCGCCGTCGGTTCGCATGCCGGCGCGCAACAGGCAGCGCGCATCTTCCACTTTGGCGCCGACCTGCGAGTAATCGCCGTGCGCGTCCGCCTGCCACACCTCGACCAGCGCTCCGGGCAGCGGCTTGCAATCAGGCATGCCGAGCACCTGCCCGCTGACGGCGAGTTTTTCACCGCCACCGCGCCCACTCGCGCACAGCTCGGTCTGCAGCGGCGCGCCGCTCTTGTAAAACGGCCCCAGCGCATCGCGCGGCGTAATGCGGCACTGCTGGGCAAGCGCCACTATCGGCGTAGCGAGCCCGGCGATGCCTGTAACGATCAGTCGCCTGCGGCGCCGTGAAAACACCTTACCCCTCACGCCTCACGGCAGCGCCGGCACTTTCATTCCGCGCTGTACCGCGGACCGCGCCGACAAGCCGTCAAACCAGCGCTTGACATGCGCAAACGCATTGAGGTCGGTCTTGTGCCATTCGTAACGCGCCACCCAGGGATAGGTCGCGATATCGGCAATCGAGTATTCGCCGGCCAGATATTCGTGATCCTTGAGGCGGGCGTCGAGTACGCCGTAAAGCCGCTGTGTTTCCCTGGCGTAGCGCTCGATCGCATACGGCACCGCCTCCCTGGCCGTGCGCAGGAAATGATGCACCTGCCCGAATATCGGGCCCACGCCGCCCATCTGGAACATCAGCCATTGCAGCGCCTCGTATTTGCCGCGCGTGGATGCCGGCAGGAATTTCCCGGTCTTGCCCGCGAGATAAACCAGGATTGCGCCCGACTCCATCATCGCGATCGGCTTGCCGTCGGGACCGTCGGGATCGACGATCGCCGGAATTTTGCTGTTGGGATTGAGCTTGATGAATTCCGGTTTGAACTGATCACTCCGACCGATATTGATGGCGTGGACTTTGTAGGGCAGCCCGGTTTCTTCCAGCATGATGGAAACCTTGCGGCCGTTGGGCGTGCTCCAGGTGTACAGGTCTATCACTCGCGACTCTTTCATAATATATTGATTTTAAACGGTATTCTTTAATTCTTTACGCACCGCCTCAAGCCGTGCTGCGCTGACGCGCTCGCCTATGGCTGCGGACCCGGCGCTATTTCTGGCGATGGCGCCCGCATCCACCGCCGCCGCCGCGGCCAGCGCCTGCAGCAGCCGCGCCCGCGCCGGCTCCGCAGCCGCTTCGCCGGCGAGTGCCGCATTCACCAATTCGGCAAAGCGCCCGGGACGGCGAAACGCATCCGCCGCCTCCAAAATTTCATACAGGGTATCGGCGTCGATTTGCGCGGCATCGGCAATCACGTTGGCGTGGCGCGCCGCCAGCAGCGCGAGATCGCGGCACGCCGCCGGCAGCTTGAGCCGGTCGGCGAGCGCCTGCACCGCGAGCGGATCGAGCACGCGCAAAAGCGCCGCGAAACGCACTTCCAGCGCGGCGTCTGCGGCGGCAGCGGCGTCCAGCGCATGCAGTGCCGCCGCACCGGCGGACGCATCATCGAGCAACGCATCGATCTGCGGCATGATGCGGCTGAGCGCACCGCACTCGCGCAGCACCGCCAACATGCGCGAGGGCTTTTTCTCCATCAGTCCGCGCGCCACTTCCTGCCACACGCGCTCCGCAACCAGCGCATCGGCCTCGCCCGCCTCGACCATCTGCCGCATCAGGTCCCGCGTTTCAGTGGCGATTGCAAACCCGAAACGCGCAACGAAGCGCGCCACGCGCAGTATGCGCACCGGATCCTCGGCGAACGCGGGGCTGACGTGGCGCAGCACGCCGGCCTTGAGGTCGGCCACGCCATGGAAGGGATCGATGATGCCGCCATGCGCGTCTTTGGCAATGGCGTTGATGGTGAGATCGCGCCGCGCCAGATCCTGTTCGAGGGTGACTTCGGGAGCGGCGTGAAACTCGAAACCGTGGTAGCCGCGCGCGACTTTGCGTTCGGTGCGCGCCAGAGCATGCTCTTCGTGGGTCTGCGGGTGCAGAAAAACCGGAAAATCCCTGCCGACAGGCCGGTAGCCGAGCTTGATCATCGCTTCGGGCGTCGCGCCGACCACGACGTAGTCGCGATCCTTTACCGGCAAACCCAGCAGTTCGTCACGCACTGCGCCGCCGACGGCATAGATTTTCATCGCGGCGCGTACGGTTCGTCGGCGGCGACGAAGCGGTTTTCACGGCGCGCGGCGTCCATCCACTCGGCAACAGCGGGGATGCCGCACACCGCTTCGACGTAAGCACGCGCGGCGGGCGGCAGTGCAACCGCATGCGTGATGAAGCGCATGACGACCGGCGCATAGTAGGCGTCGGCCACGGTAAAATGGCCGAACAACAGATCGCCGGATGCGTTGCGGCGGACGCGGCATTCATCCCACAGCGCGACTATGCGATCGATGTCGCGCTGGACAGCCTCACTCATGCCTTTGCCGGGATGCGAGGCGGCGATGTTCATGGGCATGGCGCGGCGCAGGTCGCGGAAGCCGGCGTGCATTTCGGCGCACACCGAGCGCGCCAGCCGGCGCGCCCGCGGATCGTCGGGCCACAGTTTTTTTTGCGGGAACAGCTCGGCGACCGCTTCGCAGATTGCGAACGAATCCCATACCGGCTCGCCGTTGATCATCAGCACCGGCACCTGTCCCGCCGGCGAATAGCGGCGTGCCTCGGCGATGCGGCCGTCGTCGTCGAACCACAGCTGGATTTCCTCGAAAACAATCCCGGCTTCGCGCAAGAGCACCCACGGCCGCATCGACCACGAGGAGTAGTTCTTGTTGCCGATCACAAGTTTGAGTGCCGCCATCGGCTATCTGCCCGCACGATTGCGAAAGCGCTGGTAGCGCGTGCGCGGCGTATTTTGTGCGAGCCACTCCGGCGCCTCCGCTTCCAGCGCGGCCGGCCTGATGCCGAAGGGAAAATCGCAAGCGCAGACGCTGTCTACTTTCATCGAATAATAGTTGTCGCGCGTCATGAGTTTGACGGGCGACAATTCCATCGCAAACGCCTGCCAGTACGACAGCATGTCGTTGAGCCCGATGATGGGGCGCGGCCTGCCGATCAGCGCACCGACGGTTTCGACCAGCTCGCGCAGGGTATAAATCCTGGGGCCGCACAAGTCATAACTCTTGCCGAAGGCATCGAGATTTTGCAGGCTTTTCACGAACGCCGCCGCGACATCTTCGACGAAGACCGGCTGGAAGCGTGCACCGGGGCTGGCCAGCACCACCACCGGCAGCAGCCTGAGCAGGCCCGCGAACAAATTGAGAAAGCTGTCATCGCGGCCGAAAATCACCGACGGCCGGAACAGCGTCGCATCGAGACCGGAACCGCGCACGATCGTTTCCGCCTCGCCCTTGGTGCGCAAGTAGGCGCTGGGCGCCTGCGCCGCGGCGCCCAGCGCGCTCATATGCAGCAGGCGCCGCACGCCGTTGTCGCGGCAGGCTGCGACGAGCTTGCGCGCAAGTTCGACATGCGCCTCGCGGAAACTGCGTTGTCCGCGACCGTCGTGCAGCACGCCGACCAGATTGATTACCGCTTCGCTGCCGCGTACGACGCGCGCGAGGTCCTGCGGGTCATGGATATCGGCGGCGATTACATCCACCGTCGGCAGCAGGATAAGCCGCTTGGCGCGCTCGCGGTCGCGCGTGGGCACCCGCACGCGGCATCCGAGCGCGGCGAGCTGGTGACAAATGTGACGACCGACAAAACCCGAGCCGCCAATTACGCAAACGTCATTGATTTCCATATTCCAGACAAGCTGGCCGGCCGGCATCAGGATAATGCCGGCAATCAGCGCTGATTCTACTACTCCCGGGGTCTCGCCTTGCGCGGGATCAGGGCGTGTCTCCCAGCGCGGGCTCCCGGCCGCGGCTGCGCGGTCCTATCGTGCCCAGGCGCTGCTTCAACGAGTGCGCCTTCTGGCCGAGCACGTGGGCGTAATAGGTGGCGTTGCTCATTACCCGTTTCACGTAGTCGCGCGTTTCGTTGAACGGGATGGTTTCGGCATATGCCGCGCCCTCGATGGCGGTGTCCGGCCGCCACGCACGTGCGCGCCCCGGTCCGGCGTTGTAGGCGGCCGACGCCAGAACCGGATGGCTGTCCAGCGTATCGTACACATGCCGCAGATAATATGTGCCCAGACTCACGTTGGTGTCGACTTCCGTCACCTCAGACCAGCGCCAATCCTTGAGTCCGAGCTTCCTGGCAACCCATTTCGCGGTGGCCGGCATGAGCTGCATCAGGCCGCTCGCACCGACGTGGGATTTGACGTCCGCCTGGAACCGGCTTTCCTGCCGGATCAAACCGTAAACCCAGGCTTCGTCCAGACCCAGCTCTTCGCTGCGCGCTTTGAGCACGTCGCGATACGGCGCCAGATAGCGCAGATTGAAATCATGCAGATCGACCGTTTTGTCTGCGGTATTGATGGCGCGGTCATAAATGTTATTACGTAATGCGAACCCCGCTGCCGTCAGCAGCTGTTTGTCGTCAAAATCGCGGATCGCCCATAGCCATTCGCGCGCAGCATCCAGACGCAGATCCAGCCGATAGAGCGCCAGCGCGCGCCGAATGCCGGGCAGTTCGCCCATGGCGCGCACATCCTCGGCGCTTGCTTTGAACGCAGCGGCAGGACTGGTGACCGTGCCGCCCAGCTCCTCAACCGCCAGCTGACCGTAAAAATTGAATTCACCCGCAAGCGGCTTGAGCAAGGCGATGGCCTCATCGTCACGCCCTGCCGCCTTGAGCGCGCGCGCCTTCCAGTAGCGCCAGCTTGCGTCCGCGCTCTCGCGCGTCATGGCGTCGATTGCCGCCAGCACTTCCGGCCAGTTCCTGGCACGCAGCGCGGCGCGCGCCTTCCATGCCAGCTGCAGGTCGCTCAGATTGTTCCCCGCCCTCGAATACCAGGATAGCGTGTCGGCGCTGTGGCGCATCGCGCCGAAGTAGGCAATGAGCCCCCACACATAAGCGCGTTCTTCTTCGCTGAACCGGCTTTCCAGCTTGCTCCAGTGCGCAGCCGCCTGTGGCGGCGAGGTGCGCGCGAGACGGTAAACCGAGAACATCGTCGTCTCGCGGCCGGCGCGGCTCTTAAGCTCGAAATTCTGCTTGTCCAGATAGCCCGCAGGGTTGGAAGAAATCAAACTTAACAAACGGCTGTCGGGCGCCTGAGCGGCCGGCAGGAAACCAGCGACGTGGCGCGCCAGGCCGACCTGGCCCGCCTCGAGCGCAAGCCGGATGCGTGTCCACAAATCGTCGGTCGACAACCTCTGCTCCGCAACCAGCGCGCCGAACAACGGATTGCAACTCTCGGGCAAATCGCGGGCAACAAACCACAGCGGGCGCGCTTCGCGCAGCGCCTGCGGGTCGAGCCGAATCCTGGATTGCAGCGAGTAACAGGTAATTTCGATATCCTGGCTGATGAGCGTGGGCAGCTCGGCATCGAACAGGTCCCATTGCTGGTTTTTGCCAAGTTGCTTGAGCCAGTCGCGGCGCAAGCGTTCCGACAGCGGGGTGTCTTTATTGGCGGCGAGAAACCCCCGTATTTCTTCGGGACTGATTTCTTCCAGCCTTTGCCGGAGCCGCCAGTAAAGCACATAAGGTTCAAGCACATGGCCGTCGAGGCGCTTGGCGTAAAGGGCCAGTTTCCTGCTGTCGCCAATGCGAAAAGCCTCGCGCGCCGCAAGAAAATCGTCATCCTTGCTCGCGGCGCCTGCCGCAGCACTGATCGCCGCAAAAAACATCAGTAGTACAAGTCTGGTCATTAACTGGAATTTACGCCCTGTCATGCTGATTCTAACGAGTTTTCATGAAGCAGGATGACACTACCTCAAACGATTGGACTGCACGCAGCCGAAAACGCTCCCGCCTGCCATGAACAAAGCGTACCGACCGCAGGGTATTATTATGCGTTTTTATCATCGCCTCCCAGGTCTTTTCATGCCCCAGCGCAAACTCACCGGCAAGATCGCTCGCGAACGCATTGCCATGTTCGACATCCCGCGTCCGGCCGAGCCGGTTATCGCAGCGTTTCTGGCGCTGACCGACCTGGCAGGCACCGTATCCGACGCCATGGATGAACTGGGTATCGCCGGCGCCATACCCGCTGCCGTGCTGATGCCCACTTTACCCGGAGCACGCATGGTGGGGCCGGCGCTGACCATGCGCAACATCATGCAATCGGTGCCGCCGACCCTGGGTGCGATGGAACGCAAATCGAAGCAGGCTGATCTCGAAGCACACAACCTGGCGCAACCGGGGGACGTCATCGTGATCGAGGGCGTGGCGGGCATTTCCAGCCTTGGCGGCAATTCGGCAACGCTGGGAAAACGCCAGGGCGAAGCCGGCGCCATTGTCGACGGCGCAACCCGCGATGTCGCCACTGCCCGGCGCCTCGGTTATCCGGTATGGGCGCGCGGCGTGAGCCTGATCACCGGCAAGTGGCGCCTGGAAACCGTTGCCATCAACGCTCCGGTGCAGATCGCCGGCGTTCCGGTCAGTCCAGGTGACCTGGTGATCGCCGACGACAACGGGGTGTGTATCATCCCGCGCGATCGCATAGAGGAAGTGCTGGATCGCGCCCAAGCCTTGCTTGAGACCTTGACGGCGCGTCTTGCCGCAAACGCAAAGGAACTGGAGGCCGCGCAGCGCAACAGCGATCTCAGGCGTCAAGAATTGGCGGATACGGAAATCCGTGCGCCGTTCGCGGGCGTCGTCGTGTCAAAGAATGCGCAGCCGGGCGAGATGATTTCCCCGGTCTCCGCCGGCGGGGGGTTTACGCGCACCGGCATCTGCACCATCGTGGACATGGATT
>CAKKQX010000303.1 GCA_919902235.1 Burkholderiales bacterium
CCCTGCATTCACTACCATTGACCGATGCCGCCATACAGGTGCTCAATGAACGACTTGGATTACGAACATGAAAAGCCGGGGAAACATCAAGGGTTGGGGAGAGGGTGGGCTATCCTGTTTGCGTTCTGAAACGAGGAATATGAAATGGCAAGCGTAAAACAACTGATGAGCATGGAAGGCCGCGTCACGGTCATCACCGGCGGTGCAACGGGCATAGGTTTCCAGATGGCGACAGGATTGGCGGAAGCCGGTGCCAATCTGGTGATCTGCTCGCGCAAGCTCGAGAATTGCGAAGAAGCCGCCGGCAGGCTTGAGCAGCTCGGCGTCAAGGTGCTCGCGGTGGGCTGCGACGTGACCAAGCCCGAGCAGGTCGAAGCGATGAAGGATGCAACGCTGAAGAAATTCGGCCGCGTCGACGCACTGGTCAACAACGCGGGCCGGGCGTGGGTCGCGCCGCCCGAGGAACTGCCGCTGGAGCGCTGGCAGCAGGTATTCGACCTCAACATCACCGCGCCCTTCATCTGCGCGCAGGTGCTGGGGCGCGAGATGATCAAGGCTAAACGCGGCAAGATCGTCAACATCGCCTCCATCGCCGGCCTGGTCGGACGCAACCCGCAGGCCTACAACTCGATCGCCTACGGCGCGAGCAAGGGCGCGCTGGTCAATTTCACGCGCGACCTTGCGGTGAAATGGGCGCAGCACAACATTCAGGTCAATGCGATCTGCCCCGGGTTCTTCGTGACGCCCATCAACCAGAAGCTCTACGAGAAGAACAAGGACAACATCGAGCGTGAAATCCCGCTCAAGCGCACCGGCGGGCCCGACGATCTCAAGGGCATGGCGGTGCTGCTGGCTTCCGACGCTTCGAATTTCATCACCGGCGCCATCATCCCGGTGGACGGCGGGGCGATCGCGTGGTGAGGCATTGAAAAGCGGTCGCTCCACACTTGTGCTGTTGAAGTGCTGAACGTTCGCACCGGGATCAGCGCGGCATGTTTCTCTCGTTTCCGGCCTTCCACGCGTCAAGCGTCACCGAGGTCCCGGCGGGAGAGAAGCTTTTCCTCCCTCTCCCTTTTGGGACAAGGGAACACTTGGAGCGGAGCAGAGGGATCGAGGGAGAGGGAAAGATGTCGGAATCGTTATTCAGTGTCATGAGGTTTGGTAATACTCAATATTTCGCGTGTGCTTCCGCTGGACGGATACGGGCGCCGAGGATGTCGAGATCGTGGATTATCACTGACGGAGAATGATGATGCGCAAGCTCAAACCCGTAACACCCGGTGAACTTTTGCTGAAAGAATTTTTGAGGCCGATGGAGATCAGTCAGTACCGGCTGGCAAAGGAGATCAGCGTGCCGGCGCAGCGCATCGGCGACATCGTCGCGGGCAAGCGGACCATTACTGCTGACACCGATTTACGCCTGTGCCGGTTTTTCGGCCTTTCCAACGGCTACTGGCTGCGCGCCCAAGCCGCTCATGATACGGAGGTCGCGGAACGCGCCCTGGGCGCCAAGTTGGCGAAGATCAGGCCGTGGTCGGGTACGGAAACCCCCGGAAACCGTACCGCGGCGCGCGCATGAGCGGACCAACCCGCTTGCCATCGATTTGCAGTTTTGCGTTCATATTATTGAAGTCATAAACGCCCACGCCGGGATCAGCTCGGCTGTATCCCCGCGGCCTGGATCACCTTGCGCCACTTGTCGATTTCGGACTGGATGAATTTGCCGAACTCGGCTGAGGTGTTGCCCACCGGGTCGGCGCCTTCCTTCGACAGCCGGTCGTGCATTTCCGGGCTTTTCAGAATGGCCACGACCTCGGCATTGAGTTTCGCCGTGATGTCCGGCGGGGTGCCGGCCGGGGCGAGCAGGCCGTACCAGGTCGCCGATTCATAGCCTTTGACGCCGGCTTCTATCATCGTCGGCAATTGCGGCGCGGCGGGCGAACGCTGGCCGCCGGTGACGGCGAGCGGACGCAGTTTTCCGGCTTTTACCTGCGGCAGCGAGGACAGGATGCTGGCGAAGGTCATGGTGACCTGGCCGCTGACGACATCGATCAGGGCCGGCGCAACGCCCTTGTACGGCACGTGCAGCAGGTCCACGCCGGCCAGCATTTTGAACAACTCGCCCGAGAGATGACCGCCGGTGCCGTTGCCCGCC
Organism: Burkholderiales bacterium; assembly: GCA_919902235.1. GTDB lineage: Bacteria > Pseudomonadota > Gammaproteobacteria > Burkholderiales > SG8-41 > CAKKQX01. The sequence continues at coordinate 2,156 of CAKKQX010000303.1, forward strand.
GACGCGAACGCAAGCGTGCCGGGCCGCTTCTTCGCCAGCGCCACCAGTTCTTTCACCGACTTCGCCGGCACCGAAGGATGGATGAGCAACATCAGGTTCTGGGTCGCGACCAGCGTGATCGGCACGAAATCCCTGACCGGATCGTAAGGCAGTTTCTTGCGCAGGCTGACGTTGGTGGCGAACGAGGCGACGGTGCCCATGATCAGGGTGTAGCCGTCCGGCGGCGCCCTGGCGACGATTTCCGCGGCGATGGCGCCGCCCGCGCCGGGACGGTTGTCGACGATCACCTGCTGCCCCCATTTTTCTGCGAGCTTGGGGCCGACGGTGCGCGCCATGGTGTCGACGCTGCCGCCGGGCGTGCTCACCACCACCACGCGTATCGGCTTGCTCGGATAATTCTGCGCCGCTGCGCTGCAGGTCAGCATCACTGCGGCCATTGCCAGGGCTGTTTGAATAAAGCGCATTTTGTTTCCCTCCTCGCTTTTGCCGCACACCATTACGGTTGAAAACCGACCGACCCCGCATATTTTGCCAGCACCTCTGCCGTCGGCAAAAATTCCTCTTCCAGCTTCCTGATCTCCGAAAACCCGATGAAGGCGTGCATATTGCCCGCGGGGTGGTCCCTGGTGCGCGCTTCGAAGCGCTTCACGGCTTCGACGTCGTCCCGCGCGAATTCCTGGAAATAATCCCACATCGCGACGGTGGACGAGCGCAGCGAGCCGGTGGCGTTGGACACGATGGCGACGCCGATCTCGTTCAGCCGCGCCAGCGGCAGCCGCGGCGAGACGCCGGTGCGGTTGAAATGCAGCGGCCCCTGGATTTCCCGGGCGCAGCGTTCGAGCTCGGCTTCCGAAGTGAGCGCTTCGGGGAAGATCATGTCGGCGCCGGCCGCGAGATAGGCATTGGCGCGGCGTATCAGTTCGTCCACGCTGCCGCCGGCGACGCCGCGCGCGTCGCAGCGCGCGATCAGCAGAAAATCGGGATCAAGTTCGCGCCGCACCTTGTCCGCCGCGCGCAGCTTGCCGGTCATTTCTTCGACGGCGATGATCTGCTTGCCGGCGACGTGGCCGCAGCGCTTGGGGACGACCTGGTCCTCGATATGGATGGCGGCGACGCCGGCGCCTATGAAATCCTCGACCGTGCGCATGACGTTGATGGCGTTGCCGAAGCCGGTGTCGGCGTCGGCGATCACCGGAATGTCCACGGCGCCCGCGATGTAGCGCGACATCATCACGATTTCGTTCAGCGTGATGAGTCCCGCGTCGGGCTTGCCGAGCAGCGACGCCGACACGCCGTAGCCGGTGACGCCGCAGCAGGGGAAGCCGGCTTTTTCGATGATCATCGCCGACAGCGCGTTATAGGCGCCGGGCTTGACCAGGGTTTTGCCCTGCTGGATCAGGCGGCGCAGCACCGTGCTCTTTTTTTCACGCATCGGACTTCTCCTTGAACCGCTGGCGATGTTCGGGATTCTATGCCATGGACGGCAATCCGGGCAGCATGGAAGTCCAGCATGCGGGAAGCCGGTAGATAGTCTGTTCGGGCTTGCTAGAATGCATGCCACACCAGGGCGAAGGAGAGCATGCATGGCCAGCAAGGGAGCGCAGTTCAAGGAACTCATCAACAAGCCGGAAATCCTGATTCAGCCCGGCATCTACGACGGCTACAGCGCGCGGCTGGTGGAGCGTTCGGGATTTAAGACCGCCTCGATTTCCGGCGCGGGGGTGTCGGAAAGCCGCATGGGCTGGGCCGACCGCGGCGTCATGACTTTCGACGAAAACCTCAATAACGCGCGGCGGCTTGCCGACTGCACCGACCTGCTGCTGCGCGCCGATGCCGACACCGGCTACGGCAACGCGATGAACGTGCATTTTGTGGTGCGCGCGTTCGAGAAAGCGGGCATGGCGGCGCTGATGTTCGAGGACCAGGTGTGGCCCAAGCGCTGCGGCCACATGGCGGGCAAGTCGGTGATTGCTGCGGAAGAGATGGTGCAGAAAGTAAAAGCCGCGGTCGACGCGCGGCGCGACCCCGATTTCGTCATCGTCTCGCGCACCGACGCGGCAGGCCCGCTCGGCGTGGACGAAGCGATACGCCGGCTCAATCTCTACGCCGAGGCCGGCGCCGATTGTCTGTATGCCGATGCGCTGCTGTCGCAGGAAGACATTGCCAAAGTGGCGAAGAACGTGCCCAAGCCGCTCATCGTCAACATGGGGCTGGGCATGCGCACGCGCAAGACCACGCCGCTGATGAGCCCGAAGCAGTTACAGGACCTGGGCGTGGGCGCGGTGAGCTATCCG
>CAKKQX010000304.1 GCA_919902235.1 Burkholderiales bacterium
TCCAGCCCCCGCCCAGCGCCTTGACCAGATCGGCGACCGCGGCGCGCTGGGCACGCAGCGCATCGGCGCGATTGAGTTCCGCCTGCAGCAGGTTGCGCTCGACATCGATGACCTCGAGCTGGCTCGACAAGCCGTTATCGTAGCGGATACGCGCAAGCCTTAGCGCATCACTCAGCGCTGCCACGCGCACGCCCTCGGCATCAAAAACCTCGCGCACGCGCGCCTGCGCAATCAGCGCCTGGCGCACTTCGCTGAATGCCGTCTGCAGCGTCTTCTGATACTGGGCGATGGCCTGGCGCTCGCGCGCTTTCACCGCCTCGATTTCGCCGAACAGGCGCCCGCCCTGGAATATCGGCTGCGCCAGACCGAAGGCCAGTTGCCAGATCAGCGACGGGCCGGAGAACAGATTGCCCAGCGACGCGCTTTCGGAACCGAGGAAGCCGGTCAACGAGATTCTCGGGAACAGCGATGCGCGCGCCACGCCGATGCGCGCGTTGGCGGCGATCAGGCGCTGCTCGGCTTCAACCACGTCGGGACGCCGCAACAGCAGATCCGAAGGCAGGCCCTCGGGCACCGCCGGCGGCGCGGGCTGGCCGCGGTCGGCGCTGCGCGACACCGTATCCTCGATGATGGCGCGCGGGCTGCGTCCCAGCAGCACTGCCAGCGCGAGTTCCTCGGTGCTGCGGCTGCGTTCCAGCGCCGGCAACTGGGCGCGCGCCGCCGCCACCTCGGCTTCGAGCTGGCGAAAATCATAATCGCCGATCAGTCCGGCGCTGCGCCGCGCCGATTGCAGTTCGAGGTTGCGGCTGCGCAATTCGAGCGAGCGCCGCGTCGAATCGAGTTGCGCGTCGAGCGCGACCAGCGTGAAATAGCCGCGCGCCACTTCGGTGATGAGCGTGATGCGCACGGTTTCGCGCGCTGCCTCGCTCGCCAGCAGTTCCGAGCGCGCGGCCTTGCTGGCGCCGGCGAGACGCCCCCACAGATCGAGCTCGTAGGCGACGTTGAGCTGGGCGCGATAGTTGTTGCGCTCGAGCGGCGTGCCCGGCGGCAGCGGCGTGGCCGAGCGTTCGGAAGAGCGCGTGCGGTTGCGCTGGAAACCGGCGTCGACCGACGGCATCTGATTACCGTCCTCAATCTGCAGCAGCGCGCGCGCCTCGTCCACGCGCGCGGTCGCGATTTCCAGATCGCGGTTATGGGCGAGCGCTTCATCCACCAGGCGCTCCAGCGCGGGATCGGCATACAGCGTCCACCAGCGCGCGCCCGGCGCCGGCTTGCCCTGCGCAGGCACATCGCGCCAGGCGGCGGGCAGTTCGGCCGCAGGCTTCTCGTACGCGGGTTGCGTCGCGCAGCCGGCGAGCAGCGCGGCAGCGATGGAGATGGCGACGATGCGCGGCTTAAGCATGATCGTCCCCTCTTACCGCAGGCGCATGGCGCGGAGTATGCGCGGTGCGCTGCGCAGCTTCGCGATGATGCTTCACCTCATCTTCGATCTCGGCGGTCGAGCGGCTGTCGGACAGCTTGCGGTCGACGATCAGCTTGTAGAACCAGGGAATGAAAAAGATCGCGAGGAAAGTCGCTGCAAGCATGCCGCCCATCACGCCGGTGCCGGCGGAGTGGCGCGCCCCGGCGCCGGCGCCGGTCGAAAGCGCCAGCGGCGTCACGCCCAGGATGAAGGCGAGCGAAGTCATGAGGATGGGCCGGAAGCGCAGGCGTGCGGCCTCGATCGCCGCGGCGGAAGTGGTGAAGCCCTCGTGCGACTTCAACACCGCGTACTCGACGATCAGGATCGCGTTTTTCGCGGCGAGCCCGAGCAGCGTCACCAGGCCGATCTGGAAATACACGTCGTTGGTGAAATCGCGCAGCCACACCGCAGCGAGCGCGCCGAAGGTGCCGAAGGGCAGCGCCAGCAACACCGACAGCGGCAGCGACCAGCGGTCATATTGCGCCGCAAGGATCAGGAACACCATCAGCGCGGCGAGTCCCAGCGCGATGACCGAGGTGCCGCCCGAGCGTTTTTCCTGGAACGAGGCGCCGCCCCAGTCAAAGCCGAATTCCGGCGGCAGCGTGGCGCGTGCGATTTTCTCCATGCGTTCGATTGCCTGCCCCGAACTGTAGCCGGGCTTGGTCGAGCCGAAGATTTTTACCGAGGGCAGGTTGTTGAAACGGTCCAGCGTGTCCGGTCCCGAGGAAAAATTCACTTTGGCGAGCGAAGACAACGGCACCATGTGGCCCTGCCCCGAGCGCACATACACGGCCCCGACGTCGTCGGGGCGCTTGCGATAGGAGGGCTCCGAAGACATCAGCACCTGCCAGGTGCGGCCGAACTTGTTGAAGTCGTTGACGTAGTAGGTGCCCAGCGTGGCGGCAAGCGTGTTGTAAAGTTCGTCCAGGGGCACGCCCAGCGTTTTTGCTTTCTCGCGATCGGTTTCGACATAAAGCTGGGGCACGTTGGCGCGCCACAGCGTGTTGACCTGCCCGAACATCTCGTCCCTGGCGACCGCGCCCAGCAGCTGCTGTGTCACTTCGAACAGGCGCGCAGCACCGCCTTCGCCGCGGTTCTGCACATAAAACTCGAATCCGCCGGCATTACCCAGGCCGAAAATCGGCGGCGGGCCGAAGGCAAGCACCAGCGCCTCCTTGATATGGGCCGTCTTCATGAAGAACTCGCCCACCAATTGCGGCGTGGCCACCGTGCGTTCGTCCCAGTGTTTCTGGGTCACGAAAATGGTCGCCGCGCTGTTGCGGAATCCGCCGCCGAGAAAATCCATGCCGGTAAACGCCACCGCGTTTTCATTCGCCGGGTTGGACTTGATGATCTCGATCACTTCGCTCACCACCTTGTCGGTGCGCTCGAGCGTTGCGCCGTCCGGCAGGAACACCGCGGCGATGTAATAACCCTGGTCCTCGTCGGGCACCAGCGATCCCGGCGTGGCGCGCCACAGCCCGACGGTCAGCGCCACCATGCCCGCAAACAGCAACAGCGCGATGGCGCCGCGGCGCATCATCCAGGTCACGCCGTCGACGTAGCGCCCGGTCATGCGGTGAAACCAGTGATTGAACCAGCGGAACAGGCGTCCCGGCCGGTGATGTTCGCTCTTGAGGATCAGCACGCACAACGAGGGCGTCAGCGTCAGCGCCACCAGGCCCGAGATCACCACGGCGATCGAAATCGTGACCGAGAACTGGCGGTAAAGCTCGCCGGTCAGCCCGCCCAGAAAAGCGATGGGCACGAACACCGCGCACAGCGTCAGTACAATGGCAATCACCGGACCGGTGACTTCGCGCATCGCCTTGATCGCCGCTTCGCGCGCCTGCAGGTGTTCCTCGCGCATGATGCGCTCGACGTTCTCCAGCACCACGATGGCGTCATCGACCACGATGCCGATGGCGAGCACCATGCCGAACAGCGTCAGCGTGTTGATCGAGTAGCCGAGCAACATCAGCCCGGCGAAAGTGCCGATCAGCGACACCGGCACCGCGGCGAACGGAATCAGCGTCGCGCGCCAGTTCTGCAGGAACAAAAACACCACCAGGAACACCAGCACCATCGCCTCGGCCAGCGTGATTGCCACCTCGCGGATCGAGACTTTGACGAAGCGCGTGGTGTCGTACACCACGGCCTGCTGCAGCCCCTGGGGAAAGCGCTCCGCGAGCCGCGCCATCTCGGCGTTGACGCGGTCGGCGGTTGCCAGGGCGTTGGCACCGGGCTGCAGGAATATACCCACCAGCGTCGCCGACTTGCCGTTGACCCTGCCGTTGAATTCATAGTCTTTGGAGCCGAGCTCAACGCGCGCAACGTCCTTGAGCCGCAGCACGGAGCCGTCGGGATTGGCGCGCACCACGATGTTCTCGAACTCCGCCGGTTCGGCGAGCCGGCCCTTGGTGGTGATGGTGTACACCAGTTCCTGCGACCCCCCGGTGGGCGACTGCCCGATTTTACCGGCGGCAAACTGGGCATTCTGCTCGTTCAGCGCCCGGATCAGGTCCGTCGGCGTGAGCTTGAGCTGCGCCATGCGGTCCGGACGCATCCAGATGCGCATCGCGTAATCCTTGGCGCCGAAGATCTGCACATTGGTCGTGCCGGGGATGCGCTTGAGCAGATCAAGCACGTTCAACGTCACGTAATTCGAAATGTAGATATCGTCGAAGCGCGCATCGGGAGAAGTGAATGCGATCACCTGCAGGAACGACGACGAGCCTTTTTCGACGCTGACGCCCTGGCGCCGCACTTCCTGCGGCAGGCGCGGCTCGACCTGCTTCACACGGTTGTTGACGTTGAGCGCCGCAGTATCGACATCGGCGCCGATCTCGAACGTCACCTGGATTTCCACCACGCCCTGCGCGGTGGAAGTCGAATTCATGTAAAGCATCTTCTCGACGCCGTTGATCTGGTTCTCCAGCGGCGCCGCCACGGTCTGTTCGAGAACCGTCGCCGACGCACCCGGATACACCGCGCGCACGGTGACGACCGGCGGCGCGATCTCGGGATATTGCGCAATCGGCAGCACGCGCATTGAGGCGAGCCCCGCGATCACGATGAAAATGGACAGCACGGCCGCGAAAATCGGCCGGTCGATGAAAAAGCGTGAAATCATGATGGCATCACTTCTTGGCCGCGGCGGCAGCCGGCTTGGCGGGCGGCTTTTCCGCAGCCGGAGCACCAGCAGGCGGCTTGGCCGCGGCGGGATCGCCCGCCTGCACCGGGGCGCCCGGACCTATTTTCATCACGCCGTCGACGATCACGCGCTCGCCGGCCTTGAGGCCGCTGTTGATGACCCAGCCGTCCCCGCTCCAGTCGCCGGCCTCGACCGGGCGCGGCTCGGCCTTGCTTTCGGCATTGACGACATAGACGAACTTGCCGGCCGGACTATCGAGCACCGCACGCTGTGGCACGACGATGGCGCCGGGGCGAACCGCGCCGCTCAGCACGATGCGCACGAATTGGCCCGCGCGCAGCACGCCGTTGGCGTTCGGCAATTCGGCGCGCGCTTCGGAAGTGCCGGTTTGGGCACTGATGCGCACATCGGTGAAATTAACCGTGCCAGCGTGCGCATAAGTGCTGCCGTCGGCGAGCCGCACGCTCGCCTTGAAGCGGCCGTCCGCCGGCAGCTTGAGGCGCCCTGCTTCGACGTCATGCCGCAAGGCGAGATTCTCACGGTCGGGAATACCGAATATCACGTACATCGGGTTGGTCTGCGTCACGGTCGTCAACAGCACGCTCGGTCCCGAAACCAAGGCGCCCTCGGACACCACGGCGCGGCTGGCGATGCCGGCGATCGGCGACTCGACGCGCGTGTATTCCAGATTGAGCTTGGCTTCATTGACCCGGGCGCGGGCGCTTTTCACCTCCGCCTCGCTCACCTGCTCGGCAGCGGTTGCATCATCCAGTTCCTTCTGGCTCACGGCTTTGGCTTCGACCACGGGCTTCAGGCGCGTCACGTCGCGGCGCGACTTCGCGAGCCGCGCCTCGGCCACCGCGAGGTCGGCTTCGGCGCGGACGAGCGCGACCTGGAACGGCGCGGGATCGATGGTGAACAGCGATTCACCCTTGCGCACTACGCTGCCTTCCTTGTAATTGCGGTGCTGCAGGATGCCGGTAACGCGGGCGCGCACTTCGACATCGCGATAGCCCAGGGTCTGCGCGGTGTATTCGTAGGTGACCGGCAGATCTTTCGGCTCCACCGTCATGACGTTGACTGCGGCCGGCGGAAAACCGCCGGGTGGTGCGGCGGCGGGCTTGCAACCGGCCGCAAGCAGCAGCAATGCTAAGGACGCTGCGCGCAGCAGCAATGCGGAAGCGGGAATGGATTTGGACATGGCGTATCGCTTTGGGTTGTTGTGTAACATGGTCCTGCAGTGCGCGCGGTTGGTGCGCTGCGGAACATAGTTTACATACAAGCACGAATGTATGTAAAGTACGGTTTTATGACGGCTCAATGCCGCAACGGGGTTTCATATCGTGGTAAGACGCACCAAGGACGAAGCACTGGCAACGCGCAGCGCTCTGCTCGACACCGCTGAACGCGTATTCAGCGAGCGCGGCGTATCACACACCTCGCTCGCCGACATCGCCAGGGCCGCAGGCGTCACTCGCGGCGCAATCTACTGGCACTTCAAGGACAAGGCGGATCTATTCTGCGAAATGGTGGGGCGCGTCACGCTGCCGATGGAAGACGCCCCGTGCCAGGTGAATCATGGCAATGCCGCGGACCCGCTTGCCAGCATCCGCGCCATGATGATCGGCATCCTCAAGCGCATCACCAATGACGAACAGGCGCGCCGCGTGTTCCATGTAGTGTTCCACAAATGCGAATATGTCGACGAAATGACCGCGGTGTGGGACCGCTTTACAGAAATGCAGGTGGGCTGCCTCAAGGGCATCGAACAGGGACTGAATGCCGCGGTGAAACGCGGACAGTTGCCGAAACACCTCGATACGCGCCGCGCCGCGCTCGGACTGCACGCGATGGTGGACGGGCTGCTGAGCAAATGGGCGTCGGATCCGGACTACACGCCGCCCGCGAACGAAGCCGAGCGGGTCGTCGACCTGTTTCTGAACGGTTTGCACGCAGCGCCGGCGAGCGGCGCCAAGCGCAATCTCAGGAAGTCCGCCACGCCCGCAAGTACTCGAGGCGGTCGGCGGAATGCAGGATGAAGTGTTTTACTTTCTTGTCCTGCAGCACATGCAGCGTGATTTCCGCGCCGGCAATACCGCTTGCCCACAGTTTGCCGTAAAACTCGCTCTGATTGCCTATTGCGTGGCCTGCGACGCCCAGGATGACGTCGCCGCGGCGCATGCCGGCCATCGCGGCCGGGGAATCCGGCAACACGCGGGTAACCACCAGATGGCCTTGAACTTCCTCGGAGTACAAGCCCAGCCACGGCCGCGCCGGCTGCCGGCTGCGGCCGGTGGCAATCAAATCGCCGAGCATGGGCTTCAACAGATCGATAGGCACGAACATATTGCCGGGAAAGGCGGCGTCGGCTGCAAGCACGTCGCTTACCCATAGCGAACCAATGCCAACCAGCCTGCCCGCAGCGTCAATCAGTGCCGCGCCGCTGTGTTCATGACGCGGCGGCGCGGCGAAAATTGCCTCGTCCAGCATGTATTCCCACCAGCCGGTGAAGCGCCGGCGCGACATGATGCTGGCTCGCGAACAACCGCCCGCCGCAGCATGTGTTGCAACCGTCACCATGTGCAGTTCACGCACGGCCGAGGAGTCGCCCAGTTCCAGCGGATGCTGCGCCACGCCGGGCTGGGCGCGCAACAGCCCAAGGCCGGAGGCATGATCGAACCCGACAACGCTGGCCGGAAATACGCGACCATTACCCGTCACCACCAGAATCGAAGCCGCCTCGAGAATGAGATAACCGATAGTGAGGATGAGTCCGGAGGCGTCGATCACCACGCCCGTGCCTTCGCGCTCGGAGCCCAGCGTGTCCGCGGTGCGGGCACCCTCCACCGCCTTGATGCTAAGCTTGACCACGGCATCGAACGACGCGCCGATGCCCGCGTTTTCGGCGCTTGCGCCGTACGCCGCGCGCCACGCCGACATGGTCGCTGTAAAAAACGGCAGGCTCAAAACCGCATCATCCCTGATTGAAAATCGTAAAAATGAGTTGCGCGCTTTGCCAACCTTCGCGCAATAGCGCTTACTGTTTCATTACTTCGTAGCGCACATCGATGATTTCTATTTTCTGCTCTCCCGCCGGAGTGTGCAGCATTGCCACATCGCCGCTGCTTTTTTTGAGCAACGCTTTGGCAACAGGCGAAATCCAGCTGACATGTCCCCGCGCCGGATCGACCTCATCCCTGCCGACTATAGTCACGGTATGTTCTGCGCCGACGCTATCGATGTAGTCCACCGTTGCGCCGAAATAAATCTGTTCGGTAGCGCCGCGCGCTGCCGGATCAACGACAACGGCATTATCCAGCTGTTTATTCAGAAAATAAATGCGGCGGTCAATTTCACGCAGGCGTTTTTTTCCATAGATGTAATCGCCGTTCTCCGAGCGGTCGCCGTTGGATGCCGCCCAGGAAACGACCTTGACCAGCTCCGGGCGCTCGTTATCCAGCAAGTGGGTCAGCTCGCCTTTGAGGCGGGCGTAGCCCTGCGGCGTGATGTAGTTCCTGGCGGTCTGCCGCGTTGCGTCTTGCGCCTTGCCGGAAGCGGTGCGCGTCAGCGTGGATTTGGTCATGACGCTTAGTTTAACGAAAACAAGAGGCTGGCGCTGATCTGCAGTCCGTCCGCAGCGGTATGCGCCAGCAAAAATTGTCAGTTGTCCCGCAAAATTTCATAATATAAAATCGGTGCGCATAGGCTACCCCACAGCTGCCCCTCCTCCAAGTGACTCAAAAGACCCAAAAAGAAACGAAATCCTCGATCCAGGTCATCGAACGCATGATGAGCCTGCTCGACGCGCTCGCGCGTCATAGCACGCCGGTCAATCTCAAACAGCTGGCGACCGAGACCGAACTGCACCCGTCCACCGCACATCGCATACTCGGAGTGATGGTCGAGAACCGGCTGGTGGACCGCATCGAACCAGGCACCTACCGTCTTGGCATCCGCCTGCTGGAGCTCGGCAGCCTGGTCAAGTCGCGCATCAGCGTGCGCCAGGAGGCCTTGCCCCATATGCAGACCCTGCACCAGGAACTGGGCGAGACCGTCAATCTCTCGGTGCGTCACGACGACGAAGTGGTGTACGTCGAGCGCACTTCGGCCAGCAGTTCGATGATGCGCGTGGTGCACATCGTGGGCGCGCGCGCGCCGCTGCACATCACGGCAGTGGGCAAGATTTTCCTGGCCCAGGACGGTCTGGAGAAATCGTCTGCTTACGTCAGGCGCACCGGCCTGCCGAAATACACCGACAACACGCTGACCGATGCCGGCAATCTTGCGCGCGAACTCGAGAAAATAAGAAAGCAGGGCTACGCCTTTGACAATGAGGAGGCGGAAAAAGGCGTTTCCTGCATAGGCGCCGGCATTTATAACGACGAGGGCCGGCTGGTAGCCGGACTGTCGGTGTCGGCGCCCGCCGACCGGCTGAATAAAGCCTGGGCAGGGCAGGTCAGGCAGGCTGCGGATAACATTTCCCGCGCGCTCGGCTATCACGGCTGATGCGCCTGAAAGAAGAGAGACGGGAAACGAAAAAGCAAAACCATTGCCTCGCCTATCGTCTATCGTCCATCGCCTATCTCCACAAAGTGAGGAGCCCGTCATGAAGACCGTTCTGCGATGTCTCGCCGTTGCGTTGCTGGCCGCACTGCCGGCATTTTCCGCGCAGGCACAAAACTGGCCAAGCAAACCTGTGCGCTTCATCATCCCCTTTCCACCCGGCGGCCCCACCGACATCATGGGCAGGCTCGCCGCCGATATCCTGTCCAGGGCGTATGGCCAGCAGTTCGTTCCCGACAATCGCGGCGGCGCCGGCGGCAACATAGGCTCCGATCTGTGCTCAAAGGCCGCGCCCGACGGCTACACCATATGCATGTTGACCGCGGCCCAGGGTGTTTCACCGGGAATTTACAAGAAGCTGCCTTTCGACCCGGTCAAGGATTTTGCTCACGTCACGCTGATGGCGATACTGCCCAGCATGCTCACGACACACCCGTCGCTGCCGGTGAAAAACGTGAAGGACATCATCGCACTCGCCAAATCCAAACCGGGCCAGTTGTCGTACGCATCCACCGGCAACGGCTCCAGCCCGCATATGCTGATGGAACTGTTAAAGCACCTGAGCAAGACCGACATGGTGCATATCCCGTACAAGGGACAGGCGCCGGCAGTGGTTGACCAGCTCTCCGGCCAGGTGCAGCTCGCCTTCAACACCGCGATCGGCGTCATGTCGCACGTACAGTCGGGCAGGCTGAAGCCGATCGCGATTTCGACCAAGGAACGTTTCCCGCCGATGCCCGAACTGCCCACCGTCGCCGAGGGCGGGCTCAAGGATTTCGACGGCTCTTCGTGGCAGGGCGTGGTGTTCCCCGGCGGCACGCCGCAGGATATCGTGAGCAAGGTCCATGCAACGCTGGCCAAGGAATTGACCTCGCCGGCAGGCAGGGAAACGATGCTCAAGCGCGGCGGAATCGCGTCGGGCAACACGCCTGCCGAGTTCGCCGCGTTCGTGAAGGCCGAGGTCGCGAAATGGACCCAGGTTGCCAAAGCCGCCAGGATCCAGGTCGATTGACGCGGCGCCGTCGCCTGCGAACAGCGTGCGGGTGAACCGGACCCCGCACGGCATCGAGCTTTATTTTCCGCCGCTGCGAACAGGTTATGGGCCGCTCGCGCTGGCCCTCTTCGGCGCGCTGTGCATCGTGCTGCCCGCGCTGGCGCTGCCGGGGCTGATTCCGGCGGGTAGTGATGCGCACGGCCTGCTCACCGTCGCGCTGGTCGGCATATTCATCGTGCCGTTCCCGGCATTCGGAGTGGTGTTCATGGTGCTGTCAATATACGCGCTCGCCAATTCCCTGAGCGTGCGGGTGGACTCTGCGCACATCGGCACGGAGCGGCGTGTTTTCGGAATCGCGCTGCGCCGGCGCGAGATCGACTGCGCAGATATTGCGGCGATCGAAATGCAAGCGGCGCCCAGATACCAGAATGCGCTGAATGCGGGGACGCGTTTTCGTCTGGTGGCGCGTCACGCAGCGCAGCACAAACGCGACCTGGTGGTGGCGGAAGACCTGGAAGGCGAAGTCACCGCAACCCAGACACAGGCGCTGATTGCACGGCACGCCGGACTGCAACAAGCTTGAAGCTGGAGGCATGACCTTGGCAAACAACGCATTGCAAATCGAAGCGCGCCTGGATCTTGCCGCGGCCTTGCGCTGGGCGTCGCGGTTCGGGCTGGGCGAAGGCATCTGCAATCACTTCAGTCTCGAAGTGCCGGGGCGCAAGGGCCATTTTCTGATCAACCCCCAGGGCCTGCACTGGTCGGAAGTGACGCCCGCCGACCTCGTCGTCGTCGATGTGCACGGCCGCAAGGTCGCGGGCAAACACAGCGTAGAGCCGACCGCCTTTTTCATCCACGGCGCCGCGCATCGCGGCAAGCCCGATGCGAAATGCGTGCTGCACACCCACATGCCGTTCGCCACCACGCTCACGGTTATCCACGGCGGGAGGCTGGAGTGGGCAAGCCAGACGTCGCTCAAATTCCACGGGCGTGTGGCCTACGACGACAATTACAACGGGCTGGCGCTCGACGAGGCTGAGGGCGAACGCCTGTGCGCCGGCCTCGCCGGAGCGGAAATTCTGTTCCTCGCCAATCACGGCGTGATCGTCACCGGACCCACGGTGGCCGCCGCGTTCGACGATCTCTACTATCTGGAGCGCGCGTGCATGCTGCAGGTGCTGGGACAAGGCACCGGCAAAGCGCTGAAGATCGTGCCGGAAAAAATCGCCGGGTTGACGGCCCGTCAGATGGCCGGGGAGAGCCAGCAGGCCGGACTGCACCTCAAAGCGCTGAGGCGCATTCTCGACCGCGAGGAACCGGGCTGGTCGCGGCTGGACTATTGAGTATTACCCAACCTCATGACACTGAATAACGATTCCGGCATCTTTCCCTCTCCGCCGACCCCAAAAGGGAGGGGGAAGAAAAGCACTTCTCCCGAGGAGGAGGAAAAGCATTTTTTCCGAACAGAAGCGGGGCGCGGACGGGCGCCCGGCGCAGCGCGACATGGCCGTATCAGGGGCCGCATCCGCCGTCAGTGATAAACGACAGGCGTGTTCAGCAAAATATCGAAGCCGCCGAGGAATTCGTCGATGTATTCGACAGATGCGTTTTCGGCAATCACGTTTTTCATGGACGACGCGAATTTCTCCGCGACATCACCGCGAAAAAACGTGCCGCGGGCAGTGTGTTTGTCGACGAGTTCGAAGCCATTCCCGGCCGGATACTCGACCACGTAATAATTGTCGCTGTTGTATACGATGTTCATATGCCCGCACCTCCACCGTTCCGTAAACCCCGCCAAAACGGGGACTTATCCGGTATATGGGGCGCTTTGCGCGAATTTCAAGCCGCGCGACGCAGCTGGCTGAATGCGATGCCGCACAAAATCAGCGCCAGTCCGGCGTAGGCCTCAATGCCGGGATGCTCGCCGAGCAGCGTTACGCCCAGGAACACCGCAACTGCGGGGCTCAGGTAATTGACCAGCGACATGAAGGTCGGCCCGGCAGAGCCGATCAGCTTGTAATAGCACAGCGTCGCAATCGCCGTCGGTCCGATGCCGAGCCAGATGATGGCGGCAATAGAAGAGAAATCCGGCTTCAGCGTCCACGGGCGGTCAAGCATCAATGCCAGCGGCAGCATCACCGCGCTTGCCACCAGCAGCGTGCCGGCAGAGGCGACCAGCACGCCGCCGTTGAGCGTGAGCCGCGCCAGCACGCTGTTGCCCGCATAACACAAGGCGCCGCCCAGGATTGCCAGCTGGGAAACCACATGCAGTGCCGGGCCGCCGAAACCGGCCAGCGCCGCCGGTCCGATCAGCAGCACAATGCCGCAAAAACCCAGCACGAATCCTCCCGCGCGGTTGCGCGTCATGTGCTCGCCCTGCACCAGGAAATGCGCGAGCACGAGCGTGACCAGCGGCATCGCGGCCATCAGAATGCCGGCCAGCGCACTGTCCACGGTCTGCTGTCCCCAGGTGATCAGATAAAACGGCACGCAGTTGCCGAGCAGCGCGAGAACGGCATAGGGCGCCCATGCGCGGCCCGGTTTCGGCAGTTTTTTGCCGAGTGCGTAAACCATAACCAGCAGTATCGCCGCCCCTATTGCGAGCCGGCCGGCAACCACGGTTGCGGGCGGCACGCTCGCCACACCCAGCTTGTTGAACATGAATGATGAACCCCACATCGCGCCCAGCACGAGCAGGAGCGACCAGTCTTTCGGGCTGCGGGGCGGCATGCGGGCTTACGCAGCCGCCAGATCGACCGCGCGCGCGCGCAGCGTCGTATCCCTGCGCAGCACCGCCTTCGCCACCTTGTGCGTCGGCGTATGCGGCAGTTCGTCCACGAACAATACGTAGCGCGGCACCTTCATCGGCGCCAGCCGCTCGCGGCACCACTGCGCGATGTCGTCCGCGTTCGCGCTGTGCCCGGGCTTGAGTACGACCGCGACCAGGATCTCGTCTTCGCCCAGCTCCGCGGGCACCGGAATCGCGGCCGCTTCGTGCACTGCGGGATGTGCGCCTATCACGCGGTCCAGCTCGGCACCGGCGATATTCTCGCCGCGGCGGCGGATGATGTCTTTCTTGCGCGTGACGAAAAAGAAATAGCCGTCCGCATCGCGCTTCACCAGGTCGCCGGTGAGGAACCAGCCGTCGCGAAAAGCTTCTCTGGTCTGCTCAGGATCGCGATAATAGCCCTGCATGATGATGGGTGTTTTGACGATGAGTTCGCCTTCCTCGCCGACGCCCACGTCGCGCCCCGCGTCATCGACGATGCGGCACTGGGCCCACGGCCGCGCAGGGTCGGGATGGCGGCCGATCGGCCCCATACTGCCCTTTTTCTGCGGACCCTCGAACGGATTGCAGGTGACGCCGGGAATTTCCGTCATGCCATAACCCCCGATCCCGTGGGGAACGCCGAAATCGTCGCGAAAGCAGTCGGCGACACTCTCGCGCACCCCATAGACCTTGCGCAGCTTGTGCCCGGGGCGGAATTCGGAGCGCGGGCGGTTTTTGAGGATGGTGCCGATCGCCTCGATGATGTTGACTTCGGTGACGCCATGATCGACCACTGTCTGCCAGAACGTCGATGCTGAAAACCTGTTTATAATCAACATTCTGCACCCCGCCGCCAAGGTGCCGGCGACGGAATAGAACATGGCGTTGATATGAAACAGCGGCAGCACGATCATTACGCGGTCGTCGTCCTGCAGATACACGCGCTGCACGAAGGCCTCGCCGCCGGTGACGAAACTTTTCTGGCTGTGCATCGCGCCCTTGGGAAAGCCCGTGGTGCCCGAGGTATAGACAATGAGGCAGGTGTCATCGGCAGCGCCGTCGGGCAGCGCAAGGTCCGGCGCGCGCGCGATCAGGTCGGCCAGTAGCGGCACATCATGGCGACCCGCGTCCAGCAACACGAACCACGGTTCAACCTTGAGCCCTTTGCATGCTTCGCGCGCCGTGTCGAGCGCGTCGCTGCCGGCTACCACGCCGCTCACCTGCGCATGGTGTAGCACGTAGCGCGTCTCTTCGACGCCGAATTCGGGATTGACCGGCACCATGATGGCGCCGATGCGCGCCAGCGCGAACAGCATGACAATATGACCGTCGCTGTTCCTCGCCATGACGCCGACGCGCCCGCCTTTGACGATGCCGCGTGCGGCCAGCACGCGTGCTGCCTTGCCCACTGTATCGGCGAATTCGTGCCAGCTCCAGGTCCTGCCGCCGTGAAGCATGAACGGCCGCTGCGGGTCATGCCGCGCGCGGCTTTCCAGCGCGCCGCACAAAGTGTAATCGTGATCGGGATAGTGTTTCAGAACTTCGAGCGGTTTTTTCATTATGTCGGAAGGGACGGCCAACGTTGATGTCGTGAGCCGGGGATTTTGACATACAATCAGGCTGAAAATCGCCCTGAAAATCCCCGACCAGAGTCCGCAAAATGAACCTGTTCCCACCGCCGCAAATCATCACCCCCGACATTTTTGCCGAGCTGCCGCAAAAATTCAGGCGCAGCGACGCGCCCGCCGAGCGCGTCGCTGCCGGCCGCGGCGCGCCGCCGGGCGGCTGCTTCCTCGAGGGCCCGTCCTTCGATCGCGAAGGCAACCTCTACGTGACCGACATCCCGTACGGCCGCATCTTCCGCATCTCGCCCAAGGCCGAGTGGGAATTGGTGATCGAGTACGACGGCGAGCCCAACGGCCTGAAGATTCACAAGGACGGGCGCATTTTCGTCGCTGATCACAAGCGCGGCCTGCTGCTGCTCGACGCGCAGCGCGGCAGCGTCGCACCGCTCATCGAACGCCACAATCTGCAGCACTTCAAGGGACTGAGCGACCTGTTTTTCGCCGGCAACGGCGACCTCTATTTCACCGACCAGGGACAGACCGGGCTGCAGGATGCCAGCGGTTGCGTCTACCGGCTGCGCGCAACCGGGCGGCTCGAAGTCATCGCTGACAACATCCCCAGCCCCAATGGCCTGGTGCTCAACAAGGCGGAGAACATCGTTTATGTCGGCGTCACCCGTGCCAACGCGGTGTGGCGCCTGCCGCTGCTGCCCGACGGCACGGTGTCACGCATGGGCGTGTTTATCCAGCTTTCGGGCGGGCGCGGACCCGACGGCATGGCGATAGACGAGCATGACGGGCTGGCGGTGGCCCATCCCGACATGGGCGCGGTATGGATATTCAACCATCGCGGCGAACCGCTATATCGTATTCAGTCGCCGAAAAGCGAAGTCGTCACCAATTGCGCCTACGGTGGTACCGACCGCAAGACGCTATACATTGTCGATTCGGATGGCGGTTGCGTCCTTGCCGCCAAACTGCCGACCGCCGGGCGCGCGATGTATTCGCATGCCTGACCTTGCACGCCGCATCCGGTCGGCGCCGATTCCAGGCGCCGGAAAAGACGCGTCCCGCTACTGGAATTTGAGCGCCGCCGGTGAGATCAGCACGCCGAAATGCTCGCACCAGATCACCACGCTCTTGTAACCGGCGAGGTTGAGGCCCGCGGGCAGTTCGTAGTTCTGGCTGCCCTTGAACGCCTTCAGGCGACCCAGATCGACGTACATGGTGTCGGCGACCTTGGTCGAGGGCGTGACGTTTGGATCAGGCACGAGGTAGACATGGAACTTGGGGCCCGGCCCCACTTCGAAATCACCTTCCAGATGCAGCAGATTCTCATACACCGTCACGCCGCCCTTGCCGTGGTGAATCGGATCCGAGGGATTGGCGTGAATGAACGTGCCCTTCGCCACCAATTTTCTCGCCGCCGATTGCTCGACCTTTTCGACGGCAACGATGTCGGCCAGAAAAATATACGGATACACGAATATGCCCAGGGCAAACCCGGCGGCGATGCCGAATAAGCCGCCGATCACGAAAATGCCTATGGTCTTCGCCATGCGCGCCCTCCCGTTCGGTCCGCCTTAAAAAATCCGCAAGCACAGGATTTACAGGATTATCAGGATTGACAGGACCAGAACCGGCCTTCAGTTTTGAATTAATCCTGTTAATCCTGTCCAATTTGGTTTTGAGCTATTCCTTTACGGCACCAGCAGGTCGATGAAGGCGTTGACCGTCATCGCTTCCAGCCGCTGCTGGTCGAGGCAGGCTGCCATGATCTGCGCCTTTTGCTTGGCCGCGAACACCCGCGACACGTTCCTGTCGAATTTCTCCATCAGCAGCGGCACGCCTTCCTCGCGCCGGCGGCGGTGGCCGAGCGGATAAATGACTTCGGACAATGGCGTGCTGCTGCCGTCCCTGAAATACACCTGAATGGAATTGGAATTCGTGCGCCTGGCGGGATGGTGATAATCCCTTTCGTACGGCGCATGCTCGGATAGTTTCATTTTGGCGCGCAACCTGTCGATGCGCGGATCGGCCGCAACGTGATCCTCGTAGTCTCCGGCACTGAGCTTGCCGAAGATCATGCCGATGGCGATCATGTACTGCATGCAATGGTCGCGGTCGGCGAAATTGTGCAGCGGCCCGTTCTTGTCGAGAATCACCATCGACGAATTGTGGCAGCGCACGTCGATGCGCTTGATGTCGTCCAGCCTGTCACTGACCTGCGGATGCAGCGCGATCGCCGCCTCGACCGCGCTTTGTCCGTGGAAAGCCGTGGGATAGGCGATTTTGAACAGCACGTTTTCCATGACGTAGGTGCCCAGCGGGCGCTGGAAACGGAAGGGCCTGCCCTTGAACAACACGTTGTAGAAGCCCCAGGTCTTTGCGGTGAGCGCCGCCGGATAACCCATTTCCCCCTTGACCGCCATCAGCGCCAGCCGCACGCCGCGGCTGGCCGCGTCCCCTGCCGCCCACGACTTGCGCGGACCGGTGTTGGGTTTGCGACGGAAAGCCGCCAGCGCATGGCCGTCGACCCAGGCATTGGACACCGCGTTGATGATCTCTTCGCGCGAGCCGCCCAGCATTTTGGTGACGACGGCGGCGGTGGCGATTTTGCCGAGGATGGTGTGGTCGAGTCCGACGGCAGTGAAGCCGTTGAGGATGGCGAGCCCGCCCATGATTTCATAAGTCTTGACCGCCGCTTCCAGCACGTCGCGCACGGTGAGCGGCCGCCTGCCCTGCGCCACGCGCGTGCGCGACAGCCAGTCGGCAACGGCCAGCACGCCGCAAAAGGTGTCGGACGGATGAATCACCGTCGCGCCGTAAAATGCGTCGTTGTAGTCAAGCCAGCGGATCAGCGTGCCGATGTTGAACGTTGCGCGTTCGGGATCGAGCACATAAGACGTGCCGGGCACGCGCGAGCCGTTGGGCACGATGGTGCCGGGCACCAGCGGCCCCAGCAGGCTGGTGCAGCCGGGATAGGCGAGCGCCTCAAAACCGCAGCCGAGGCTGTCGATCAGGGCCAGGCGCGCGGTCTCCAGCGCGAGCGGACTCTTGACAACGTAGCGGTCGGCATAATCGGCGATATCGGCGATGACTTTGTCGGGGGCGGGACGTTTGTTGGTGATGGCGGATGACATGATTTGTTGTTGGTGATTTGTGATGTATGGGCCAGGAACGGTTTATATTTTTACCGCATTATAAACTTGCGGACCGGCTATATCGGTGCATGCTCCCATGCAGCGGATCTTGTCTGCCGCAACAAGGCCGGCGCGTCCGCAGATTTACCTGCAAGCTTTGCGCGAAAAACGCGGCGCCGGCTGCATGAAAGCGCGTATCCGGCGCCGGTGCCGACGATGTGTGCCGACGATGTTGCTGCCCGCAGTGGCATTTAAATCATAACATATTGTTTTAAAACATGTTTTTCCGCCGTAGATACAGGCGCATGGCCGCCTTGCGCGCCAGGAGATGCCGGATTGTGGTGCACATTGCGCTATTGTGATGCGCAATGCTGACACTGGATTCAGCTGGTCTCGCAGCGCAGGCCGTAGTCGCAGCGGTGGCACGCTTCTTGTATGTTCTTTATATTGCTTCACATCTGTCCGGTAGATTTTGACGTTACTGGACTAAAATCCAACA
>CAKKQX010000305.1 GCA_919902235.1 Burkholderiales bacterium
ACCGCAAGGCGCCGCGCGAATTGCTCAAAGACTCGCTCGACAAGATTCTGGCCGGTTCCGGCGAATGTGCGGAAGCGGGCTGGAGTTTTCTCGGCCTGACCATCGCCGGCTGGTCGCTGGCGTGGTTTGTCATGTTGGGTGTGTTCTCGGTTTGGCTCGCGTTGCTGGGTATGCGGCGCGGCCGGTAGAAAGTTTAATGCTTGACGAAGGCCCGCAAGGTCAACCTTGCTTTTTATGCAATTCCCGTTTTCGGGGGAATGCGCGTCAGGCGGGTATATCAGGTGTTAGCTGCCGCTCCAGCAATGAGATCTGGTCTTTAAGGTATAACTTGCGCTTCTTGAGGCGCTGCAGCTGGAGTTGATCCTGGATCTGGTTTTGTGATAATCGGGAGATTACATCGTCGAGATCGCGGTGTTCTGTGTGGAGCTGGGTAATCCGTAGTTTTAAGGTTTCGACGTCTTCGGTAATCATCATGGGCAGTATCCTCCATGTCAGCAGTCGAACACGATTTAGTATAGACCCAAAGGCAGCCTAAAAAAAGCCGGGGGAAAAACGATGGGCGGGATGCGATTCAAGGATGGGAGCAGGGATATTGGGAAAGACGCATAACTTTATGTTTTTTTTCGGGTTACATCATGGGCATTGATATTTTTTGGGTGTGCCGCCGTCGATTTTGTGCGGCGGTGTGCGAGGATGGGATGACTTTATGGCGCTGACGATTACAGTAAACGGTACGCCGCGCGAGATCACGGCGGATGCGGAAACGCCGCTGCTTTACGTGCTGCGCAACGATCTGCAACTCAAGGGGGCGCGTTTCGGTTGTGGTGCCGGGCAGTGCGGTTCCTGCATGGTCATTGTCGACGGCAAGGCAGTGCAGTCATGCGATGTGCCGGTTTCGGCGGTGGCAGGCAAGTCGGTAATCACCATTGAAAACCTGGGCAGCGTCGAGCGTCCGCATCCTTTGCAGCAGGCGTTCATCGACGAGCAGGCTGCGCAATGCGGTTATTGCGTGAGCGGCATCATCATGACGGCCAAGGCGTTGCTCGATGTCAATCCTGAACCCGGCGAACACGAGATTCGTGCGGCGCTTGCGCAAAACCTGTGCCGTTGCGGTACCCACGCCCGCATTCTGCGCGCTATCAGGCGCGCGGCGGAAAAGATGCGGGCGGCAACATGACATCCGGCGAAAACACCGCGGCACGCAAGCTTCCCGGCAGTCTTGAGACCAACCGCAGGCTCGATCGCTGGCTGCGCGTCAATCGCGACGGCACGGTCACCGTATTTCCCGGCAAGGTTGAAATCGGGCAGGGCATACTCACGGTGCTGGTGCAGATTGTTGCCGAAGAACTTGATCTTGCGCTCGAACGCGTGCGCCTGGCGCCCGCCGATACTTCGCGCAGTCCCAACGAGGGCATCACTTCGGGCAGTCGTTCAATTCAGGAATCGGGCATGGCGCTGCGCTACGCGGCGGCCGAGGTGCGCGACCTGCTCATGCAACGCGCAGCCGTGAAGCTCGGCGTTTCTCTCGAGCAGTTGACGGCTGCCGATGGCGTTATCGCGGCGCGTGGCGGGGGCAGCTTAACGTATGGGGAGCTGGCCGATGACGACCTGCTCGCGCGCGAAGCGACTGCGGAGGTCGCGCCCAAAGCCGCCGCGCAGCACGCTGTTGTCGGGACCGCCGTGCCGCGGCTCGATATTCCGGCCAAGGTGGCGGGTGTGCCAAGCTATGTGCAGGATTTGGAATTGCCGGGCATGTTGCACGGCCGTATTGTGCGTCCGCCGGGTTATAGCGGGCGCTTGACCGCGCTCGACGCCGCCGAAGTGCAGGCGATGCCCGGCGTGGTTGCGGTGGTGCGCGATGGCAATTTCATCGCTGTTGTCGCCGGGCGCGAGGAGCAGGCGATACGCGCGCAGCGCCGTCTTGCGCGCATTTCGCAATGGGAAGAGCAATCCGCGCTTCCCGAAAACAGCGATCCGCGCTATTTGCTTGATTGCGTTGCCATCGCTGAAGTCATCAGCGAGAAAACCGGCGAAACCGCGGCTTCTGGCGCCATCAGCGAGCTGGAGGCGGAATACACGCGTCCGCACATTGCGCACGCCTCTATCGGCCCGTCCTGCGCGGTCGCGCAGTTCACGGACGGCCAGTACACCGTGTGGACGCACAGCCAAGGCATATTCCCGTTGCGCGGCGATCTGGCAAAAGTGCTGGGTGTGGACGAGAAAAGCATAACCGTGATTCACGCCGAGGGCGCGGGCTGCTATGGGCACAACGGCGCGGATGACGTGGCGCTCGATGCGGTACTGCTGGCGCGCGCCGTGCCCGGTCGGCCGGTCAGGGTGCAATGGATGCGGGAGGACGAATTCGCGTGGGAGCCTTACGGCTCTGCCATGGTGGTCAGGATGCGCGCAGCATTGGGCGCCGACGGGCGGATCGCGAGTTGGAGCCACGATGTCTGGAGCCACGGACACAGTACGCGACCGGGAGGCAAAGGCGGCGTCAATCTGCTGGCGGGCTGGCATCTCGCGCAGCCGTTGCGGCCTGCTGCGCCCGGCAATCCGCCGCTGCCTGCGGGCGGCAGCCACCGTAATGCGATTCCTCTTTATGATTTTCCGCAGCAGCACGTCACCAATCACCTGGTCAGTGAAGCGCCGTTGCGGGTATCGGCATTAAGATCGCTGGGCGCGCACGTTAATGTATTTGCCATCGAGTCTTTCATGGATGAGCTGGCCATTGCTGCCGGCGCCGATCCGGTCGAATTCCGGTTGCGCCACATGAAGGATGCCCGGGCGCGTGCCGTGATCGAGGCGGTGGCGGCCAAGGCGGGCTGGAAGCCGCGCGAGCAGGGTGACGGCATGCGCGGGCGCGGTATCGGTTTTTCGCGCTACAAAAACCTTGGTTGCTATGTCGCGGTGATTACGGAAGTCGAGGTCGAAAACGAAGTCAGGGTCAGGCGCGCCTGGGCGGCGATAGATGCCGGACAGGCGATCAATCCCGATGGCATCGTCAATCAGACCGAGGGCGGCATTACCCAGACCATCAGCTGGACCCTCAAGGAGCGCATTGATTTCGATCGCCAGCGCGTGACAACCCGCACCTGGCAGGACTATCCAATTCTGACTTTCGCCGAGGCGCCGGAGATCGAAGTCACCCTCATCAACCGGCCTGATCAGCCGCCGCTGGGCGCAGGCGAAGGAGCGCAGGGCCCTACTGGAGCGGCAATTGCCAACGCGATATTCAACGCACTGGGCGTCAGAATGCGCGACATGCCGTTTACCCGTGACCGGCTGGTGGCTGCGATGATTTGACGTTTGACGCCGCGGTTGCGGGCACAGGCTTGCGGGTAACGCGGGGGTGAGCTACGGGAGATACGGAGGTAATAAAAGCGGGAAAAATAAAAAGCGGACCGCGGGGGAAGCGCGGTCCGCTTGGGAGTGGCGAGTCTTAGATCTGGCTCGCCAGGGCGTAGACGCGATCGAGAAATTCCGTCACGTCAACATTCGAAAAATCTTCAGGCAGTTGCGGGCTCAACTCGTTCATGTTTTGGTAGCAAGACATGGCAATTACTCCTATCGCTGGGTTCCAGTTAACACACAGTGCTTCCGCTTCTTCGTCGTAGCGACGCAGGGTTACCCTATTCATCGCTTTGGTTTTCCGGTACTTGTCCATGTAGATGACCATGGTGATCTCCGTTACGGTTGCTTTCTTGCCCCAGCTATCAGCAGATTCTGTGCCAGTAATTGGATAATAACTGGTATTGGTGCAAAATTATGACTTATCATATTGATGATAAAGAATAAATTAAAATAATTGGCGGCGGTGCAATGGCAGTTAAATCAAGTGTCCGGCGTCTAAAAGAAGTCGCGACTCTCGACATGCGACATGAGTTATCGACATCGGAAAAGATTTTTTCCGTGCAGACGTGATATTTCGCACATAAAGACGCGTGGCGGCTGCTGTGTCTGACTGCGCGGTGCAGTGCTTAGTCCGACAGTGGTGCCGTTCTTGATATCAGCGCCGCTTATGCTATGTTTCGTCAGCGACGCCGGACCGTTACCGTTGCCAGAATGCCGGCTGGTTTTTGACAGCAAGAAAAGAATGTAGCCCAAGGGGACAACCCAGTTGAAGTTAAGCAAGCGCTGGTTAATTTTTCTGCTTCTGCCTGTCGCAACCGCATTTGCTGCGACGCCGCAAGCATACAAGTATCTGGAAAAATTGGTGGCGCCTTATGTGCCGACCAACCAGCCGACGGTAGAGGCCATGCTACGCATCGCCAATGTCGGTGCCGACGACTATGTCATCGATCTGGGATCAGGCGACGGCCGCATCCTGATTACCGCAGCAAAAAAACATGGCGCGCGCGGTTTCGGCGTTGAACTTGACCCGCAACTGCTCAAGGAAAGTCAGGAAAACGCCAAAATGGAGGGCGTCAGCAGCCGCGTACAGTTTTATCAGCGCGATCTGCTGGAAACCCGGCTCGGCGAGGCGTCGGTGATCACGCTTTATCTGTTGCCGGAGATTAATCTTAAGCTACGGCCGCGATTGCTAAGGGAACTCAGGCCCGGAACGCGCATCGTGGCGCACGATTTCGACCTGGGCGAATGGAAACCGGATATCAGGGCAAATGTACGCGGCACCGGCAGTCAAATATTCTTCTGGGTTGTCCCGGCCCGAGTCGCGGGAAAGTGGGACCTGAGGCTCGAGCAAACCAGCGGCGAACCATACGAGGTAGAACTCAAGCAGACTTTTCAGGAAATAGAAGGCGCGGCCAGCCGCGCCGGCAGACCGTTTTATCTGCGCGACGCCAGTCTCGAGGGAGACAGAATTGCGTTCGTGCTGATCGAAGATGGCGACTACATGTTGCAGTGGCGTTTTGAAGGGCGCGTAAATGGAAATGTTATCGAAGGTACCATGCGCGGCCAGGCCAAGGCGCCGCGCACCCGGCATAAGTGGCGCGCCACCAGGGTTGCGTCGTGACTGATGCCGCCATGCTGCGGGCAGTGCCGGCACTGCCCGTAACCTACGACGATATCGCCGCCGCCGCGCGGACGCTTGCCGGAAAGGCGCACCGCACCCCCGTGTTGACCTCGGCCACCGTGAACGAGCGTACCGGTGCCAGCGTGTTTTTCAAATGCGAGAACCTGCAGCGCGGCGGCGCGTTCAAGTTCCGCGGCGCCTACAATGCGCTCGTCCGGTTTTCGTTCGAGCAGAAGCAGCGCGGCGTAGTCGCCTATTCCTCGGGCAACCATGCGCAGGCGGTGGCGCTTGCCGGAAAACTGCTCGGCATAGCAGCCGTCATTGTCATGCCCGGCGACGCGCCAGCGGTGAAAGCGCAAGGCGCGCGCGGCTATGGCGCCGAAGTGGTGCTCTATGACCGCGCGCGCGATTCGCGCGAGGCGATTGCCGACGAATTCGTGCGCAGCCGCGGCACGACCGTCATCCCGCCGTTCGACCATCCGCACGTCGTTGCGGGGCAGGGCACGGCGGCGCAGGAACTGATCGAGGATGCCGGCGCGCTGGATTATCTGCTGGTGCCGTGCGGCGGCGGCGGGCTGCTGGCGGGCTGCGCGATCGCCGCCAATCAACTGTCGCCGGGCATCAGGGTCATCGGCGTCGAACCTGCGGCCGGCGATGACGTGACGCGGTCGTTGCGCAGCGGGACGATCCAGAGCGTGCGCAACCCCCAGACCATCGCCGACGGCGCACGCACCTCGGCGCCCGGCGCGCTGACTTTCCCGCTGATCATGCATCATGTGCACGACATGCTGACCGTGACCGATGATGAGCTGCTGTGCTCGATGTTCTACCTGTGGGAGCGTATGAAAATCGTCGTCGAGCCGACCGGGGCGCTGGGCGCCGCGGCATTGCTCGAAGGCAAGCTCGACGCCCGCGGCAAGCGGGTGGGCGTCATCATCAGCGGCGGCAACGCCGATTTCCGGAACCTCAGCCGCTTCCTCTAGGGACGTTCAGCCGGTACTGTGACGGCCGCAGATTGTCACGGTTAATTCGCTCTACATTCAGATACTTCCTCATGTTCCTTCACATCAGCACAATTTTTCTAAGCGCCTTCCTGTTATTTCTGGTCCAGCCCGTCATCGCCAAGCAGATCCTGCCGTGGTTCGGCGGGGCGGCCGCGGTATGGGCGACCTGCCTGGTGTTTTTTCAGTCCGTGCTGCTGCTCGGCTATGCCTATGCCGACTGGACGGCACGCTACCTGACGCCGCGCCGCCAGGCCCGGCTGCATGTGATCCTGCTGGGCGCAAGCCTGCTGCTGCTTCCGATCATCCCGCATGCGGACTGGAAGCCGGGCGGCGAAGGGGGCGCGGGCCCGACCTTCCTGATTCTCGGACTGCTCGGCACAACCATAGGCCTGCAATATTTTCTGCTGTCCACCACCGGCCCGCTGGTGCAGGCCTGGTTCTGGCAGCGTTTCCGCCACGCAGCGCCTTACCGTCTGTTTGCGTTGTCAAATTTTGCCTCGCTGCTGGCCCTGTTGTCCTATCCGGTGCTGATCGAACCTTTTTTCCCGCTCGCCACGCAGTCGATATCCTGGTCGGCGGCGTATGCGGTCTTCGTCGTGCTCTGCGCGGCGACCGCACTGACCAGCGCCCGCCATGCGGCCTCGGCACCGGCCAGGGCTTCCGGTTCCGAAGCCGGCGGGGATGAGCGTGCTCCTCTGCTGTCCGAGCGCGTGCTGTGGATCGTTCTGGCTGCGCTCGGTTCGTGTCTGCTGCTGGCAATCACCAATCATCTGACACAGAATGTTGCGTCGATCCCATTCCTGTGGGTGGTGCCGCTTTCCCTCTATCTCATCACCTTCATTCTGTGTTTCGATCACCCGCGCTGGTATCAGCGCAAGCTGTTCCTGGCGCTGGTCGCGCTGTTGCTGCCGACGATGGTCTGGTTCAGCGACTCGCTCGAAATATGGGTTGCGACGCCGATTTACGCGCTGGGCTTGTTCGTGTCTTGCATGTTCTGCCACGGCGAGCTCTATCTGCTGAAACCCGGTCCGCGCCACCTGACCACGTTTTACCTGATGATTTCCGCAGGCGGGGCGCTGGGCGCGCTGCTGGTGGGCATCGCGGCGCCCAATTTTCTGTCCGGCTACTACGAACTGGAGATCACCCTTGTTGCGTGCGCGATGCTGTTGTTCGGCCGCACCGTGCAAAACCGGTGGGCGGCGAGCGCTGCTTGCGCGGTAGTGGCGGCAACCGTGGCGCTCGCCGCTCATAACATCGAAAGCTATGTGGCCGGTGCGCGCGTCATAACGCGCAATTTTTACGGCGTGGTGCGCACCCGCGATTTTCCCCAGCCGGTGCCGTTCCGCGCGATGTATCACGGCAGCATCAAACATGGCGGACAATTGCTGGATGCCGGCTATCGCAATGCGCCGAGCAGCTATTTTGGCCCGACCAGCGGCTACGGACGCGTGTTTGCGAGCCTGCCGGACGCGCCGCGCCGCGTCGGCATCATCGGTCTTGGTGCCGGCGCGATCGCAGCCTATGCGCGCAAGGGCGACGTGTTTCGCTTCTACGAGATTGACCCGCAGGTGGCAGCGGTCGCGATGATGGAGTTCACCTTTCTCAAGGACAGTCCGGCGCAGATGGAAATCGCGCTGGGAGACGGGCGGCTGACGCTCGAACGCGAGCCCGCCCAGCAATTCGACGTGCTGGCCATCGATGCGTTTTCAGGCGATTCCATTCCAATGCACCTGATCACGCGCGAAGCGATGGCGACTTATGTGCGGCATCTCAAACCGGGCGGCGTGATGGTGTTCCAGGCAACCAACCGTTTTGTGAATATCGCGCCAGTCATCGAGCGTCTGGCCGCCGTTTCCGGATTGACGGCCGTGCTGGTTTCCGACTTTCCCCAGGGCGCTGGCGGTGCGGACTACTGGTTGGCGAACACCGACCAGATTATCGTCACTGGTAATACCGAATTGCTGCAGGCTGATTCCATCCAGGCCGTCGCCGAACCGTTGCCGCCGCGGCCCGAGTTTCGCGTGTGGACCGATGATTTCTACAATCTTCTGAAAATACTCAAGTAAAGAATTGTCCGGAATCAGTTTTTTACCGGATGCAGCAGCCCGTTGCCGGTGCCGGTGGCGCGCAGGCGTCCGCATTGCGCGGGGCTGAGCCGGGTATTTTCAGCGGTGGTTCGCGTTCGCATCAGATTTTCCGGTTCTTCAACATGCTCGCCGCTGTCCATCAGCACATGCGCCAGTTCGTGCGCGAGCACGATGCCGGGATCGCGCGCGGTGCGGGTGATCCACACCGTATCGGCAAGTTCGGGCCGCGTCCTGCTGTTGCCTCTGCCGATGGCTTCCGCATCGAAGGCCGGCTGCTGCCGGGTATCGCTTACGAAATAGGCCGTCGGTTTGGGCAGTTGCAGAGCAAACGCCAGTTCGCGCGAAACCAGCGTCGCGAAATAATGGTAGTGCTGCGGCGCGTCAATCCGTGCGATTTCAATCTGTGAAACTAACACGCCGCACTGGGCGAGGATGCCGGCTGCGCGGCCGGCAATGTCCAGCAGGGCGTCCTGTTGCCAGCTGCTGCCGGCAAAATAAGCCAGCGTCAACCTGAGTTCGTGCGTTGTGGAGCGCGGCAGTATGCCCCGGGCATAGATTTGTGAGTAAGAGAAAGTCCGGCGTTCGAGCACATTGATGTTTTCGGTCTGCGTATCCGCTGCGTGCACGCCGGCGCAAACTGCGGCGGCCATCAGCGCCGTGGCGGCAAGCAGGCTTGGGCGTATGGACATTTTTTCAATGTGGCAGCATGGGCACGATCTGGCAAGCGTTGCGGCACTTATCACAAGCGCGAAGTAAAAATCAAGAAAAAACAACGCGTATTTTCATGCGTGTTCGAATTGAAATGCGGCGGTGTACGGGATGCTTATTTTTTAGGCGCGGCAGGTGCAATTGCAATGCAAAAGGCGTAATTCAGGCG
This sequence comes from Burkholderiales bacterium, assembly GCA_919902235.1. GTDB lineage: Bacteria > Pseudomonadota > Gammaproteobacteria > Burkholderiales > SG8-41 > CAKKQX01. Next base: position 8,944 of record CAKKQX010000305.1, read on the forward strand.
GCGCGGGGGTTACGCACAAATTTATCCACAAAAACTGTGAATTGTTTATGCCGCTGCAATAACGCTGCAATAAGGTTGCAACAGGGCTGTATTGGAACGAATTTTCGTGCCCTGTAATAGTGCGCCGGATACGGTATCGCGGACTGCTGCCGCACCCCAATGCGCGCCTGTTGTAATCAGGCGGTCATAAATGATCAGCATGCTTCTGTTATCAATGGCTTATTGATCTTTCACTAATTCGCAACAGCGAATTAGTGCCATTCTCACCCTCTCCTTGCGGGGAGAGGGTCGGGCAGAGGGATTGAGCGTTCCGACTGTCATCCATTATGAAACGCTCAATAGTTACGGCAAGCGGCGCGCTTGCCGGTTTTGC
>CAKKQX010000306.1 GCA_919902235.1 Burkholderiales bacterium
GGTATCTACACATCTCAAAGAAACCCCCTCTCCCGCCTTGGGGCGGGAGAGGGTGGGGGAGAGGGTAGGGGAAGCGCTCAATAACTCAGTTCACCTTGACGCCGGCGCTCTTGATGACCTGGCCCCACTTCTCGATCTCGGTCTTGATCTGCGCGCGAAACTCGGCCGGCGAGTTGGCGATGATGTAGAAACCAAGATCGGTCACGCGCTTCTCGACCGCCGGCACGCGCATGATGGATACGAGTTCCTTGTTCAGCCGGTCGACGATCGCCTTCGGCGTTCCCGCCGGAACCAGCATGCCCTGCAGCGTTTCGGCCTCCTGGTTCTTGTACCCCGCTTCGGCCATGGTCGGCACATCGGGCAGTGCCTGCGAACGCTTCGCACTCGTCACCGCCAGAGCACGCAGCCGCCCGGCCTGGATATGCGGCGTGGTCGGCGGCAGCGCCGTGCAACCTATGGAAAGCTGGTTGCCCACCACGGCTGCCACTGCGGGTCCGGCACCGCCATACGGCACGGCGATCATGTCGATTTTCGCGGTGAGTCCGAGCAGGCGCACCGAAAGATCGGGCGTGGTGCCGATACCCGGCGTGGCGGCGTTCGCTTTGCCCGGATTGGCTTTCGCATAGGCGACCAGCTCGCCAACAGACTTCACCGACGAGCTCGGATGTACCGTGAACACGTTCGGCGACGCCGCCAGATTGGAGACCGGCAACAGATCCTTGTGCGGATCGAAAGGAAGGTCTTTGTACAACGATGGATTGACGACGAAACTGGAGCTGACCAGCAGCAAGGTGTGGCCGTCACCCGTCGCGCGCGCTGCGAGACCCATGCCGATATTGCCGCCGGCACCGGCGCGGTTATCGACGACGATCTGCTGTCCCAGCCGCTCGGTCAGCTGCTGCGCAACCACGCGCGCGATGGTATCGGTCGGCCCCCCCGGCGCGAACGGCACGATCAAGCGGACCGGGCGGTTTGGAAACTGCTGCGCGCTGACACTGCCTGCCGCGGCGGCAAGCACACCCAGGGCGACGGCGACGGCCGCAACGGATTTTGTCGTATATTTACTCGTATTAAGCATGGATAACTTTCCTCCCGTTATTCAACCTTGACCCCGGCTTCCTTGATCACCTTGCCCCAGCGCACGGTTTCGGTCTTGATGAACTCCGCGAAGTGCTGGGGCGTGCTGGTCATCGGATCGAAGCCGATTCCCGCCAGCCGTTCTTTCATGTCCGCCAAGTTCATGACTTTGACGATTTCCGTGTTCAGGCGCCCGATGACCGCGCCCGGAACGCCCGCCGGGGCCAGTATGCCGTACCAAGTGAGCACTTCGAAATTGTCGATGCCCGCCTCCTTCGAGGTCGGCACCTCCGGCAGCGTGGCGAGCCGCGCCGGCGCCAGCACGGCGAGCGCACGCACTTTCCCGGCACGGATCTGCGGCAGTGCCGCCGGCACACCGATGACCACCATATCCACCTGCCCGCCCATCATGTTTATCATCGCCATGTTGGAACCCTTGTAGGGCACGTGGACCATGCTCAACTTGGCGAGGCCCTTCAGCATCTCGCTGCCGAGATGATTGGAAGTGCCGATACCGCCGGAACCAAAATTAAGATTGCCCGGATTGCGCCTGGCGAGCTGCACCAGCTCCTTCAGCGTGCGGGCAGGCACGGATGGATGCACCAGCAAAACGTTCGGGATCGACGCCACCAGCGAGATCGGCGCAAGATCCTTCACCGGGTCGTAATTGAGCTTCTTGTACAGGCTGGGGCTGATCGCGATTGAAGGCGCGCATAACACGATAGTGTAGCCGTCCGGCGGCGCCTTTGCCGCGAGCTCGGCGCCCAGATTACCGCCGGCGCCCGGGCGATTGTCAGCCACCACCGGTTGTCCTAATTGCTCCGACAGCTTCTGCCCGATGGCGCGTCCGAGAATATCCGTCGGCCCGCCCGGCGGGAACGGCAGAATGAAGCGCACCGGCTTGGCCGGATAGCTCTGCGCCCATGATGCCCCCACCAGCATCGTGCCGACCAGCCATAACGCCCCCGCAGCCATACGCATGCCCATGACGCCCCCTTTTCAAAAAATGTTTGCCCTCGACCAACGTCCCGGTGCTGCGCGCAGCCGGGGAATCCGATCAGTTTGCACGTGCACCCGCTTCGCGCACGACCTTGCCCCAGCGCTCGGTTTCGCTCGCAATGAACTGCGCAGCCTCCTCCGGCGTGCTGACGACCGGATCCGCGCCGCGGTTTGCCATTTGCTTGCGCGTCTCCGGCAATTTCATAATCTTGTGAAACTCGGCGTTCAGCCGCTTGATAATGTCAGGCGGCGTGCCGGCCGGCGCCATCATCACGTACCAGGTGTCCACGATAAACCATGGAAACCCCGCCTCCACGATGGTGGACACGTTGGGGAATGTCTCGGTGCGCTCCGTTGTCAGGGTCGCAATCGCGCGCAGCCTGCCCGCATTGACGTGCGGCGCCGAGGTGGCGACACCGACCACCACCATATCAACCTGACCGCCGAGCAGCGCGATGGTGGCCTGGTTGACGCCCTTGTGCGGAACGATAAGTGCATTGAGCTTGTTCTCCGACAGGAAGTAACGCGCCGCGAGATCGTTCGAGGTGCCGGCACCGCCGGTGCCGAAATTCAGCTTGCCGGGGCTCTTCCGCGCCAGCGCGACCAACTCCTTCACCGTCTTGGCGGGCACTACCGGATGAATGACAAATGCGTTGGGAATGGACGCAATACGCGTAATCGCGGTCAGATCGCTCTGCTTGTAGTTGAGCTTCGAATACAGGCTCGGACTGATCGAAATCGACGGCGAGCAGATAACGATCGTGTAGCCGTCAGGTGCCTGGCGCGATGCGTATTCGGTGCCGACATTGCCGCCGGCGCCGGGCCGGTTTTCCGGAATCACCGGCTGGCCGATGCTGTCGCTCAATTTTTGCGCCAGAATGCGCCCCAGGATGTCGGTGCCGCCGCCCGGCGGAAACGGCAGGACGAAACGGATCGGTTTGCTGGGATAGGCCTGGGCCAGCACCCCGCTCGCGGCGCACAAGCCCGCCGCAAGAACAATGAAGATGCGTATCGCCTTGGCTGAGGTCAACATGTTTCCTCCTTTGATTTTTTGGAATGGCGGTCGCTCCACCCACGCCTGCATCCGCAACACGCGCCGGGGACAACAGGCAGGCGGCTATCGAGCCTGCAATCTTGCACGGTCGCAGCGCTTTGTCAACGCAATATCCGACCGCCGCGCGCGGCTCCCGGCTCGCGAAACGGCGACGCGTCGGTCATCGGCGTCGGCGGATGATGCCGCATACCCGACTCGGACAGCAGCACATCGCCGGCGAACAGGCGGTCTGTCTTATTCAGCGCGGATGTTCGCCTCTTTGGCCACCCTGGTGAACTTTTCGAGATCGGTTCTGAAAATTTTCGCAGTGTCTTCGATGCTGGAGCCGACGATTTCAGCACCCAGCGAGGCGAGCCGCTCCTTGACGTCGGGCAACTGCAGCGCCTTGAGCATTTCCTGGTTGAGCCGCACCACGACATCGCGCGGGGTCCTGGCCGGGGCGACTGCGCCGTACCAGGTGCTCATCGCATAACCGGGAACGGTCTCGCTTATGGTCGGCACATCGGGCAGCACCGCTGCACGTTTCTCGGTGGTGACGGCGACCGCGCGCACGCGCCCGGAGCGGATGTGCGGGATGATCGGCGGCATGGTGCTGAAACTCGTCATGACGTGGCCGGAAACGAGGTCGATGGCGATCGGTCCGCCGCCTTTATACGGCACCATCAGCAGATTGGTCTTGGTCATCATCCGAAACAACTCGCCCGCGAAATGCTCGGGACTCGCAACCCCCGAGCTGGCGTAGGTCAGTTCGCCGGGTTTGGCTTTCGCCAGCGCGATCACTTCTTTCACTGTGCGCGCGGGCAGCGTTGGGTTCGCAGCGAGCACATTGGGCACGCTGGAAACGATGGTAATCGGCGTCAGATCGCGCTCGATGTCATAGCCGAGGTTCTTGTACACCGGCTTGCTCATGATGTGCGCCACCGACATGAACAACAGGGTGTAGCCGTCCGCCGGCGCCTCCGCGGCGAGTTTGGCCGCCAGGTTGGCGTTGGCGCCGGGACGGTTTTCGACGATGAATTGCTGTTTCATCGATTCACTGAGCTTGGCTGCCACCGTGCGCGCCATGATGTCGGTGCCGCCGCCCGGCGCGAATCCGACATACAAGCGCACCGGCTTGGTCGGATAGCTTTGCGCCATTGCAGGCAGCGCCGCCGCTGCCGCCACCGCCAGCGCCGCAGCGCAGATATTGCGATACTTTATTTTCATGCCGTTCTCCTCATGTTGTGGCGGACGCAAGGAAATCTGCGCCCGATTATTCGACCTTGTTACTGTACTGGAGTAATGGAATCCCTGATCGGCCCGGCAGGATAGTTCTGCGCCCGCACCGCGCCTCCGGCGGCACGCAATACGTCGTCGCCACGGTTGCTGCCGCGGCGCGACGCATGTTAAAGTTTTTTGATACGTCGACGTATACATTAATCCCGGGCTCAAAAAAAATCCAGCTCCGAAAGCAACCATCTCGGCGCGCGCGCTTACGCTGCCGCTGCGGGCAAGGCCTGTGCGTTCGAACAAGGCACACCGCGAACTGGTGAGGTTGATACGCGCCCGACGCGACGCGCGAACTGCACCGCAGCCAGCGCCTGCGCGGCAGCGCCGGGCTCACGGCAATCCTGCAGCGCTACCCGCTCAACAACCTGTAGAATGCGGGGTTTTCCACAGATTTCAGTATGCCATCATGTCAGCGCCGCGCATCGCACTTATACACGCCACTCCCGTTGCCATCGAACCCATCGTCAGCGCGTTCAAACGCCTGTGGCCGCAGGCGCGCACCGCCAATCTGCTTGAAGATTCGCTCGCCGCGGATCTGGCCGCAGACGGCAGACTGACCGAGAAAATGATCGCGCGCTTCGTAACGCTGGGGCACTATGTGCACGACTGCGGTGCGGATGCGATTCTGTTCACCTGTTCGGCGTTTGGCCCGGCCGTCGAAGCCACCCAGGCGACGCTCAACATCCCGGTGCTCAAACCCAACGAGGCGATGCTCGAGGAAGCGCTGGCGGCAGGATCGCGCATCGGGCTCATCGCCACTTTCGAGCCGAGCATACCGGCGCTCGCAGCCGAGCTTGAACAGATGGCGCAGCGTAAGAGAATGAAACTTCAAATGACGACGCGCGCCGTGCCGGCCGCGCTGACCGCGCTGCACGCCGGCGACAGTGCCAGGCATGACCGCCTGATCGCCGCCGCCGCCGAGGACATCGGCGACTGCGACGCCATCGTCCTCGGCCAGTTCTCGATGGCGAGCGCCGCCGAAGTCATCGCGCCGCGCGACGGG
>CAKKQX010000307.1 GCA_919902235.1 Burkholderiales bacterium
GGATTTTCCGAGCGCGACCGCGGTGCATTTCGCGGCAAAGACGGCAACACCCGCCGCGATAATAACGGCGCTGCGCCGCGCTGGGATTCCAGGCGGTCCGGTGGTCAGCAGGAGAAGACAGGCCGCGCGTTTTCTCCCCTGCGCAGCCGGTAACCGCAGTCAGTCTATTGATCTTTCACTGATTCGCGACAGCGAATTAGTGCCATTTTCACCCTCTCCTTGCGGGCATGGGTATCTACACATCTCCACTGCACGGCTCCCTCGCCCCGCTTGCGGGGACAAGGGGAACACTTGAAGCGAAGCAGAGGGGGGGGCGGTTGTGCGCTTTATTCCGAATTATCATCGTCCCCTCTGTCTTGATGCGCAGGGGGATTTTTTTGCCTTGCGCTCAGGCGCCGTAGTGGCTTTGCAGCCGCGGATTGAGAATGTCGCGCAGATGGTCTCCTGCCAGGTTGATGCTGACGATGGTCACCAGCAGCGCGATGCCCGGGAAGAAGCTGATCCAGTATTTGCCGGAAAGCAGGTGGGTGAAGCCGTTGGCGATCAGCAGGCCCAGCGAGGGCTCGGTGATCGGCAGGCCGAGGCCGAGAAAGGACAGCGTGGCTTCCAGCGCGATGGCGTGCGCGACTTGCACCATGGCCACCACGATCAGCGGCGGCAGCACATTGGGCAGAATGTGGCGGAATACGATGCGGCCGGCGCTGTAGGCCATGCACACGGCGGCGTCGACATATTCCTTGTGCCGTTCGACCAGGGTCGCGCCGCGCACGGTGCGCGCATAGTAGGCCCATTGCACCGCGATCAGCGCAATGACGATCTTGTCCACACCCTGTCCCAGCACCGTTAGCAGCACCAGTGCGATCAGGATGGAAGGAAATGAGAGCTGGATGTCGACGATGCGCATGATGGCCGCATCGAGCCAGCCACCGGCGTAGGCGGCGACAAGGCCGACCGCCGTGCCTATCGCCAGCGCGGCGAAGGTGCTCACCGCGCCCACACCGAGGCTGATGCGCAGGCCATAGAGAATCGCCGACAGCATGTCGCGGCCCTGGCCGTCGGTGCCCAGCCAGAAAGTCACGCCGGACATGCCCTGTGCGCCCGGCGCCAGCTTGGAATCGAGGATGTCGAGCTGCGCGAGATCATAGGGGTTCTGCGGGGAAATCAGCGGTGCGCATATCGCGGCGATCAGGATAAGCCCGAAAATGCAAAGCGCGCCGAGCGCGAGGCGGTTGGCGGAAAAGTCCGCCCGCAGACCTGATGCCGGCAACAGGGCCGCGTTCACGCGCGCACTCCAGCGATGCGCACACGCGGATCAAGCGCGGAATACAGCAGGTCCACAACCAGATTGATTATGATGAACATCAGCACGATGATCATGAGATAGGCGACGATCACCGGCCGGTCGAGCACGTTGATCGAGTCGATCAGCAGCTTGCCCATGCCCGGCCATGCGAATATGGTTTCGGTGACGATGGCGAACGCGATCACCGAGCCGAATTCGAGCCCGACAACGGTGATGATGGGGATCATGATGTTCTTCAGCACGTGCACGACCACCACGCGCCGCATGCTCAAGCCTTTGGCGCGGGCAAAACGCACATAATCCTGGGCCAACGCTTCGCGCGTGCCGGACCGCGTGAGGCGGATCAGAAGCGCGAGCTCGAACAGCGCCAGGTTGAACGCCGGCATCAACAGGTGGCGCAGCCCGTCGGCGGTGAACAGACTCACGCCGACGCCGAATACCTGCACGGTTTCGCCGCGCCCGGTGGGCGGCAGCCAGCCCAGCCACACCGAGAACACCATGATCAGCAGCACGCCGACCCAGAACGTGGGCAGCGAAAAACCGAGTATGGAGCCGGCCATGATGGATTTGCCGGCGAAGGATGCGGGGCGCAGCCCGGCCCACAGGCCGAGCGGGATGCCGAACAGCAGCGCGATCAGCGTTGCGGTGAGCGCCAGTTCAATGGTGGCCGGCATGCGCTCGAGGATGAGGCCGAGCGCCGGCACGTTGGAGATGAAGGATTTTCCCAGGTCGCCGGACAAGGCGCCGGCGAGAAAATGCCAGTACTGCCGCCACAGCGGCTGGTCCAGTCCGAGCGCCGCGATGGTGCGCGCGATTTCCGCCTGGTCGGCCTGCGGGCTCACCAGGATGTCGACCGGATTGCCGATGGCGTAAACGCCGGTGAACACCAGCAGCGACATCACGAACAGCGTGACCAGGCTCTGCGCGCAGCGGCGGATGATGAAGAGAGGCATGATTTGGTAAGCAGTGAGCGATGAAGCCCCTAACGAAGAAGGCCGTCGGGCATTGTCCGCATTTTCTGCTTACCGCTCACGGCTTTCCGCTTACCGGCTTGAAATAGTGCGCGAAAGTGTATTCGTCGGTGCGCGCCGTGTAGGCGAGGGATTTTTTCATGGCCCAGGTGACCACCTGGTAGTGCAGCGGCAGGAAGGTGATTTCCTGTGCCGCCAGCGCCGCAGCGCGCCGCGCCAGCGCCTCGCGCTTGTCGAGATCCACTGTAGTGAGCGCTTGCGCGATGATCTGGTCGAGCTGCGGATTGGCATAACCGCCCCAGTTCCATGTGCCGTAGCCCTTGTCCGGATCGGGTGTGCCTGCCAGCGAGCGCAGCGCGAGATCGGCCGCGAGCGAACCCCAGCCGAGCAGCGCCACGCCGAACTCGCGTTTGCGCGCCTTGCTGAAATAGGCCGCCAGCGGCAGGGCTTCAACGCGGGTGGTGACGCCGATGCGCGTGAACATTTGCGCCACCGCCTGCGCCACTTGTTCGTCGTTGATGTAGCGATTATTGGGCGTGGCAAGCGTCAACGCGAAGCCGTCCGGATAGCCTGCCTCGGCCAGCAGTTTCTTCGCGCCCTGCGGATCGTAGACCTCGGGCTTGATTGCCGGGTCATGTCCGAACACGCTGGGTGAGACCACATTGGCTGCCGGCAGGGCGAGTCCTTCCATCACGCGCTCGGCGATGGCCTGGCGGTTGATGGCTTTGGACAGCGCGCGCCGCACGCGGATGTCCTTGAGGGGGTTCTTGTCCAGCGGCTTGCCGGACTTGGCAGTGATGCCCGGGGGCTGGTCGCGCTGCTGATCGAGGTGCAGGAAGATGGTGCGCCAGGAGACCGTCTGCTCCAGCCGCAAATCCGGATTTTTCCGCAGGCGTGCAAGATCGGCGGTGGGTACGTGCTCGATGGCGTCGATCTGCCCGGAAAGCAGCGCCGCGGTGCGCACCGGGTCGCTGGGCAGGATGTGCAGCGTGACTTTGCTCCACGGCAGCTTGCCGCGCCAGTGCGCGTCGTGGCGCGCGAGGTCGATGCGGTTGCCGCGGGAAAAACGCAGCAGCTTGTAGGGGCCGGTGCCGATCGCCGCCTTGCCGCTGTCGAAATCCTCCGCGGTGGCGCCGGTTGCGGCTTTCCTGGACACGATCAGCAGTTCGCTCAGGTCCTGCGGCAGCGCGCCGTAGGGTGTCGCGGTCTTGAGCCGGATGGTGTAGCGGTCGACGATTTGCTTGGCGACGATGGGGCGCACGTAGGTGATGTAGCCGCCGGGGCTGTTGGTGATGGTGTACGGCCGGTCGAGCGAGAACATCACGTCCTCGGTGGTGAGCTCGGCGCCGTCATGGAATTTCACGCCCTTGCGCAGCGTGAATTCCCAGGTCAGGGTATCGGGCGTGCGCCATGTGGCGAGCCCCGGAATGGGGCGGCCGCGCTCATCCACGCTGACCAGGGTGTCGAATACATGTTTCTGCGCGGTGAGGTTGGGCTGCGCCGCGACGAAGTGCGGATCGAAGGTGGTGACATCGGCACTCAGACCGATGTTGAGTTCCGTCGCGCCGGCATGCAGCGCGGGCGCCGCCAACAACAGCGCTGCGAGCGTGCGCCGCGTTGCGGAAACGAAACGGCTGGAGAAGAGCGGGGAGCGTGCTCCAGCACGCGTGCTGAGTGTTGTTGTCATCGCGTTCCTGTTGGCGTGTCCGTCGCCCAAGCATACCGTAATCCGACTCGGTTGCAAGCGCATGCGGTGCTTGATTGACAGTGGGCGGCACGCACCCTATGCTGGTTTTTTAACAGCATCATTGCTGCCATGACTGAATTACCCGTGCCATCCGCAGCCTGCGTCGAAATGATACGCAGGCTGATCGCCTACCCCACGGTCAGCCGCGATTCCAATCTCGAGCTTATCCACTACGCCTGCGATCAATTACAGAAGCTGGATGCCGAAATCCGCCTGACGTTCGACGATGAGCGGCGCAAGGCCAATCTGTTCGCGACGCTGGGCCCGCGCGGCGCGCCCGGTATCGTGCTCTCGGGTCATACCGATGTTGTACCGGTCGACGGCCAGGACTGGGCCAGCGATCCCTTCGAACTGGTCGAAAAGGACGGCCGGCTTTACGGCCGCGGCACCGCCGACATGAAAAGCTTCATCGCGGTGGCGCTGGCGCTGGCGCCCGAATTCGCCGAGCGCGGCCTGGTCACGCCGCTGCACTTCGCGTTTTCCTACGACGAGGAGGTTGGTTGTCTCGGCGTCGGGCGGCTGATCGGGGACCTGGCGCGCGCCGGCATACGGCCGTCGTCCTGCATCGTCGGCGAGCCGACGCTGATGAAGCCGGTGATCGCGCACAAGGGCAAGAAAAGCTACCGCTGCACGGTGCGCGGACTGACCGTGCACTCGGCCTATGCGCCGCACGGCGTCAACGCGGTGGAAGCCGCGGCCGAAGCGGTCGCCTATCTCAAGAGCATGGCGCGACGTCATCGCGACAGCGGTCCCTATGACCGCAGTTTCGATATCGCCCATACCACGGTGCATACCGGGATCATGCGCGGCGGCACGGCGCTCAATATCGTGCCCCACGAGTGCACGTTCGATTTCGAATTTCGCCACCTGCCGGGGGACGATCCGGCAGCGTTATTGCGGGAATTCACGGAGTACCTCGGGAAAACGCTGGAGCCCGAAATGCAGGCGGTGCATCCTGAAGCGGGATTTGACGTCGAGCAGCTGTCGGAGATTCCCGCGCTCGATACCAGCGCCGAGACCGAGATCGTCGCGCTCGCGCACGAGTTGTCGTGCTGCGACGAAATCGGCAAGGTGTCCTACGGCACCGAAGCCGCGCAGTTCCAGAGCGCAGGCATTCCCACCGTGGTGTGCGGCCCGGGATC
>CAKKQX010000308.1 GCA_919902235.1 Burkholderiales bacterium
CGCCGCCCGCCAATTGCTGGCGCAGCCATTCCTCCGCCTCATCCCGCTTGGGCGCGCGCTCACCCTCAACACGCGGTGCCATCGCTTCGTCGGCGGTCGTGGTCACCGCATCGGATTCCCACATGATGCGCGACGTGGCAATTCCGCTCGGTAGCGTGACGCCTTCAACCTTGAAGGCCAGCCCCTCGGTATCGGGCGCAAGATTATTTTTAACCGGCAGGAATAACCGCCGCGCCCCACTGTCATCATCCGGATCGCGACAAACGACATACGCCGCGCGAGCCGCCGCGACGAATGCCAGCGAACCCATGATCTTCATGAGTGCCTTGGCGTTTTGGCCCTTGGTGAGATGCGACACCATGACCAGCGCTGCGCCGTGGTCATCGGCAACCCTGGACAGCGGCGCGAGCAGGCCGCGCACCTCGGCGTTGTTGTGCGAATCAATCGAGCCGAGATACGCGCTGATCGGGTCAACAATCACGAGCGCCACGTCACCGATCTCCGCGAGCATATCGCCGAGCCGTGCGGCGTCCTTGTCCAGACTGAACCCACGCTCTTGCGTGTTGCCCGATCCAGTGACTTCGCGCACCGCGTCGATCACGTAGCACCGCGTCAGGTTTGCGCCCGCCGCTTCCAACCGTGGGCGGATCGTATCGGCCGCGCCATCCTCGGCGCTCAGGATCACGACGCTGCCGGGAGCGCATTGCGAACGATCAACAGGCCAGCGGCCACCCGTTGAGACAATTGCCGCCATGCTGACTGTGGCCTGCGACTTGCCCAAGCCGGGATCGCCCGCAACAGCGGTCATCTTGCCGAGCGCGATTTTGTTGAGCCACAGCCATGCGATAGCCTCAGCCTCGATGTTCGCGACGCAGCGATAGGTGATGGCACCGCCCGCCGTCCAGCCATGCTCGCGCGCCAGCTTAAAGATCGTAGCGAGTGTTGCAGGCTTGTCTCGCTCGGCATTGAAGCCGTGCCATGTGTCGTCCTGATCGCGCGCGTCGAACTTGCTTGATTGCTGCGACCACTCGTCCCACACCTCGCGGCCAATTTTCTGATCGGTGTGGTGCAGCCCGCCGCCGACCTGTAACCAAAGCGGGCGCTTGTCTGCCGGGATATGCTTGATGGCCGCGCGCACTGTCTCCCAATCAACGTCGCGCGCTGGTTCTGTTTTGTTCGCTGGCGGTTTTG
>CAKKQX010000309.1 GCA_919902235.1 Burkholderiales bacterium
GACTGCTCGAGGCCTGCGGCGTGGCCACGGCGCGCATTGCGCTGGCCCAAAGCGCGGAGGAAGCGGTGAGCGCGGCACAGGCGCTGGGTTACCCGGTGGCGCTGAAGATCGAGTCGCCGGACATCCTGCACAAGACCGAAGCACAGGGGGTGCAGCTGGGATTGAAGGATGCGGCGGCGGTGCGCGCGGCGTTTGCTGCGGTGATGGCGAACGCGCAACGCTACCAGGCCGCTGCGCGAATCGAAGGGGTGGTGGTGCAGGCGATGGCCGGTGGCGACGTGGAACTGGTGATCGGGCTGCATAACGATGCGGTGTTCGGGGTGGTGGTGATGGTGGGGCTGGGGGGCATCCACATCGAGGTATTGAAGGATGTGGCGTTTCGCAAGGCGCCGGTGACGGCGGTGGCGGCGGGGCGCATGCTGGACGAGTTGAAGGGCAGGGCGATCCTGGACGGGGTGCGCGGCAGGGCGGCGGTCAATCGCGCGGCGCTGGAGCGGATGATCAGCGCGGTGTCGGTGTTTGGGGCGGCGGCCGGGGGGCGGTTGCGGGAGCTGGATCTGAATCCGGTGCTGGCCGGGTCCGACGGGGCGGTTGCCGTCGACTGGCTGATGGTGCTCGAGTGAAGAGGGAAAGACGTACGGCATGGCGGTGACTCTTGACGATATCCGTGCGGCGGCGGCGGCGATAGCGGGCAGCGTGCTCGACACGCCGTGCCTGCATTCGCGCACGCTGTCCGGAATTACCGGCGCCGAGGTCAACCTCAAATTCGAAAACCTGCAGTTCACCGCTTCGTTCAAGGAGCGCGGCGCGCTGGTGAAACTGCTTTCGCTGACGGCTGCACAGCGCGCGCAGGGTGTCATCGCAGCCTCGGCCGGCAACCACGCGCAGGGCATGGCTCATCATGCGCAGCGGCTGGGCATTCCGGCGGTGATCGTCATGCCGCGCCACACGCCGCATGTGAAGATAGAGCGAACACGGGCTTTTGGCGCCGAGATCGTGCTGGACGGGGAAAATTTCGACGAAGCGAATGCTGTCGCGCGCAGGCTGATGCAGGAGCGCAGCCTGCACTTCATCCATCCATATGATGACGACAAGGTGATCGCGGGTCAGGGAACGATAGCGCTGGAAATGCTGGCTGCAAGACCGGATCTCGAGGTGCTGGTGGTGCCGATCGGCGGCGGCGGGCTGATCGCCGGCATCGCCATCGCGGCGAAAAGCCTGAAACCGGAAATCGAAGTCATCGGCGTGCAAACAGAGCGTTTTCCGTCGATGTACTGTGCAGTCAGGGGCAAGACGCCGCAATTCGGCGCGAACACGATTGCCGAAGGCATTGCCGTGAAAGAGCCGGGCTGCCTGACCCTGCCGGTAGTGCGCGAACGGGTGGATGACATCCTGCTGGTCGACGAGGGAGATATCGAGCAGGGCATCGTCATGCTGCTCGAAATCGAAAAAACGGTTGCCGAAGGCGCCGGCGCCGCGGGACTGGCGGCATTGCTCCGGCATCCGGCGCGCTTCGCGGGCCGCAAGGTCGGGCTGGTATTGTGCGGCGGCAATATCGATCCGCTGATGCTGGTCTCCATCATCGAGCGCAGAATGGCGCGTTCAGGCAGGCTGGCGCGGCTGTCGGTCGAGATCAGGGATGTGCCGGGGATGCTGGCGCAGGTAACCGCCTGCCTGGCCGGCACCAACGCCAACATCGAGGAGGTTTACCATCAGCGCACGTTCACCAATCTTTCGGCGCAGGCCGCGGAACTGGAGTTTGTGCTGCAGACGCGGGGGCATGAACATGCTGCCGAAATCGTCGAAGCCCTGCGCAAGGCCGGTTTCCGGGCAAGATTGCGCCATTCCGGCTGAACGCATCAGTCAAGTTTGATGTTCGCCGATTTGATCACTTTTTTCCAGCTTTCGTACTCGTCGCGCATGTGCCTGGCCAGTTGTTCGGGCGTGCTGCTCGCGGGTTCCGCGCCCTGATTCGCGAAGCGTTGCGACAGTTCCGGCGCGGTCAGTATCCTTACCACCTCGG
>CAKKQX010000310.1 GCA_919902235.1 Burkholderiales bacterium
ACTGCACTTTAGGCGAACTTTGATCGCAGGCTTGGGGCGATTGGGGTTTGAAGAAACTTGGCTCTCACTGATGCTTTGCGTTGTGCAAACAACAACTCATCAGGAGAGCCAAGGATGGCTCAACGTAAGAAACCATCGCTTCGACCACAACGGCAACATAAAAAGTCGCAGCCCTCGCGGCATGACAAGCGGCGGCGGCTCGAACAAGCCAATCCCGATCGGCAGCACACCTCGCGGGCCAAGTTTCCGTTGGTCGGTGGGTTGGCGGTTGCGGTCGCGAAGATGGCCGGGGTGTTCGATGCGCGGATGAGCTTTCGGCTGGCGATCCTCGTGGCGGGGATGTTGCTCGCGGACGATCGGCGGACGGCCAGTTCGTGGTTCGTCGCGGCGGGAGTGCTCGATGATTGGGATCGGTTTTACGACGCGCTCATCAGCATTGGTCGGCAATCGCGGGACGTGTCGGTGGTGGTGTTGCGGCTCGTCGTCGAGAAGCTCGATCCGGGGTTGGGCGGGCGGATCACGCTGGCCATCGACGACACGCCGGAGAAGCGTTACGGGCGACATGTCGAAGGAGCCGGTGTGCATCATGATCCCACGCCGGGACCGGCGGGGGGCGAGTTCTGCTATGGCCACAATTGGGTCTCGCTGGCGTGGTTGGCGAAGCATCCGCGGTGGGGCGTGATCGCGTTGTCGTTGCGTTCGTTGCTTTATGTTCGCGAAGTCGATGTGCCGCAACTCGACGCGAAACGGGGCTGGGCATTCCAGACGAAGCATCAGCTCGCGGCGCAGCTGGTGTCGTGGTTCATGGCAACGCTGCGGTCGTGGAAGTTGGAGCGCGTCGTGTGGGTCGTCGTCGATGGGGCTTACGCGGCGCGGCCGTTTCTCGACGCGGTGCTGGCGGAAGCAACGGTCGTTGTCAGCCGGCTCCGCAAGGACGCGGCGCTGTTCGATCTGCCGCCGGCGCGCACGCCCGGCCAACGCGGCCGACCACGCAAGTTTGGCGCGAAGCTCAGCCTGGCCAAGCGAGCCTCCCATCGCGGCGGCTGGCAGTCGATCACCTATCGCTGTCGCGGCGTCGAGGTGACTCGCGAATACAAGATGTTCCTGGCGATGTCTCATCTCGCCGAGCAACCGATTCGCGTCGTGCTGGTGCGGTTCGATGACGGCGGCTGGATTCCATATTTCTGCACCGACCCGAACGCCACCGTCCGCGACATCCTGGAAGCAGCCGCGGATCGCTGGGCCATCGAGGAACACTTCCACGACGTGAAAGAGATTTGGGGCGCGGGCCAACAACAAGTCCGCAACGTCTGGTCGAACATCGGCTGCTGGCATCTCAACCAGTGGCTGCACACGCTGGTGGAATTGGCGTCGTGGGACGAATCGCCGGCGACATTAGTGAACCGCACCGCGCGCCCGTGGGACAATGCGGATCGCCGCCCGTCTCACGCAGACCGCCGCCGCAAAATCGCCGTGGAAATGCTACGCACCGAATTTCCAGCGACTCTACCCGCGACCCCCGAAACCCAAAAATACCTCGCCCTCGTCGAATCCCTCATCACACTCTGCACATGACCAAGGGCAATTGCCTAAAGTGCAG
>CAKKQX010000311.1 GCA_919902235.1 Burkholderiales bacterium
GTTCGTATTGCAGCGCAACCACTGTATTCCTGGCTATTTGCATTTACTGATACCCCTGATCAAGTCGAGCACTTCCGCGGCGTGGCCACGTGGATTCACGCCATACAGCGCGTGCCTGAGCATTCCTTTGCGATCGACGATAAAAGTCGAGCGCAATATCCCGATTTTCTTTTTGCCATCCAGTTCTTTTTCCTGCAGCACGCCGTAGCTGCGACAAACTTCGCCGTCGACATCAGCCAGCAACTGCACGCTTAGGCCGTGCTTGTCGCGGAACGAGCCATGAGTAAGACAGTCGTCCATGCTCACGCCCACCACCACGGTCTTCAATTGGATGAACTCTTCCTCATGATCGCTGAAATCTATCGCCTCCATGGTGCAACCCGGCGTGTCGTCGCGTGGATAAAAATACAGAACGACATTATGGTGATTCTTGAATTTCGCAAGACTCACCATGCTCATATCGGCATCAGGAAGATCGAAAGCCGGCGCGGGTTGACCCGGTTGCAGCATATGCGGATCCGTTTTTCTCTTGGCGGGGATTTTAACCGAATTTCCCGAATTGTGTAGTCCGCCGCGAACGCAAAACGTGACGCAAACCGGAGCAGGTTATAATCGATCGCGCATGGTTGAAAAATTTCTTTCCGGCCTCACGGCAGAGCAATTTCTGCGCCGCCACTGGCAAAAAAAACCGCTGCTGGCGCCACAGGCGCTGCCCGAATACGGTAATTTGCTCAACCGCAGCGCGCTGTTCCGGCTCGCAATGCGCGACGATGTACAGTCAAGGCTGATAGTGCGCGAGCGCAGCCGCTGGCAGGTCGCGCACGGCCCCTTCACCCGGGACGATTTTGCGGGCTTGCCAAAAACCGGCTGGACGCTGCTGGTGCAGGGCGTGGATCAGGTGCTCCCCGCAGCCAAGAAGCTGCTTCTCGAATTCTGCTTTATCCCTTATGCCCGGCTCGACGACGTCATGGTGAGCTACGCGCCGCCGGGCGGCGGCGTTGGCCCGCACTTCGACAGTTATGATGTATTCCTGCTGCAACTGGCCGGCACCCGCCGCTGGCGCGTCAGCAGCCAGCGCGACCTGTCGCTGGTCGAAAATGCCCCGCTCAAAATTCTGCGGCGCTTTCGCCCGCAGCGCGAGTGGCTGCTGCACCCGGGCGACATGCTTTACCTGCCGCCGCGCTTTGCGCATGACGGCGTTGCAGTTGACGACTGCCTGACCTGTTCGATAGGGTTTCGTGCGCCCAGCACCCAGGAACTGGGGGTCCGCTTTCTGGAATTTCTGCAGGACCGCCTCGCGCTTGAGGGCATCTACAGCGATCCCGGTCTCAGACCGCAGAAACATCCGTCGCAAATCGGCCCCGCCATGGTCGAGCAGATGCGACGGGTGATGGCGCGCATCGACTGGAATGAACGGGATATTGCGCAGTTCGCGGGGCAGTACCTGACCGAACCCAAGCCCCACGTCGTTTTCGACCCGCCGCGCCGGCCACTGGCGCGCCGCTCCTTTGCGTTGCGGGCCGCGCGGCATGGCCTGCGGCTTGCACTGAAAACGCAGATGCTGTGCCATGGCCGGCAGATATTCATCAATGGCGAGTGCTGTAAGCCAAACGCGGCAACGGGCCGACTGCTGCTGCAACTCGCGGACCAGCGCTTCCTGCCGCCGCACACGGATGCCAATACCGAATCGTCGCACTGGCTTTACCAATGGTACCGGGCAGGTTATATTGAGCTGGGCTGCAACCGGTTCTGACCCCGCGCTGCACCCCGTGCATTACATCCGAAGCCTTTGCCCGTATGGAAATCTCCGGAAATCTTCCCCACGCCGAATACCGTCGCTTCGAGAGCCTGCGCGAATACGAAACGGTGATCGACAGCATGATCCCGCAGACCCAGCGGGTGATCCGCATATTCGATAAAAACCTGAGCCGCGCCTACAACTCGCCGCAGCGCTTCGAGGCGTTGCGCCAGTTTCTGCTGGCAAGCCGCGCCAACCGCCTGGTTGTCGTTTTGCACGAAACCGCAACGGTGCGCCGCGATTGCCCCCGGATGCTTGAATTGCTGAGTCTATTTACGCACGCCATGAGCATCCGGCAGACGCTGGGAGCGGCAAAGCTGATCTATGATCCGTTCGTGATCTTTGACGCCAGCCACTACGTCCACCGCTTCCATTACGACCACATGCGCGCCGCCCAGGGCAGCAATGACGTCGACGGGGCCCAGGTGTTGCTCGACCGCTTCACCGAAATTGCCGAGGCTTCGGCACCGGCGCTTTCTGCCAATGTAAGCGGCCTGTAAGGAAAGGCGGGTATTTTATCGCGTCGCTATTGGCCCGCCAAACTGCTAAAATCGCGTCAACGGCCAGGAATCATCGGCCGTTAGCATGGGGCCGGCCGATAGCCGGCCTTTGTAATTGTGGTTTTATTGCTTTTTTTGATTACCAACTGTTTATTTAACTGTTCGCATAGGAAAAAATAATGAAACGCTCGCTCCTCCTCGCTTCCGTACTCGCACTTGCTCTGACCGCCTGCGGTGAAAAACCTGCTCCGGCGCCCGCTCCGGCTCCAGCTCCCGTTGCCGCTCCGGCGCCTGCTCCTGTTCCGGCCCCTGAAGCGGCCAAAGACGCTGCCAAGGACGCCGCCGATTCGGCTGTCGTCGCCAAAGACGCCGCTAAAGACGCCGCCGGTTCGGCTGCCGTTGCCAAAGACGCCGCTAAAGACGCTGCAAAGTAATTGCTGTTGCTGCAACAAAAAGCCGGCCCGATGGGCCGGCTTTTTTTCATTTAAAATCATTACGTTAAATCACGCCAGTCGAATCCGTTCCGCTGATCGGCAACGCCTATCCATTCCGGCCCGCAGTTAAGCGCCTGGGCCACTGCCGCGCGGGCAAGTTCCGGCGTGTTGTTCTGCTGCGAGAGATGTGCGGCGAGAAAATGCTGTAGACGGCTGCAATCCACGCCGGCAAGCAGTTGTGCCGCGCTCGCGTTGTCCAGATGCCCCAAGCGGCCGGCAATCCGCTGTTTGAGGTACGGCGGATATTTGCTGTTCTCCAGCATGTCCAGATCGTGATTGCATTCGAGTACCAGGGCATCGAGG
The DNA here is from genome assembly GCA_919902235.1 of Burkholderiales bacterium. Taxonomy (GTDB): domain Bacteria; phylum Pseudomonadota; class Gammaproteobacteria; order Burkholderiales; family SG8-41; genus CAKKQX01. The sequence continues at coordinate 3,096 of CAKKQX010000311.1, forward strand.
CCCGACAGCATGGTTTCGATATGTGGCGTTGAAGCGCCGGTGTCGGTGAGCACGCCCAGGCTTGATTTGCCGTCGCTGAACACGTATTGCGCCGGCTCTCTTGCGTCGTGCGGTACCGGATATGGCCGGATTTCGATGTCGCCAATCGAAAACGGCGTGTGACTGTCGATGACCGTGATCTGCGCGATGGCCGAGCGCCGGTTGTCGAGTGCCGTCAACGTACCGTATGTGAGGTAAACGGGAAGCTCATGCTTGCGCGCCAGCCGCGCAACACCGTCGATATGATCGGCATGTTCATGCGTGACGATGATGGCATCGAGCCCAGCCGGCTCCAGCCCCAGGCGCGCGAGACGCACGGCCGTATCGCCGATGCCGAAGCCGCAATCGAGCAGAATCCGCGTCTTTCCGGCTTCGACAACCAGACCATTGCCCTCGCTGCCGCTGCCCAGTGATGCGAAGCGCATCTATTGGCAAGCGGTAAGCAGTAAGCGGTAAGCGGGGGGAAAACCGATCCGATGATCCCCGGATCCGCCTTCGCGGCTCACTGCTCACCCCTCACTGCTCGCCCTCATTTGAGCTGCTCGTAGAGCAACGAGAGGATGCGCGACGCGGTCTCGGACTGCTCGCGGGCGCCTTCCTTGTTAAGCACATTGACTTCAGCGCCGGATGACACGTCCTTGACCAGGATACGGAACTGCTCGGGCTTGGGCTTGGAACCGCTGCCCCAGAACTTGAATTTGGATAGCCAGCCTTCGTTGACCTTGCCGGTTTTGTTGTCTGTCTCGGGATCGATATAGCGGACAAAATAAAGGCCCTTGGAGCGGTCGCGATCCTCGACGGTAAACCCGACGCGGTCGAGCGCAAGTCCGACGCGGCGCCAGGCGCGGTCAAACTGCTCTTCCAAGGCCAGCGTGTTGCCGCCATCCTGAGTGCGTGACAGCTTGGCGCGCGGGGTGACCGTCGCCGCCGCAATCTGGGCGCGCGCCTGTTCCTGCTGTACGCCGAAACGCACCATCAGCCGCCCCAGCATTTCCGCTTCGATATCGGGATCGGGGGGACGCGGCTGCCACTTGGTCTGCTCCTGGTTAACGGCGGTAAAAACCTCTTCCATGCCGCGATGGCTGACGTAGATTTCCGTCGTTCCTTTTTCCGTGCCGCGCTCGAGGCGGGTGCGAAACTTGTCGCGCTCAGACGTCGAGTACACCGTGTCGAGCATTTTCCCGAGAAAACCGCGAATCCCGCCCAGAGGAAGCTTGGCGCGGTTTTCCGCCCAGTCGGTTTCCATGACACCGGCCTCAGGAGTCTCGACATTGACGATGAAACCGGTCTCCTGCCAGAAGTCTTTGACGACCTGCCACAGTTGATCCGGATCACCCTTGACCACCAGCCAACGCTGGGTACCGGCGCGTTCGATGCGCACATTGTCCTGCGTCGGCAGCACTGTGGAATCGCCCGCACGCTTCTCGCCGGCGCGATCCTTGCTGTAAGCCGAAAAAGTCGCCGACCCCCTCGGATTGACATCGGGCACGACAAAACGATCATCGACGCTCGGCCGCGTCAGATCGGGGGGAACCTCGAGCGACGGCAGCTGCGAGGTCGATTTGTAATCGACTTTCTTGCTGGGAATTTCGATCGACTTGCAGGAAGCAAGCCCCAGGATCGCCAGCGCGCATCCAATAATACCCAGCAGCTTGTGCGGCCGCATAAATTCCTCTCTTGAATCGTGTGGCGACGCCCGTCTCATGTCCGGATCCCGGCCTGTTGCATGGCATCGCGCACCATGTCGTGGCAACTGGCGGAAAGCGGTGTCAGCGGCAGGCGAATGCCGGCTTTGATCAAGCCCATTTGTTGCATGGCCCATTTCACCGGGATGGGATTGGCCTCGCAAAACAGATGCCGGTGCAGGCCCAGCAGGCGGTTATTGGCCTCGCGCGACCTGGCAATATCGCCGGCGAGCGCCGCTGCGCACATTTCATGCATCAGCCGCGGCGCCGCGTTGGCAGTCACGGATATCACGCCGTGCCCACCCATCAGCATCAGCGCCAGGCCGGCCGCGTCGTCGCCGCTGAATACCAGAAATTGCGCGGGCTTGCGGCGCAGCAAATCCGAACCGCGCTCGAGATTGGCAGTCGCGTCCTTGATGCCGACGATGCCCGGGATTTGCGCCAGACGCAGAACGGTGTCGTTCTGCATATCGGCCACAGTACGCCCGGGCACGTTGTAGAGAATTTGCGGGATATCGACGGCTTCGGCAATCGCCCTGAAGTGCCGGTAAAGACCTTCCTGGGTCGGCTTGTTGTAGTAAGGCACGACCGACAGGCTCATGTCGGCGCCCGCCTGTTTGGCGTAGGCCGACAACTCGATTGCCTCCCGGGTGGAATTGGCGCCGGTGCCGGCAATGACGGGAATGCGTTTTGCCGCGTGCTCGACCGCAACCTTGATCAGCTGGCAATGCTCATCGAAGTCCACCGTCGGCGACTCGCCGGTCGTGCCGACGACCACGATGCCGTCGGTCCCCTCGCTGATATGCCAGTCGATCAGTTTGCGAAATGTGTCGAGATCGAGACTGCCGTCTTCCTGCATCGGCGTTACGATCGCGACCAAGCTGCCCTGCAGCGCTGCCATCTATCGGATTTTCCTTGGAAAACGGGACAGTTTGACCCGGGGTTAAATCCGGGCATTTTACCGCATTAGCCATTGCGCGGGATATCGTTCTGACCCGGACCGGCTGGAAATGGTTGCAGCGAATCGGGAAATGACCGGGGAGCCGCGCGAAACCGCAACGCGGCAGGCGAGCTAAGACAGGCGGTCTAACTGTTTTGGCAGCGGTAGAACTGTCTCAGGAATGCATCGCCATCGGCGGCAGACAAGTCGGCCAGCAGTTCGCGGCAAACACGGACAGGCTCGGCTACGGCAGCAACCACCGGATTCCAGCTCGCACACAGCACCTCCGCCCCGTAATCTTCGGGCGGCGGCAGTTGCGGCTTGCTGTCTGAAGCACTCATTCTGGTTACCGGTTTGGTCGCCAATGGTCGATGATGCAATTTCAGTATAAATTATAAAAAGTTACAAAACCCTTACACTTACAACGGCCTACCGCAAATAAAGTTGACAGGATTGGGGGTTTTACAACAACCGCTCAAGGCGTCGGATTGACGGCGCACAGGCGCTGCACCATCGCTTTTCTGGGTTCGCTGATATACACATCTTCATAGGCGACGACCTTGAGCCGGCCGCGCGCAAGTTCCAGAAGCTCTCCGGTCTGCAGCAGGAAATCGGGATTACCGGGGCGGCCGTATTTTTCGTTACCGGCCGCAAACGTCTCGTAAATCAGCACGCCGCCGGGTGCCAGCGCCGCGAGCAGGTGCGGGAACAGCGGCCGATGCAGATAATTGGCGACGACGATGCCGGCGAATGAGTGCCCCGAGTATGGCCAGGGGCCGCACTCGATATCGGCGCAAAGCACCGTGATGCCCTGGACCGCGCCGAGATTCGCCATGGCATCGGCATCCCGGTCAACGGCATCAACCCGGCAACCACGCGACGCGAAGTAGCGGGCGTGGCGGCCGCCGCCGGCCGCCACATCCAGCACCCTGGCGCCCGCCGGGATCAGTTCCGCCCAGCGGCATACCCAGGCCGAGGGCGCGTCGAGATGGGAATGGAGAGTTTCCGTCATTGGAAATCGTAATTACGCCCCGGCGCGCGATCTCAGGATTTTTTCATGCCGAGGACATTGAGATAGGCGTGGTTGCGAGTATCGACATAGCGCTCGCGAAATTCCACCGGCGTATCGTCATAGGTATAGGCAACGCGCTCTATCCTGAGTACCGCCGCGCCGCGTTGCAGGCAGAGCGCCCGTGCCAGCCGGGCATCCGCATTTACCGCGCGCACCCATTCCTCCAGTCGCGTCACGGTGACGCCATAGCGGTCCTGGTAGAGCCCGAAGATCGTCACGGTGCGCTGGCGCATGGCATCTTCGCTGAAATCGGGAAACACCGCCTGCGACACCCTGATGCGGTCAAAAACCACGGGGCTGCCCTGCAAGTACAGCAGGTTCTCGAAGTCGAATACCTGGACATCATCATCCAGCCGCAAACGGCGCGCCGCCTGCGCATCGGCCTTCGCCCGGCGAAAGGACAACAGCTTGCTTGCAGGAAACTCCTTGTTGCCGCGCTCATCGACGATATGAAAAAACGCATCCAGCATGTAATCGCGGTTATGACTGGCGGCAAAGGTGCCGCGGCCGGCCTGGCGTACCAGGACTTTCTCGGCAGCCAGTTCGCCGATCGCCTTGCGCACCGTGCCAACGCTCACCGCGTAGCGCTGCGCGAGCTGGGCTTCGCTGGGAATCGGCATCCCCTGCGGCCACTCGCCGTCCATCAGGCTTTTGGTGATGCGCTTCTTGACCTCCGCATAAAGCGGCCCGGCCAGCATCGCCCCCGGTAACAGGGTGTCGGTGGTCATGTGCCCATTTTCCGGCGCAAAGCATTAATGAGGCGCAACACAATATTCATATATATGATATAGTTTATATATAATATGTGCATAAAGTATAGCACATGCGGTATGATCACTTCGCATCCTCCGCCATTCGATCCTGCAACAACATGAATGAACTCGAGAGAATCGCCGTTCACCGTCTGCGCGTGCCGCTTGCCACGCCCTACCGCCTGGCTTTCGGCGTGGTCGAGTACTATGACACGCTGATCGCGGAACTTACCGACCGCGACGGCCGCTGCGGCTTTGGCGAAGCCACGGTGCTGACCGGCTACACCGACGAAACCATAGAAGACAGCTGGCGCGCCGCGCGGCAGCTTGCGACGCAGCTCGCCCCGGCCCGCCGCGCGGACCTCCCGAAAACAATACAGCTGCTCGGCGAAAACTACCCGTTCACCGCGACCGCATTCGCCACCGCGCTGGAAATGCTGGAAAACAGCGGGCTGCTGCAGGTACCGCGCGAAACTGCGGTGCCGCTGGTCGGCCTGCTCAGCGCAACGCAGGAAGAGGCCATCCGCACCGAATCCGAACGGCTGCTCGCAGCCGGCTATCGCACCATCAAGATCAAGGTCGGTTTCGACGTCGTGCAGGATGCGCATTTCGTGAAAACGGTACAGCGCGCAGTCAACGGCCGCGCACGTATCCGCATCGACGCCAACCAGGGGTACTCCGCCGAACAGGGCATCGCCTTTGTCAGGGAACTCGATCCGGCAGATATCGAGCTGTTCGAACAGCCATGCGCCGCCGGCGACTGGGATGCGCATCTCGCCGTCGCGCGCATTTCGCCGGTGCCGATGATGCTCGATGAGTCGATTTACGGCATCGCCGACATCGACCGCGCCGCGCAGCTCGGCGCCGCCGCCTACATCAAACTGAAACTGATGAAGCTCGTCACGCTGGCGCAGTTGACGCAGGCCATACAGCACATCCAATCGCTCGGCATGAAAGCGGTGCTGGGCAACGGCGTCGCCTGCGACCCGGGCTGCTGGATGGAAGCCTGTGCCGCAGCCGGCCGCATCGACAATGCCGGGGAGATGAACGGTTTTCTCAAGACGCGCTCGCATCTGTTCACCCGGCCCCTGGAATTTCGCGACGGTTGCGTCTGGCTCAAGCCCGGTTTCACGCCGCAACTCGACGCTGCAAACCTGAAACAGCATCTGGTCGACTCAGTCGTCTGCGTGGCGGGCGCCGCATCGAAGAAAACGGCAGCATGAAAGCAGTCGTCATCGATCAGTTCGGCGGGCCGGAACAGCTGAAGCTCAGGGACATCCCGGTGCCGGCGCCGGCGCCCGGCGAAGTGCTGATCCGGCTCGAATACGCCGGCATCAATTTCACCGATGTCTACCAGCGCAGTGGCCACTATGCCCGCTCGCACACCTACCAGACACCACTACCGATGACCATCGGCATGGAGGGCGCCGGCACGGTGGCCGGGCTGGGTGCGGGCGTAACCGATCTCAGAGTCGGCGACCGCGCCGCCTACTGCGCAGTGCGCGGCAGCTATGCGCAATTCGCGGTCGTCCCGGCGTGGAAGCTCGTCAAAATCCCCGACAGCGTGCCATTGCCCGTCGCGACGACGCTCATGCTGCAGGGATTCACTGCGCATTACCTCAGTCATTCGGCATTCGCGTTGGGGCCGGAACACACCTGCCTCGTTCATGCCGGCGCCGGGGGCGTGGGACAATTGCTGATTCAGATGGCCAAGCTGCGCGGCGCGACGGTCGTCACCACCGTCGGCAGCAAACCCAAGGCGGAAATCGCCCGGCAGCGCGGCGCGGATCACATTATTCTTTATCGCGAAACCGATTTCCGCGAAGCGGTCATGGAGTTCACCGGCGGCAAGGGCGTCGACGTTGTTTACGACGCGGTGGGCAAGGACACCATTGCAGGCAGCATCCGCAGTTTGAAGCGCCGCGGCCTGTGCGTGAATTACGGCGGTGCCTCGGGCCTGGTCCAGTCTATCGAGCCGCTGGAACTTGCCGAGGCAGGTTCGGTGTATTTCACGCGGCCGCACCTCGCCGATTACATTGCAAGCGCCGCGGAATTGCGCGGGCGGGCTGCCGATCTTTTCGCGGCCTACGGCGCAGGCAAGCTGGTCGTAACCATAGACCGCGAATACCCGCTTGCCGATGCCGCCGCCGCCCACGCTTATCTTGAGGCCGGGAATTCCAAAGGCAAGCTTCTGCTCAACGTTTAAAGGAGGTAGTCATGAACCCGCATGTCCAGTCTGGCGCGTTAGTCGCCGGCTTCCTCGGCATACGGCCGATTTGCGCCGCTGTCGGCGCCGAAATCACCGGCGCCGATCTCGCAAACCTGCCGGACGGGGAATTCAGCCGGATCAGGGACGCCTGGTACCGCCATTCGGCGCTGCTGTTCCGCGGCCAGCGCCTGGGGCACGACGATCTCCTCGCGTTCAGCCGCCGCTTCGGCGATCTCGACGAGGCGCCGGTCAACGAGAACGGCAAGAAATTCGTCGACGGCTATCCGCACATCTATGTCGTATCGAACATACCGGGACCCGATGGAAAACCCATCGGCAGCCTGGGCGCGGGCGAGGCGGTATGGCACACCGACATGTCCTATTTGCCGGCACCGCCGGATGCTTCGCTGCTGTATTCCGTGGAAGTTCCGCCCACCGGCGGCGACACCTGGATCAGCGGCATGATCGCCGCCTGTGCTGCCTTGCCGCAAGCCCTGCGCAAGGCCGTGACCGGACGCAGCATCAAGCATGACGGCACCTATAACTCCGGCGGCTACCTGCGCGTCGGCTTGCCGGAATCGAATGATCCGCTGACATCTGTCGGCACACCCCATCCCGTCATCTGCATCCACCCGCCGTCGCAGCGCGAAACGCTGTATCTGGGACGACGGCGCAACGCCTACGTGATGGGTTTACCGCTGGCCGAATCGGAGGCGTTGCTGGACGAGCTATGGGCACACACCTCGCGCCCGGAATTCGCGTTTGCGCACCGCTGGCGCGTGGGCGATGTATTGATATGGGACAACCGCGCCACGCTGCACCGGCGTGACCCCTTTGATGCGGCAAGCCGGCGACTGATGTACCGCACGCAGATCAAGGGAACGGCAGCGCCGGTGCGGGCGCTGTAGACACCGTGCGTCGCGAGCGCGGAAGGGGATTTTTCTTCGCTATCACCCATTTCCGCCCTGACGCAAGCTCTGCTTATTGAGCAGGGGAGAATAGCACTATCGCTGTCGCGAATTAGTGAAAGATCAATAGCAGCCGATCACATGACCCTGAAGTTTTTGAACTGCCACGGATCGGACGTGTCGAGGTCCTCGGGAAACGGATGATTGCGCTCATGGAGCGGCGTCCAGTCGGTGTAGACACCACCCTGTTTGCCCAGGTACGGGCTCGCGATCTCGAGCACCCGCTGAAAATCGATATCGTCCGGATCAAGGATGCCGCGCTCAGGGTTTTCCATCGCCCAGATCACGCCGCCCGTTACGCCCGCGGCGACCTGCAGGCTGGTCGCATTATTGAACGGCGCAAGCTTGCGCGCCTCATGCACCGAGAGTCGTGAGCCGTACCAATACCCGCCCTTTGCGTGCCCCATCAGCAGCGCGCCCAGTTCATCGACACCATCGTAAATTTCATCCATGAAGATGCGCCGCTTTTCCTGTCCGACCCAGTTCCTTCCCGCCAATTCATGCATCGACAGTACCGTGTCGTCGCACGGATGATAGGCGTAATGGCACGTCGGGCGATAAAGAATGCTGTCGCCTTCGCGCACCGTGTAGTAGTCCGAAACCGAAATCGCTTCGCTGTGGGTGATGAGCAGTCCGTGGTAATGCCCCTCGTCCGGCGTCCATGAACGCACTTTCACCGATGCGCCGGGGCGCGTGAGATAGATCGCGGCCTTGCAGCCGTAGTCGTGCCCCCTGCCGTCGTGCGGGAAATGCTTTTCATGCGAGCCCCAGCCCAGTTCGCACGGCTGGGATCCCTCGCCGACGAAACCGTCGACGGACCAGGTGTTGACGAACTCGCCGTGCTGCTTGCGCGGGTTGGCCACCTGCGTATCACGCTCGGCGCAGTGGACGACTTTGACCCCGAGCGTCATCGCCAGCTGCGCCCACTGCGCGCGGTTTTGCGGGATATCGGTCTTGCCGAGAATATCGCGCGCGAGATTGACCAGCGCCTGCTTGACCCAGTGGGAAATCAGCCCCGGGTTGGCGCCGTGCGTTGGAATAACCGTCGGACCGCCCTGCGGGCGCTTCCTCCTCATTTCCAGCACTTCTTCGCGCTGGCCGTAGTTCGAGCGGCGCGAAGGCGATATGCTCTGGTCGGTATAACCACCCAGCCAGGGCTCGATGCAGGTATCGAGGTACATCACCCCTTTTCCGTAGCACAGATCGATCAGCGCGGCGCTGCCGACGTCGACGGAGAGGTTGAGGAGGAAATCACCCTTGTCAATCAGCGGATCGAGCACCGCGCGGTAGTTATCGCGGGTGAGCGGCTTGACGACAAATTTTATGCCGTAATGCTCGGCTTCCGCTTTGCCGCGCTCGTCGCCGGTAACGATGACGATGCGGTCCTTGGGCATTTCGATATGCCGGAGCAGCAGCGGAAGGCTGCCTTGTCCGACGGATCCGAAACCAACCAGAACCAGTCTTCCCTGAAATTTAACGTGCTTTTTATTTTCCATCTCATAAACTGGGCGTTGCTGTTTTTCGGGAACCCGAAGTCTATCAATTTTCAGCCCGCAGTGCATCCCCATCGCCCGCGTTTGAGTTCGCAAATGATTTTTGCGGATGTTTTAGCATACGCACACCGTTCACACCGCAGCTTGCTCGAACTCGCGCTGCCGCATGTCGTTCAGCCGCGGCGATCCCTTACCCCAAGCGCACATCACGCGGTTCCGCTCGCCGCGAAGCTGCTCTCCCGGCGCGGGATTTTGAATTCCACACTCGCGCACCATATGGAACGGGCGCGCAGCAAGATGGGCAGATACGCCTGCAAGTTCCTGCCGTCACCAATTCCGCGGCGATCCTTCGTATAACATAATATTTTCATTGCATATTTTTATCTTTCTTCGAACGGTGTAAAGGCATGGCCGCACTCCAAATGAAAGCGTTTGCATTTTGCTGCGGGTTTTACTACCCTTAGCTTTGCGTGAGCAACGGACATGCGCTCAAGGAACGGCCCGAGTCTGGTAGTCTGCAAGTCATTAACAACAACATCGCTCCGCGTTCACCTGAAAAACCAAAGGAGATGAAAATGAACAGAAGCATACTCGGCAACAGATACGCATTTGCGCAGATGCTGGCCCTGCTGGCAGTCTGCGGCGTAACGTCTCAGGCAGCAGCCCAGGAAAAATACCCGGCGCGACCGATCGAATTCGTGGTGCCCTGGGGCCCGGGCGGCGGCGCCGACCAGCTGGCGCGCAAACTCGCGCCCAGCCTGGAAAAAGAACTGAAAGTCTCGCTGCCGGTCATCAACGTCGCAGGCGCAACCGGACAGACCGGTCTCAACAAGATGCTGACCTCGGCCGCCGACGGCTATTCGATCTCGGTGTTCATCGCCGACACCCTGGCGCTGCAGATGGATCCGGCAACCAAATGGAAAATCGAGGACATGCTGCCGGCAGGCGTCATGATTCAGCAGCCCTCGGCCTTCTTCGTGGCCGAAAACAGCCCGCTCAAAACATGGAAAGACGTCGAAGCCGAAGCGAAGAAGCGCCCGCTCAAGGTCGCCATCACGGGATTCGGCAGCGCCGACGACCTGCACGTGATCTACTTCAACGGCAAAGGCCTGAAACTGACCGCGGTGCCTTTTCCCAAACCCGCCGAGCGCTATAGCTCCGTTCTCGGCGGTCATGCCGACCTGCTGTACGAACAGCTGGGCGACGTGAAAAGCTTCCTCGACGGCAAACAGATACGCCCCATCATCATCTTCAGCGAGTCGCGCTTCCCGGTTTTTGGCAGCATCCCGGCAAGTTACGAACTGGGACATCAGATCGCCATCAGCCAGTTTCGCGCGATCGCCATGAAAGCGGGCACCGACCAGGCGCGCGTGAAAACGATATCCGACGGCCTTGCCAAGGTGGCAGCGAGCGATGACTACAAGGCATGGCTCAAGGATCAATACGCCGACGAAAAAAGTTTCATTCCCGCTACGGGCACCGCGGCATTCATGAAACGCGAACTCGAAACGATGCGCAAGTACGCGCCGAAGAAGTAAGCCGACCGGGCAGAAAGTCCGTGACTGCAATTACGGAGGAAACCATGGCAACTTCCTTAATAGTAAAACCGCTCTCGCCTGCGATAGGTGCCGAAGTCGGGGGCGTTGACCTTGCCAAGCCGCCCGATGAAGCGACGTTCTCGGCTATCCATGCGGCGTGGATGCGACATCTTGTATTACTGTTCCGCGACCAAAAGCTCGACGACCCCGGACTCGAGCGCTTCAGCGCGCGTTTTGGAGCATTGGACCGCAAACCGCTCTACACCGACGAGGTGGTCGACACCACCACCAGCGACTACGTGTGCGTGATCTCCAACGTCAAAATAGACGACAAGCCCATTGGCGATCTGGGAGACGGTGAATCGGTATGGCACACCGATATGTCATACAACGAATTCCCACCGCTGGGCGCTGCGCTCCATGCGCTGGAGGTGCCGCCAGGCGGCGGCGAAACCGGATTCACCAACATGTATCTCGCGTACGAAACGTTACCCCCTGTCCTGAAACGACAGGTTGAAACGCTACAGTGCAAGCATGATGCCACGCGCAACAGCGCAGGCGGAATCAGGCGCGGCATGTCTGCGACCAGCGATCCGCGCACCTCGCCGGGAGCCGTTCATCCGATGGTGCGCACGCATCCGGTCACCGGCCGCAACGCGCTTTATCTCGGGCGCCGCCACAACGCGTACATCGTGGGCCTGTCTCTTGAGGAAAGCGAAGCGTTGCTGAATGAGATATGGGCACACGCCACGCAGCCGCAATTCTCGTGGCATCACTCGTGGCGGGTGGGCGACGTCCTGATGTGGGACAATAGTTGCGTCATGCATCGGCGCAACGCATTTGATCCCGCGGCGCGGCGCGTCATGCACCGCACGCAGATTAAGGGTGACAAGCCGGTATTCCAACCACTCACGGCCGCCAACCTGACCGTCCGCGCCTGACCTCCGCCTGTCGCCCAGCCGACGTTCTGCCGTCTGGACTACATGACCACAACAGGAGAAGACAAATCATGATCAGCCATAAGATTGCCACCCGTGCGACAGCAGCCTTTTTGCTTTTGATCGCTGCCACCGCAACCATGGCGCAGGAAAGATATCCCAGCCGCCCTATCGAAGTCGTCGTGCCATGGGGACCCGGCGGGGGATCCGACCAGACCGCACGCCGTCTCACCCATTATCTGGAGCCGGCGCTCAAAGTTTCATTCCCCGTCGTCAATGTCCCCGGGGCATCGGGCCTGACCGGCATCACCAAGATCCTGGGTGCTCCCGCCGACGGCTACGCGATAGGCGTAACAGGCGATATCTACGCGCCGATGGGAACCCCGGGGGCGAAATGGAAGCTTTCCGATTTCCTGCCTCTCGCCATTGTCATCAGCCAGCCCGGCGGGTTTTTCACCGCGCAGGACAGCCGCT
>CAKKQX010000312.1 GCA_919902235.1 Burkholderiales bacterium
GAGAAAGCTATTGTTGTTTCTGCTGGCCATCGCTGTTCTCGGCGGTGTGGGCATGTACTGGAAACATTCAGCTTCCTCCCCGTCTCCTGCGTTGAAGCCCGCAGCCAAGCCGGCGGCCGGCGCCGGCCTGCCGGTCAAGACCGGCATCGTCAAGACCGGAACAATCGCCGAGGAAGTGAGCGCGGTAGGCACGCTGCTCGCCAACGAAGCGGTGATGATCCGGCCGGAAAGCGACGGGCGTATCGCCGAGATTCATTTTTCCGAAGGCCAGCTGGTGCGCAAGGGCGACAAGCTGGTATCGCTGGACACATCCGAGGTCGAGGCGCAGCTGGCGGCAGCCGATTCCGAACTGACGCTGAACCGCAGCCGCATGCAGCGCGCGGAGGAACTGCAGGCCAAGAATTTCATCAGCGCGCAGGCGCTGGATGAGGCACGGGAAAATCAGAACAGGTCTGCGGCGCGGCAAATGGAAGTGAAGGCCCGGCTCGGCAAGATGACCGTCCGCGCACCGTTCGAGGGCGTGGCCGGCTTGCGCCAGGTGAGCCCCGGCGCCTACGTCAAGGCCGGCCAGGACATCGCGCGCCTCGAGGGCATCGGCACGCTCAAGGCCGATTTCCGCGTGCCCGAAGTTTTCCTGCGCAAGATACGCGTCAACCAGGCGGTGCAGATCGGCGTCGATGCCTTTCCGGGCGAATCGTTCCGCGGCGCGATCTATGCCATAGAGCCGTCGGTGGACGAACAAACCCGCACCGTGCTGCTGCGCGCGAAAATTCCGAATCCCGGCGTGCGGCTCAAGCCCGGCATGTTCGCGCGCGTCACCCTGGTGCTCGAGATCCGCGAGAACGCCGTGATCGTTCCCGAGCAGGCGCTGGTGCCGCGCGGCGGCGAGCGTTTCGTGTTCCGGGTGGTCGACGGCAAGGCGTTGCTGGCGAAAGTCGAAATCGGTCTGCGCCGTCCGGGTGAGGTGGAAATTCTGCAAGGACTGAAGGCCGGCGAGTCGATTGTCGTCGACGGGCAAATACGCCTGCAGGACAACGCGCCGATCACCGTGGTGCAGGAAAAGCAAAAACCGAATTAGCCGCCAAGGCGCCAAGGAAAACGAGAATTAAAGCGAAAGCTGTCTGAAGCGTTGGGTACGTTCTAATGAGGAGCGGTGTATATACCTTCGCAATTACGAGCACATTATTTAATATGTTGATTTAATTATTATTTTTTTATTTCAGATTGGTTTTTGATTTTCTTGGCGCCTTGGCGTCTTGGCGGCTAATTAATGTTCTTGCCTGAAATTTCGATCAAGCGCCCCGTTCTCGCCACGGTGATGAGCCTGCTCATCATCCTCGTCGGGATCATTTCATTTCTGCGCCTGACGGTGCGCGAGTATCCCAAGATCGACACGCCGGTGGTGTCGGTGCGCACCGTGTACACCGGCGCCAGTCCGCAGGTGATCGAGTCGCAGGTGACGCAGCCGCTGGAGGACAGCATCGCCGGCATCGAGGGCGTGAAAACCGTCAAGTCGGTGAGCCGCGAGGAAGTGAGTCAGATCTCGGTGGAGTTCACCGCCGAGCGCAATCCTGACGTCGCCGCCAACGACGTGCGCGACCGGGTGTCGCGCGCGCGCGGGCGATTGCCGGATGAAGTGGACGAGCCCATCATCGCCAAGGTCGAGGCCGACGCCCAAGCCATCATATGGCTGCGCCTGTTCTCGGACCAGCACGGCGCGCTGGAGATTTCCGATTATGCCGACCGTTACGTCGCTGACCGCCTGAAAACGCTGCCCGGCGTGGCCTCGGTCATCATCGGCGGCGAGCGGCGCTACGCGATGCGCATCTGGCTCGACCGCGAGCGGCTCGCGGCATATGCGTTGACGCCGCAGGACGTCGAAGATGCGCTGCGGCGGCAGAACGTGGAGGTGCCTTCGGGGCGCATCGAAAGCGACCAGCGCGAATTCACGGTACTGGCGGAAACCGATCTGCGCACGGCGGATCAGTTCGACCGGATCATTGTGCGCGAAGTCAACGGCTATCCGGTCCGGTTGCGCGACGTGGGGCGCGCCGAACTCGGCCCGCAGGACGAGCGCAACATCCTGCGCGTCAACGGCAATCCCGCAGTGGGTCTGGGCATCGTCAAACAGTCGACCGCCAACACGCTGGCGGTGGCGCAGGCGGTCAAAGGCGAACTGCCCAAAATCAGAGCAGCGCTGCCGCCGGGCATGCAGATCGCCATCGCTTTCGATACCTCGGTCTTTATCGAGAAATCGATAGAGGCGGTGTACGAGGTGATGGCCGAAGCCATGGCGCTCGTCGTGCTGGTGATTTTCTTTTTCCTGCGTTCGCTGCGCGCGACGCTGATTCCGTTCGTGACCATTCCGGTGTCGCTGATCGGCGCCTGTTTCCTGATCTGGATCATGGGCTTTTCGATCAACGTGCTGACGCTGCTCGGCATCGTGCTGGCGATTGGGCTGGTGGTCGACGATGCCATCGTGGTGCTCGAGAACATACAACGGCATATCGAAGAGGGCATGCCGCCGTTCAGGGCGGCGCTCACCGGCAGCCGCGAGATCGCCTTCGCGGTGGTGGCGATGACGGTGACGCTGGTGGCGGTGTTCGCCCCGCTCGCTTTTTCCACCGGCAATACCGGGCGGCTGTTCATGGAATTCGCGCTCACCGTCGCCGCCGCCGTGTTGGTGTCTGGATTCGTGGCGCTGACACTGACCCCGATGATGTGCTCGAAGCTGCTGCGCCGCCAACCGTCGCATGGCCGCATCTACAACGCGCTGGAGGGGTTTTTTCAAGGCTTGTTTTCGGGTTACCGTCGGGTACTGAGGTGGAGCCTGGGCCACAGGCCGGTGGTGGTCGCGGTGTTCGCGGTGGTGGCGATCGGCGGCGGCATACTGTTCAAAACGATCAAATCCGAGCTTTCGCCGCTGGAGGATCGCGGTTTTTTTATCGGTGTAATGTCGGCCCCTGAGGGCGCCACCAAGGAATACACCGACGAATACGCGAAGATCTGGGAGCAGATCTACAGCGAAGTGCCCGAGATCACCTCCTATTTCGTGGTCGTGGCACCGGGGCTGGAGCGGCCCAATCCGGTGAATTTCGCACTGTCTTTCGTGCGCCTGAAAGACTGGAGCGAGCGCAGCCGCAAGACGCAGGAGGTGACTGCGTCGCTCGCGCCGAAAATGTTTGCGACCATGCCCGGCGTGCTGGCCTTTCCGGTGAATCCGCCTTCGCTGGGGCAGAGTTTCCGCAATCCGCCGGTGCAGTTCGTGGTGCAGGGCAATTCCTATGAGGAACTCGACCGCGTGGTCGGCGCGCTGGTGGCGAAGGCGCGCAGTTCTCCCGCACTCGCCAATGTCGACAGCGATCTCAAGCTCAACAAGCCCCAGCTATCCATCGACATCAACCGCGATAAGGCGGCGAACCTCGGCATTCAGGTGGAAACCATAGGGCGCACGCTGGAGAGCCTGCTCGGCGGCAGGCAGGTCACGCGCTTCAAGCGCGAAGGCAAGCAGTACGACGTCATCGTCAAGCTCGAGGACAAGGACCGCCGCCAGCCCACCGATCTCACTTCTATTTACGTGCGCGGCGCGAACGGGAAAATAACCCAGCTTTCGAACCTGGTCACGGTGAAGGAAACCGTCGCGCCCAAGGAACTCAATCACTTCAATCGATTGCGCGCAGTCATCATCTCGGCCAATGTTGTGCCCGGATACTCGTTGTCGGAAGCGCTCTCCCACATGGAGGCTGCCGCAGCGGAAGTGCTGAGCGCCGAATATCGGACCACGCTCGACGGACAGTCGCGCGAGTTTCGCGAGTCCGGCCAGCAGCTGTATTTCATATTCGTGCTGGCGCTTGCTTTCATTTACCTGGTGCTGGCGGCGCAGTTCGAGAGCTTCCGCAGCCCGCTGGTCATCATGCTCACCGTGCCGCTGGCGGTCACCGGCGCGCTGCTGGCGATGAAACTTGCCGGCATCACGCTCAACGTCTACAGCCAGATCGGGCTGGTGATGCTGATCGGCCTGATCACCAAGAACGGCATACTCATCGTCGAGTTTGCCAACCAGCTGCGCGATCGCGGCATGGAGAAGCTGGAAGCGCTCACCGAGGCCTCCGCCCTGCGACTGCGTCCGATACTCATGACCAGCGCGGCTACGGTGCTCGGCGCGCTACCGCTGGCGGTTGCGGCCGGCGCCGGCGCCGAATCGCGTTCCGCGATCGGCTGGGTGGTTGTCGGCGGCATGTCACTGGGCACCTTGTTCACCTTGTTCGTGATCCCGGTGGCCTATACCTACATCGTCGGTGAACGCAAGTTGGCGGTGGAAGAAGATACGCGATCCGCGCCCGCTGCTGGCGTGGCGCCTGCGCCCGCGAGCAAGGTCTGATCGGCGACGGCGACGCCAGGGCGGCTGCCGCCTGGCACACGGCGGTGGATTGCGCTTCGTTGGTCTGCCGTTTCGACAAGCCGCCATGCCCGGTGTCATTCCAAATATAAGCACGCAGGTGCCACAGCATACGCGTCATTCACAAGTTATTGATTTTAAATAATAAAAATATTCAAAAAATATGATAATGTAAGTCAGAAGTTTTCGCTATCAATGGCATAAATCGCCTCCTATTATGAGCTTACTTGTTCAGTAGTCATCACTGAACGTAAGCGCAAAGGAATGCATTATGCTGACACTACGCAAGAGTGAAGACCGCGGCCACGCCGATCACGGCTGGCTCAATGCCTATCACAGCTTTTCATTCGCCGGTTACTACGATCCGCAGGAAATGAGTTTCGGCAGCCTGCGCGTGATCAACGAGGATCGCGTGCAGCCGGGCCGCGGCTTCGGCACGCACGGTCACCGCGACATGGAGATCATCACCTACATTCTCGACGGCGCGCTTGAGCACAAGGACGACATGGGCAATGGCTCGGTGATCCGTCCCGGCGACGTGCAGCGCATGAGCGCCGGCAGCGGGGTGATGCACAGCGAATTCAACCACTCGCAGTCTGAATCGGTGCATCTGCTGCAGATCTGGATCGCGCCCCGCATTACGGGCATCCGTCCCGGCTATGAAGAAAAGCATTTCGCTGCCGCAGACAAGCGCGGGAACTTGCGCCTGATCGCCTCGCCCGACGGTCGCGACGGCTCGGTCACCATCCACCAGGATGCGCATGTCTATGCGGCGCTGCTCGACACGGGCGACGCGGTCGCGCATGCGCTTGCCGCGGGCCGCAAAGCCTATGTGCATGTCGCG
This sequence comes from Burkholderiales bacterium, assembly GCA_919902235.1. GTDB lineage: Bacteria > Pseudomonadota > Gammaproteobacteria > Burkholderiales > SG8-41 > CAKKQX01. Next base: position 5,244 of record CAKKQX010000312.1, read on the forward strand.
CGCGGCACGGTGAGCGTCAACGGCGAAACGCTCAAGGCCGGCGACGGCGCCAAAATCGTCAACGAAAGCCGCATCGGATTCGCCGCCGCGCAAGGCGCGGAAGTGCTGCTGTTCGATCTGGCGTAAAACCCCCATTTATATTTCGTCAATGCACAGGAGCAAACCATCATGAGCAAAAGCAATCTGTTCACCCCGGTCAAAGCCGGCCGTTACCAACTCAGGAACCGCATCATCATGGCGCCGATGACGCGTTCGCGCGCGGATGACAACGGCGTGCCGGGCGAACTGGTGCCTGAATACTACGCGCAGCGCGCCAGCGCCGGCCTCATCATCAGCGAGGGCATTTATCCCGCGGCCATGGGCAAGGGTTATGTGCGCACCCCGGGCATACACAGCGACGGGCAGGTCGTGGCGTGGAAAAAGGTGACCGCTGCGGTGCACGCCCGAGGCGGGCGCATTTTCGCGCAGATCATGCACGTCGGGCGCATTACCGATCCTTCGCTGCTGCCGGGCAATGCGACGCCGGTTGCGCCTTCGGCGGTGAAGCCGAACGGGGCCACTTACACCGATGCCGGCATGAAACCGCACGGCACGCCGCGCGCGCTGGAAACGCCCGAGATCAAGGCGATCATCGAAGAGTACGGCTACGCGACGCAGCGCGCGCTCGAGGCGGGCTTCGATGGCGTCGAACTGCACGCCGCTTCCGGCTACCTGCCCATGCAGTTTCTATCCACCGGCGCCAATCAGCGCAGCGACGAATACGGCGGCAGCGCGCAAAACCGCGCGCGTTTCGTGGTCGAGGCGCTCGACCAGATGATCCAGGTTGCGGGCGCGGACCGCGTCGGCATCAAGATCTCGCCCGAGATGCCCTTCAACGACATCAGTGACGCCGATCCGCGGGCGACGTACTCGACGCTGGTCGGCTTGATCGGGCGCAAAGGACTGGCCTATCTGCACGTCACGCCGTACGGCAAGGACGTCGATTACCACGCCTTGTTGCGCCCGCTGTTTGAAGGTGCGTACTTCGCGGGCGCGGGACTCGATCAGGCGCAAGCCGAGGCTGTGATCGCTTCCGGCAAAGCGGACGCCGCGGTGTTCGGCGCGCTGTACATCGCCAATCCGGATCTGCCGCGGCGGTTCTGGGAGCATGCTCCGCTCGCCGCGCCGGACCAGGCGACTTTCTACGCGGGCGGCGCGAAAGGGTATATTGATTATCCCGAACTCGAACCGGTCGCGGCCTGATCCGACGCGCACGCTGGAGCATCGCGACATGAGCAAGATGCCGGTATTGTACGTATCCCACGGCGCGCCCACGCTGCCGCTCGAGCAAAGCGCGGCGCGCGATTTCCTGACGGGGCTCGGCGCCACAGTTGCCCGGCCGCGCGCAATACTTGCGGTGTCGGCGCACTGGGAAACCGATCGCCCGGCCGTCAGCACAGCCGGGCAGCCGGAAACCATTTACGATTTCCACGGTTTTCCCCGGGAACTTTACCGCTTGCGCTATCCTGCGCCCGGCGCACCGCAGCTGGCGGCGCGCGTCGCCGAATTGCTTGCTGCCGGCGGGATGCCGGCGCAACTCGACCCGCAGCGCGGTCTTGATCATGGCGCGTGGACGCCGCTCATGCTCATGTACCCGCAGGCGGACATCCCGGTGACGCAGCTTTCGATACAGCCGCAATCCGGTCCCGAATACCATCTGCGGCTGGGCGAGTCGCTGCGTCCGCTGCGGGATGAGGGTGTGTTGATTCTCGCTTCAGGCAGTGTGACGCACAACTTGCACGAGATCCGGGCACCCGGCGGCCGCGATGCGCAAACACCTTCGTGGGTTACGCAGTTCAACGAATGGCTGGCTGCAACAGTGCTTGCCGGGCGCGCGTCCGATCTCGTCGCTTACCGCAGCAAAGCGCCGCACGCGGTGCGCAATCATCCCGGCGACGAGCATTTGCTGCCGCTGTTGGTGGCCGCCGGCGCGGCGGGCACAGAAGCCAAAGCTGCGCGGCTGCATTCCAGTTATGCTTACGGCGTGATCGGTATGGACGCCTACCGTTTCGATTGAGCAGCAGGTAAAGTAGCGGCGGCAGACTGAGGGAGAACGGGATTTTATGCAGGAAATGTCGAACTTGCTGGCGCAGCACGGCCTGCTGCTGGTATTTGCCAACGTGCTGCTGACGCAGATCGGCATTCCACTTCCCGCGGTGCCCATGCTGATCGTTGCCGGTGCTTTCGCCATGCAGGGACTGCTCGCGCTGCCGGCGCTGATTGCCGTGACTGTCGCGGCCTCGCTGCTCGGCGACACGCCGTGGTACTTCGCGGGGCGGCGCTACGGCTACCGTATTCTGAAAACCCTGTGCCGCGTCTCCATCGAACCCGATTCCTGCGTCAAGCAGACCGAGAACATTTTCGAGCGCTGGGGCGCGCCGGCGCTGGCCGTTGCCAAGTTCATTCCAGGTTTCGCCACCGTGGCGCCGCCGCTTGCCGGCACCATGCGTCTCGGTTTCGGGACATTCGCTTTTTATAGTTCGGTAGGCGCCTTGTTGTGGGCGGCAGTGCCGATTGCCGCCGGCATGTTTTTTCATACCGAGGTCGAATGGGCGCTGTCGCGCCTTGAGAACATGGGCGCCGGCGCGCTGCTGTTGATTGCAGCGCTGATCGCGGCCTATATCGGCATCAAGCTGGTCGAGCGCTTCCTGCTGATCCGTTTTCTGCGCACCGTGCGCATCGGCGTGAAAGAACTGCGCCAGATGATTGCGCAAGGCAAAGTGCCGATGATTCTCGACGTGCGTTCGGCTTCGGCGCGCAAATTCGATCCGCGCCGCATCCCGGGCGCGATTGCGGTCGACATGATCGCGCCCGAGCTCCATCTGGCCCTGGTGCCGCCCGACCGGGACGTGGTGGTGTACTGCAGTTGACCCAACGAAGCGAGCGCGGCGCGTGTCGCCCGCCAGTTGCTAAGCAAGGGATTCAGACGCGTCCGGCCGCTGGAAGGCGGGCTGGAGGCGTGGGTGGAAGCGGGGTTCGAAGTGACGATGTATGATGCACAACCAGACGAAAAAGGAGCACTACATGAACCAGTTGTGTGAATTGACCAGGCACTACGGTCCGCTCACCGGACGCATCCTGTTAGCGCTGATTTTCCTGATGTCCGGCTTCGACAAGATCACGGGCTTTGCCGGCACCGCGGGGTTCATGGCGAGCAAGGGCATGCCGTTCGCCGAAGTGCTGCTGGCGGGCGCCCTGGTGTTCGAACTGGCGGGCGCCATCATGCTGATAGTGGGTTGGCGCGCGCATTGGGGCGCGCTGCTGCTCATCGTGTTCATGATTCCCGCCACCCTCATGTTCCACAATTTCTGGGCGGTCGATGCGGCTCAGTACCAGAATCAGCTCAATCACTTCCTGAAGAATGTCGCCATGGTCGGCGGATTGCTGTACGTGATGGCCTTCGGCGCCGGGCCATTGAGCCTGGATAACCGCAAGACCTGAATGCAGGAGGGTTCTTGCTTGCCGCGTCGCGGGGCGTGACCTGATGGCCGATCGGCACGCTCCGGGACCGACTGTGGCTGCATCACCCTGGGCGCCGCTCAGGCGGCCGCTGTTTCGTGCGCTGTGGATTGCCACCGTGATCTCGAGCGTCGGCCCCTGGATGCCCGAGGTCGGCGCCGGCTGGCTGATGGTGCCCCTGAATCCCAGCCCGGTGATGGTATCGCTGGTGCAGGCGGCAACCGCGCTTCCCCTGTTTTTTCTCGCATTACCGGCCGGTGCGCTTGCCGATATTGTTGACCGCAGGCAATTGCTCATCGCCACCCAGGCGTGGATGCTGGGCTGCTCTCTGCTGCTGGGCTTGATCACCCTCGCCGGTGCGGTGGATGCCTGGATGCTGCTGGTGATCACGTTTGCGCTCAGTTGCGGCGCGGCGATGATGACGCCGGCGTGGGCGGCCACCGTGCCCGAACTGGTGCCGCGCGAAGAACTGCAACCGGCGGTGGCGCTGAACAGCATAGGCATCAATGTCGCGCGCGCAATCGGACCGGCGCTGGCCGGCGTGCTGGTCGCGGCGACCGGTCCGGCCGCAGCGTTTCTGCTCAACGCAGTTTCGTTCATCGGCGTCATCGTGGTGCTGGCGCGCTGGCGGCGCGTGCCCAGGGCAAGTACGCTTCCGGCGGAACGTTTCTTTGGCGCCATGCGCGCCGGCCTGCGTTACGTGCGCGCAGCACCCCGGCTGCAGGCGGTGATGGTGCGCGCGCTGACTTTTTTCGTGTTCGCGACGGCGACCTGGGCGCTGCTGCCGCTGGTGGCGCGCGCCAGCGGCGGCGGGGCGGAAATCTATGGCATTCTGCTCGCCAGCATAGGCGCGGGCGCAGTGGGCGGCGCGTTCGTGCTGCCCAGGCTGCGGGCCGCGCTCACGCGCGACGCCCTGGTGCGCGCGGCAAGCACGCTCTACGCTGCGGCAATGGCAGCGGCCGCGCTTGGCAGCACGCTTCAGGTTCTGGTACCCGCCATGCTGGTCACCGGCGCGGCGTGGATCGCGGTGCTGTCCTCGCTGCACGTGAGCGCCCAGACTTCGGTACCGGCCTGGGTGCGCGCGCGCGCGCTGTCGATCTATCTGGTGATGTTTGCGGCGGGTACGACGGGCGGCGCTGTGTTGTGGGGTGCGGTTGCCGCGCGTTCCAGCATATCCATCGCGCTGCTGGCCGCTGCTGCCGGCGCGCTGCTTGCAGTGTTGAGCACGTGGCGCGTCTCGCTCGGCGGCCAGGATGAAGCCGATCACACTTCCCCGGTATCGTGGCCGGAGCCGCAGACGCACGGCGAAATCGAGCCCGATCGCGGACCGGTGCTGATCACCGTTGAATACCGCATCGCGCCGGAAAGCAGCGCGGCGTTTGCGGCGGCGATGCAGGAACTGCGCCGCATTCGGCGCCGCGATGGCGCGGTATCCTGGGGGCTGTTTTATGACGCCGCCGATCCGCAGCGTTTTGTCGAATCGTTTGTCGTGGAGTCGTGGGTAGAGCACATGCGCCAGCATCAGCGCGCGACGCTGGCGGACGGTGAAATCAGCAGCCGCGCGCGGTCGTTCCATCTCGGACCCGAGCCGCCGCATGTCAGCCACCTGCTCGCTGCCGAGCCCGGGTGAGGGGCAGGGTGTTTGCTGTTACGGCTTTGCTACAGTGTGGCCTTGCCTCGCTTGCGGGGATCAACCCGGAACGAGTCGATTTTTTATTCGAACTTCAAACGGAGAGTAGATATGCTGCAGAAAAATGCACTCACTGGCGTTCCCATCCACGATCTCATGGCGCGGCGCTGGAGTCCGCGCGCCTACGATGCTGCAAAGCCGCTCAGCCGCGAACAGCTGATGGCGCTGCTCGAAGCGGGGCGCTGGTCGCCGTCGTGCAACGGCGATGAGCCGTGGCGCTACCTGGTTTGGGACCGCAATGCCGATGCACAGGGCTGGCAGAAAGCGTTCGATTGCCTCAAGCCCGGCAATCAGGCGTGGTGCAAAAACGTGCCGGTGCTGATGCTGTCATGCGCGGGCAGCGCGTTTTCCATCAACGGCAATCCCAACCGCTGGGCCCAGCACGACACCGGCATGGCCTCGCTGTCGATCGCGCTCCAGGCCGTGGCACTGGGCCTCATTGCACACCAGATGGGCGGCTTCGATGCCGATAAAGCGCGCGCGGCGTTCAATATTCCTGTGGATTACACGCCCATGGCAATGATTGCCGTCGGCTATCAGGCCGCGCCCGAAGTGCTCGATGAGGAAACGCGCAAAAAGGAACTGGTGACGCGCAAGCGCAGGCCGCTGGCCGAATCCTTTTTCGAGGGGAGCTGGGGTAATTCTGTGAAGGGCTGAACGTCGTGCGCGGCAAACTCGTCAGACTCAGGGACGCCGGCGCGTGAGCGGGTAAAGCAATTGCACTGAAAGCGCTTCGCACAAGCCTGCGCGTTCCTGCAGCGCCTTGCCGGCACCGTCGTTTTGCGCGCGGCATTTTTCCCAGGTGCCGATGTCATCCGCCCGCGTCAGCGTGTGAACGGTATTCTGGGGCCCGATGTACGAGCGCCAGATGCCAATGAGCCGCACGCCACCATGCTGTTCGGCCCGCGGCAGCCAGACGTCCTCGGTCAATTCCCTGAAGCGCTCGATGCGCTCGGGTTCGACGCGGAATTGTTCCCGGATATACACTCCCGCCGTACTCTCCGGCGCGTCGCTTTGCGGCTGGCGGCGGCTCACCGGTTTGAGCGCGATCATGTCGGTGTCCAGTATCATGCGGTCGCGCTTTTCGGACAGCGTTTTGAGTTTGTCGGCGGCGGGTCCCCAGGCGCGCGTGCCCAGCCAGTGGTCGATGCTTTCGTAGCGCGTCATTACCAACATCCGCTCGGGCCCGCCGGCGCGTATCGCCCACACCGCCAGCGCGCGGCCCTCAAAACCTTCGAATGCAGGCCAGAATTCCTCTTCGCTGATGCGCGCGAACTCGGCGTAATTCAGCCGCTCGACATGCCAGGTGCGTATGGTGAGTATCACGGCAGCTGTGCGCCTCCGGCACGAAGGCTATGTCACCAAATTGCTTTGAGCGGTGGTACCCGTGGGGACTGCGTCGGGAACGACTTCGTCGAGGAAATTGAACTCGAGCTTGGTGGCGACCGGATCGCGCAGAAAAACCTGGTAGCCGGCGTTGGCGATGTTCTGCTCCTGGAAAACGATGCCGAGTTTTTTCAGGTGTTTGCGGAAATCGGCCGCACCCGAAGCCTTGAAAGCGATGTGATCAACGCTGCCGCTGTGCTGGTCGTTCCTGGCGATCGAGCCTTCCGCAAATCGTGCGCTGACGTGAATGATGGGGTCATCGCCGTCGTAGAGCCACATCCCGCCGAACCTGAAGTTCGGCCGGGAGCCCTTTTTAAGCCCCAGCACCTCGCCGTAGAATTTCTCGATCGCGGGCAGGTCGCTGGCGCCGCAGCGAATGTTGAGGTGCAGGAATCCGCCGAATTTCATGGGTTTGTCCTCCAGTTGTGCCGGCCGCCATTTCTCCAACCGGGAGCGCGCGCGCACCGCGCTAATGCGCGCTTTTATCCTAGCACAATGGGAACACCCTACCGCCGTTTACAGCCGGCGCGATGCGCGCCGCGTGCCGGGTTCGAGCAGAATGCGCGCCTTGGTGATCTTGAGCAGGCCGTTGCCTGCTGCGTGCAAAGCCGTGCGCAGCAGCGGGGCGCCGTCGTGTAACCACTGCCTGAATGTCGCGCCCAGAGCGGGTTGGGGGTAAAAAGCGCTTGCTCTCATGATCGACTCCTTTCCTGCGCGGCGGTCTGCCGCAGAGTTCATGGTCTGAAGTTTAGGCTGTTTCCTGGTATTTACAATTAGGCGAAATGGAATAATATTGTTTCTTTTTATGAACAATAAGGTGGGCCATGAACAATCTGACCGGCATGGCGGTATTTGCGCGGGTCGTCGAGGTGAGCAGTTTCTCCGCCGCGGCACGGCGCCTGGGTCTGTCGAAAGCGGCGGTCAGCAAACATGTTGCGCGGCTTGAGCGCGTGCTCGGTGTGCGGCTGCTCAACCGCACTACCCGCAAGCTGTCGTTGACCGAAGTCGGCCAGGCTTTCTACGAACACTGCGCACGCGTAGTGGCGGAGGTGGAAGCCGCCGAACTTGCGGTATCGCGCTTGCGCTCGGAACCGCGCGGGGTGCTCAAGCTCACTGCACCGGCGGCGTTCGGACATTTGCACGTCGCGCCGGCGATTCCCGATTTCCTCGACAGGCACCCCGAACTGACGGTGCAAATGGTAATGAACGACCGCGTGGTGGATCTGGCGGAGGAGGGTTACGATATTGCGATTCGCATGACCAACGAACCCGCGGGGAATCTGGTGGCGCGCCGCCTGGCGCCCATACGCTGGGTGGTGTGCGCCGCGCCGCAGTACCTGCAGCGCCGCGGCACGCCGCAATTCCCGCAGGATCTCGCGCAACACAACTGCCTGTTCTATTCCTTCCTCGAAGGCAGCGCCGACTGGGATTTCACCTCGCAGGCGGGGGCAGTGACTACGGTGCGCGTCGCCGGCAATTTCACCGTCAGCAACAGTGAAGCGTTGCGCGAAGCGGTGCTGCGCGGGCTGGGCGTTGCGCTGCTGCCGACATTCACCGTCGGCGGCGACATTCAGGCAGGCGCGCTGCAAGCCCTGCTGTCCGGTTATACGCCGCGTGGCTCATTTGGCACCGACATTTACGCCGTCTATCTGCCGACGCGCTATCTTTCACCCAAGGTGCGTGCCTTCGTCGACTTTTTCCTCGAACGCTTCGGCCCCGAGCCGTATTGGGATAGCGCACCGGAGGGCGGAGCAGGGCCCCGCGTGCGGGATGCGACCCCGCAGGTGCGCGGGCGGCCGAAGCGGCGAGGGTAATGGACGGAAAAGGTTCTGAGGCCGCGGCACCGGAGGGCGGAGCAGGGCCCCGCGTGCGGGATGCCATATGGAATAAAGCGCCGACTTGCGCTGTGCCTTGCCAAACTGCGAGCTTTGTCCTAGCCTCTATCGCCGTTTCCGACACGATTTTCCACAAGGAGAGACCATGAACGACATGAAGCGTGAAGACCTGCTGGCTCCGGCCGCCAACGAGCAAATCTGGACGCGCCGCGAGTTCGTCGCCGATCCGTTAGCTGCATGCGCGGTGATGAAATGGATCCATAAGCGCTTGCCGGGGCTGGTTGCCGTGGCGGGTTTCGGATTTGTCGCGTCGACCGCGTTTGCACAGACCATTGTGGACGAGTGGACAAATGTGAAGGCGCCGCCTGCGCCCCAACTGAAGCCGGTTACAGTCGACCCCAAGACCACCGCGCTTCTGATGCTCGATTTCATGAACCAGAATTGCGGAGCGCGGCCGCGCTGCATCGCGTCGTTGCCGGCGGTCAGGCAATTCCTCGCCGAAGCGCGCGCCAAGCAGGTGATGATCGTCTACGCGACAGGTCCCGGCGGCAAGGTTGCAGATACCCGGTCAGAGGTTGCTCCCACGGGCAGCGAGCCGGTCGTCACGGCGGGACCGGACAAATTCCTGAATACCGATCTCGACAAAATTCTGAAGGACAAGGGCATCCAGACCGTCATCACCATTGGCACGGCAGCGGAAGGTGCGGTACTCTACACGGCCAGCGCGGCGGGTTTGCGCGGACTGAAGGTGATCGTGCCGGTGGATGGCGTGTCGGCCGAGAGCGTCTACCCCGAGCAATACACGGCATGGCACCTCGCCAACGCGCCGGTGTTTTCGCGCAACGTGACGCTGACGAAAATGGATATGGTCAAGTTCTAGTTGTTTGCCGACGCCAGGCAACAGGCCGCCGACGGCGGGGAGCGCGCGCGGGATGCCTCTGCGTGAATTC
>CAKKQX010000313.1:0-1679 GCA_919902235.1 Burkholderiales bacterium
TGCAACAGTTGACCGGCAATTTTAACCAGCCGCAGCAAAGCGGCGCATAACGCAGGAGGAAGCATGATGCAGAAAATTCAATCGCAGTCGGGTGTGGCTGCAGCGGCATTGCTGGTCGCGGCGTGGGCCGTGCTCACCCCGGATGCCGCGGCGCAGGCTTACCCGTCCAAAAACATCCAGATGGTCGTGCCGTACACCCCGGGCGGCTCGGCCGATCTCATGAGCCGGACCATCGCCCAGCGGCTGGGCGAAGCCTGGGGCCGCAACTTCATCGTTGATAACCGCCCCGGCGCCAGTGGAATGATAGGCACCGAGATCGTGACCAAGGCAGAACCCGACGGTTACACGTTGCTCGGTCACACCTCTTCCTATCCCGCGACCGCCGCGGTGCGCGCGAAACTGCCGTTCGATCCCGCCAAGGCCATCGTGCCGGTCGGCATGCTCGCGCGCGCCCCCATGCTGGTCGCAATCCACCCGTCGGTGCCGGCGAAGAGCGTGAAGGAACTGATCGCGCTTGCCAGGAAAAACCCCGACAAACTCAATTATGGCTCGTCCGGTACTGGCGGCAACAATCACTTTTCCGGCGCGCTGTTCGGCGCTGCCGCGGGCGTAAAAATGACGCACGTGCCCTACAAAGGAATCTCGCTGGCCGTCACCGCAGTCGCCTCCGGCGAAATCGAGATCCTGATCTCGAGTTCCGCCGCGCTGCTGCCGCAGATCAATGCGGGCCGGGTGCGCATTCTCGCTGTAACCAGCCGCGAACCTTCGCCGCTGTTTCCCAAGCTGCCTTCGGTCGCCCAGTCCGGCGCACCGGGTTACGAATATCAACTGTGGTGGGGTGTGTTCGCGCCCGCGGGCATGACGGCCGAGCGCATCGCCTTCATCAACGCCGCGATCAACAAGATCGTGACTGGCGCCGACATGAAGAAATTCCTCGACACCCAGGGCGCCGAGCCATGGTCGTTGTCCACGGCGCAGCTCGCGGATCTGTTGCCCAGGGAGATCGCGCGCTACAAGAAAGCGGCAGAGGTGGCGGGCATACAAGCCCAGTAATCGCTTAGTCAGGCGGAGCGCGTCAGCGCGCCGCTCTGGTAATCGTGGAGCGCCTGCTCGATTTCCTCGCGCGTGTTCATCACGAACGGCCCGTACTGCACCACCGGTTCGCGCAGCGGGCGCGCTGCGAGCAGGATGAAGCGCGCGCCTTCGGCGCCGGCTGACAGGTCTACCCGGTCACCCGCCGACAGCACGCCCGCGCTGTGCGTCTTGAGCGCGCGCGCGGCGCCCGCCGCGCCGACTTCGACGCCGCCCTCGTACGCATAGAGAAATGCGTTGTGCCCAGGAACGAGCTGGTGTGAAAACGTCGCGCGCGCGGGCAGTTCCACGTCGAAATACAGCGGATCCGTGGTCAGCCCCTGCATGGGGCCCGGGGTGGCACGCCCTTCCGCCTCCAGCGTGCCGGCGATCACCTTGACGCGGCCGCCACCCGCCAGCGCCACCACCGGAATTTCAGCGGCAGGAATATCGCGGTAACCGGCCGGCTTCATTTTTTCGCGCGCCGGCAGATTGATCCACAGCTGGAAACCGCGCATGCGTCCCTGTTCCTGCTGCGGCATTTCGGAATGGATGATGCCGCGGCCCGCGGTCATCCACTGCACGTCCCCGCTCCGCAGATCGCCGCG
>CAKKQX010000313.1:1689-10020 GCA_919902235.1 Burkholderiales bacterium
GCCCGTCGAGCATGTAGGTCACCGTCTCGAATCCGCGGTGCGGATGGCTCGGAAAACCGGCGAGGTAGTCGTCCGCGTTTTCCGAGGAGAATTCGTCGAGCATCAGGAAGGGATCCAGCCGCGCCGCTTGTGACTGCCCCAGGCTGCGGCGCAGCTTCACCCCCGCGCCGTCGGAAGTGGGAATGGAAGGAATCACCTGCTGCAGTGTGCGTGCATGCATAACAATTGATTGATAATAAAAAACAATATGTTACACGTCCAGTCCACAGGGTCACCGCAGCCGACGCCGGCGCCGGCCTGTCCAATGCGTTGCTCAGCGCCAAACCAGTTTGCATCAAGGCATTATTCTCTGTATACCTGTCGGTCGCCATTACCGGCAATCGTCACAGCGATTGATTCTTGCAGGCGCCATGATACCCAATGCTCGCCGAGCACAACCGCGCCGGGGCGAATCCCTTTACATCAACTGCTTACACCCGCACTGCACTGCAAACCATAGTGCGTGGCGCTGGCATGACTCATTGCATCCGCACCAATACTGGGTCCTGCCGTTGAAATACAAATCTCCATCAACAAGAGTGGATATTGCTGCCGGTTTTTGGCTAAAATCGCTGTTCCCGCAAAAAAAATCAAGAGCCCCTTCGCCGGGGAAAAAACGTGATCAACTGGTTCGGTCGCAACAAGCCTGAGCATCCCCTGGCCGACAGCCGCAAGGTGAACGAGTTGGTCGCAAGTCTGCCTACGCATGACGGCGTGCAGGCGCTCGAGGAAATCGCCAAGTGGCTCGATACAATGAGCGGGGCCGGCGACCTCACGATGGATCCGAGATTCAGGAATCTGGATCTGCTGGACGCCGCTTCCAGTAAGCACGAACACGCGGTCATGCAGGAGTACCTTGGCAAACAGCGGCAGAAAAAATCCTACGAACAAAGGCTGTGGATGAGCGCCCACGGCTTATGGCTGAAGCTTGGCGATGGCTATCTGCAGTGCTTGCAACAATACGACGACGGCGAGGGCGTATCCGCCCAGTCGACCGGCAGCCTGCCGGTAATCGTCGGACGCGCGATGCGCGCCCTGCGGCAGCAGTTGAAATGGGTTCTGCTGCGCTACGGCGCGGTGGAACCGCGAATCTGGGAGGGTATGGCGCGCCTGTATCAGTACGCCGAAAGCAAAAGCTTCGCGGACGAAGCCATCGCGATCTTTCCCGGCTCCAGCGGCAGCGGCACGATCAAGCAGGAATACCTCAAGGCGCTGATGCTGTTCGCGTCGTCGACCGAAAGCCTGCAGCCGGCAAGCCAGGATCTGGCCGTGCGCCTGGTGGCGCACTTTGGCAAGCATTTCGTGCTCGAAGACGGACCGTATGTAGGTTGCACCCACTGGGTTGATCTGGCCGCGCCCAAGGCACCGGTGCGCATGGTGAGCGATATTCCTGACCTGCCAACGGTATGCTTCATCGGCGCCGGAGAAGGTTTGCACAGCCTGGAGCAGCTGCGGGCGCATATTGCCTATACCCGCAGCCTGCCGGACGGACTTGATCTCGGCGATCAGTATGATCTGGACATGCTGTTGAGCTTGCTTAAGCACCTTGAACAGGACTGGGCAGGCAAAACGCAGTCGCGCCGCTTCGAGCGCCGCAAAGTGGCAACGCGCATCACGGTGGTGCCGGGACTGCACGAAATCCTGCGCATGCTGGAGTTCGCCAACAACGATTCGCTCGACTTCACGATATTGCAGGCGGCCGAAAGCTGGATCGTCGAGGACATGAGCGACGGCGGCTATGGCGCGGTGATTCCGTCGGTGGCGGGCGACTGGGTGGAAGTGGGCAGCCTGATCGGCGTCGAGGGCGAGACTTTCCGCGACTGGCGCATTGGCGTCATCCGCCGCGTCACCCGCCACGCGCAGCAGCAGCGGGTAGGCGTGCAAACACTTGGGAACGCGCCGGAAGTGCTCGGCCTGGAGTCGCGGGGCAAGGATGCGCCGCTGGACCTGAAAGCGCTGCGCGCCAAATTCGGCACGCTCGAATTGCAAAACGAATTCGTGGAAAGCTTGCGTGCCAAAGCGGGATCGCCCGCCACCAAACCGTAAGTCAGCGCGGCGTCCCGCTGCCGCCTCTTTCGCTCGCAAAACCTTTCACACTGTCGCCACCGGCGTCACCGGCGAACCGGCGGCGCCGGGCATGCGCAGGGGCGGCGCAGTCAGCAGAAAACGGCTGCGGTGATTTTCGCGCAGCCACGCCGCGAGTTCGGTCAGATACCACAACTCACCCAGGTTGATGCCCAGTTTAACCAGGCAGTGTTCGTGCAGGGGCAGCTGCGGGCCGTGGTGACCCAGGCGCGGGTCGGCGCCGAGCGTGCTGGAACGTTCCACGGCAAGGCTGTCTGCGGCAATTGCCGCCACGCCGCTGTCGGCAATCCATTCCAGCAAGCGTTTGTCGTAACCATCGAGCACGGCGCATTTGGTCTTGATTGAATTGTCCAGCCTGCCGTTGGCATCGCGGATCAGCTGGCCCAGACCGGTGTGGATGCACAGAATGTCGCCCCGCTCCACCGTCACTGCATCGTCTTTCATTACGTGTTCGAACATCTCCCAGGTCACGTCGGTGCGCGCGTCGCCGAAATGATGCCTGAGGTCGATCATCACCGCGCGACCCTGCACCCCGGTCGCCGCCATCTCCGCAACCGAAAGCGCGACGGCGCCGAGTTCGCCGTAAAGCCCGCGCCCGTCACCGTCGACCAGCCGGAAGCCGTTGTAGGAAACCTTTTCGGCAACGCCGTCGCCGTCGGCGTCGAACAGCGTGCCCTTGTGGGCCAGCCCGTCCCAGTGCGTCGAGTACTGGGAATAAAGCATGATCGCCTCGTCCGAACCGACATCCGTATAACGCGGGTCGGTTTCCCCCATGGCGAGGTTGAAATAGAGCTGGCCTTCGCGGGTGACCGGATGGAACACCGGCGGCTTGCGGAATGAATTGAGCACGCTGCCGCCCGGCTTGTCGAGCGGATGCGACAGGCAGAACACCTCGCCTGTCTTCACTTCCTGCAGCGCGCGCAGGCGGCGCCCGGCGGTGAGCAGATTCAGCCGCCCGCGTTGATCGTCTTCACCGAATTCGCCCCAGTTCGAACCTGCGGGACGGTTTTTCCAGCGCCTGGCCATGAGCAACGGACTCCTGAAAAATCGCCAAAAAATAAATTATCGCATCCCGCGCTGTCTGCGGCATCCAGGCGTCGTGGCCGTTCACGGATTACAAAGGCTCGATGCCGAGCAATTTTGCGGCGGTCTCGCCCAGCATTGCGCGCTTCTCGGCGTCGCTGAAGCCCGGCGCGTTGAGAATGTGGTCCACCGGATCCGGATTCCACGGAATCGGATGATCGGTGCCGATGACGAGCTGGCTCACTCCGACTTCCGCCGCCAGATGCCGCAGCGCCTCGGCACTGAATACCAGCGTATCGAAATACATCTGCCGCAGATATTCGGTCGGCTTTTTCCTGAGCTTGACGCCGGTATCCATCTCCGGCGCAACGCGCAGGCAATTGTCCGAGCGCGGCGCATAAGACGGCAGGAAGCCGCCGCCGTGGGCCGAGCAGATCTTGAGCCCGGGAAACCGGTCGAGCGTGCCCTCGAAAATCAGGTGCGAAAGCGCGATGGTGGTGTCGAGCGGATTACCTATGGTGTTGGCGAGCCAGCCGTTGCCCTTGAATCGTTTTGCGAGTTCCGGCGTGCTTTGCGGATGAATGAAGATCAGCACGCCGAGCTCCTCCGCCCTGGCCCAGAACGGATGGAATTTCGGATCGGAAAATTCGTCGCCGGCAACACTCGCGCCGACGGCCGCGCCGCGCAAGCCGAACTTTTTGACGCCGTGTTCGAGCTGCTGCACCGCGAGGTCGGGATATTGCAGCGCAACCGACGCAAAAGCGACGAAGCGGTCCGGATAGGTTGCGCAAAACTCGGCGAGCTTTTCGTTCTGGATGCGCACGATTTCGGCTGCAACATCGCGCCCGGTCTGGTACCAGAACGGGTTGATGCTGAGCGCCTCGACGTCTATGCCCTGCCCGTCCATTTCCGCGATGCGCCTGGCACCTACTTCGCCGATTCCCGGACCCCGCTGGTCTTCAAGACTGAGCCCGGCCAAAGCCAGCGCCTCGGCGATATAGCAGTGCGCATGCACGTCTATGGTCTTGACGCGGCGGCCGTTGACCACGACCTGGCGCCGGCGCCCGCCGCCCGGCTGCGCGTGGGCGATATTCGTCATGCCGCAGCCGCTGAAGGCGATGCCGGCCGCACCCTCACTGCACCTTCTGTGGGTAGACATCTTTTTCTCTCCCTTGGTTTGTGTCTGTATTTGCAGGCGCACGAGTGCGTCTGACGCCACCGGTGCTTACGCGTCTTCAGCCGCTGCCGGATTCCATTGCCCCTTGCGCATGCGCGTGATGGTGATGCTGGCGAACACGCCCTTCTGCGTGAAGGGATCGCCATCCGAAAACGCCGTGGCTTCGGCGCGGCTGTTCACATTGACCACGAACAGGCTGCCGATGGCGACCGTACCCTCGTCATTCTGCGTCGCACCCGCCAGCACCAGTATGCCTTTCCGGCTTTGCAGATAATCGCGGTGGGGTTGCAGCACCGAGTCGCGGATGGCGGCGGTGTCCGGCTTGTCGACGCAAGAAATGGCCCAAAGCATGGTAGGTCTCCCGTTGTTGGCGTGTAGTATTTTCCGGTGCGGCGCCGTACTATCGTCCTGTATCGGCAGGATGGCGCCGCGCTTATGATATTGCAATTCGCATCTCAGCCACAGCGAAAAAAACAGCATGCGGCGAATTTTTTCAACACCCACTGAGAATTACGCAAAGAAAAATAAGCCCCGAAAGAAAAAGCGGCTGAGCTGTTTGTTTGCCCGTCCCCATGTGCAGTAGGTTTCGCAGCGAACGGAACCGATAATTCTATCGATGGCCACGGCGTCGATCAGTCAGCTTTTGAGCCTGCCACAGCCGCCGCCCCTGATGTCTTATGCATGCCAGCACGACTACCATATTCACCAACCTTGCAGGTTGCATGCTCAATTACTGATGTCATAAAATAAAAAAACTGAGCAAACGAGGAGGGACCGCATGATAACCGATGCACCGGTTCTCGGACGGGCATTTCCGACAAAGCCCGGCTTTCAGTCAGCGGGCATGCTGCTCGTTACGCTGGCGATCGCGGCGGTGTTCGTGCTCGACTTGCTTACGCCTCTTGGCACCGCAGTCCATTCCTTATATATCGTGATTCTGTGGGTCGCTCTCGCATGGGCCAACCCCCGCCAGACATTTGCCATCGCCGCGGCGGGTTCCGTGCTTACCGTCATCGGACTGTTCCTGTCCCCCGGACACGAGTTTTGGATGAGCGTGGCGAACCGTGCAATCATCCTGGTTGTTCTCTGGTTTCTGGCGTATTTCGGCATGACCTACCGGGAAACCGTCGATACCCTTTGCAAGCGGGAGCGCGAATTGACGGACTTTGTCGAGAACGCGCCGATAGGTATCCACTGGGTCGCTCCGGACGGGACGATCCTGCGGGTCAATCAGGAAGAGATCAACATGCTGGGCTACGACAGGGAGGAATATCTAGGCCGCTGCGTCGTCGGGTTCCACGTTGACCGCGAGGTGGCCGAAGACATCCTCGAGAAGCTCAACGCAAATGTGCCACTCAAGAACCGCGCGGCACGCCTGCGGCACAAGGACGGATCGATACGGCATGTGCTTATTTCGTGCAATGTCTACCAGGAGGACGGGTGCTTCATCCACAGCCGGTGTTTCACCCAGGACATCACGGATCGCGTGCGTGCGGGGCTTGCGCAAAGCGAAAGCGGGCAGCTTGCCGCGGCGAACGCACGGCTCGTCGCAGAGTCCGCCGAGCGCAGAAAAGCGGAACAAGCCTTAAGCGAGCGCGCGGAGTTGTTGCGGGTTACATTCGATTCGGCGCATGCGGGTATCAATATGACTGCGCTCGACGGCACCTTCATCAAAGCCAACGCCGCTTATCAGCACATGGTCGGCTATTCGGAGGAGGATCTGCGCCAGATGACCCCCGGCAGCCTGACGCACGAGGACGACCACCCACACAACCAGGCTCTGCGCAAAGAACTCATTGCCGGAAAAAGGGATTTCTTCGAGATTGAAAAGCGCTACCACATCCGGGACGGCAGCGTGATCTGGGTGCACAACAGGGTTTCCGTCGTACGCGACGATCTCGGCAAACCGCGTTTTTTTGTCGCGGTCGTCCAGGACATCACCGGGCGCAAATTGGCGGAACAAGCGCTGCGCGATACGAAAGACCGCCTGCAGGCGGTCATCACCGCATCGCCCCTGGCGATCGTGTCCATTGATCACGCGGACAACGTCATGATGTGGAACCCCGCGGCCGAACGCATCTTCGGCTGGACGCACGACGAGGTGATCGGTCATCCGCTGCCGAACGTTCCCGACGACCAGCGCGTGGCATTCCAGGCGCTGGTGAAGCAGGAATTCCAGGGCAGGAACAGCACCGGCCGCGAGGTCGTCAGGCGCAGGAAGGACGGCTCGCGAATCGTGGTGAGCCTCTGGACGGCGCTGCTGCGCGACAGGGATGGCGAGAGCACCAGCCTCGTGGCGCTACTCGACGACGTTACGGAACGCAAGCTGGCCGAGGACTTGTTGCGACAATCGCAGCAGAATTATTCCGCCCTGGTGAACTCCATTGATGGGATCGTCTGGGAAGCGGATGCGCAAACCCTCCGGTTCAGCTTCGTCAGCCAGCAAGCGCAACGGCTGCTCGGCTATCCGGTTGAAAGTTGGCTGGGCGAATCCACCTTCTGGAAAGACCATATCCATCCTGACGACCGGGAATGGGCCGTTGACTTTTGCGTAACGGCAACACGGGAAAAACGAGCGCATGATTTTGAATACCGAATGCTGGCGGCCGACGGACGCACGGTATGGGTGCGGGATATCGTGAGCGTCGCGGTAGAGAACAATCAGCCTGTCCGATTACGCGGCATCACGGTGGACATTACCGAACGCAAGCTGGCAGAGAAGGCGCTCCAGGAAAGCGAGGAACGGTTCGCGCTTTTCATGCATCATCTTCCCAATACCGCCGCTTTCATCAAAGATGTCGAAGGACGCTACGTTTACGCCAATCCCGTTTCAGAAAAAGCCATGCGGACGCAACCCGGCGGGTGGCGGGGACGTACCGACGATGATCTGTACCCGCCGGCAGCCACGCAGCAATGCAAAGCCAGCGACCACCAGGTGATCAGCGACTGGAGGGCTATCGAAACACTCGAGACGTTTTTCCACGACGACGGGATCCAGCACTGGCTGGTCAGAAAGTTCCCTATTCCCGGCAATACAAGCCCATCACCCCTGCTCGGCGGCATCGCCATCGACATCACGACGATCAAACGCGCCGAAGAAGCACTCGTCGCAAGCCAGCAGCGGCTGCATCAGCTACTCGAAGAACGGGAGCGCCTGTCCCGGGATTTGCATGACAACATCATTCAGGCGATTTACGCCATCGGGATGCGGCTGGAGACATGCCAGCGACTGCTGTGCGACCGTCCGCGGGACGTGACAACGCATCTAACGCAAATCATCAGGGGTCTCAACAGCGTGATCCATGACGTGCGTCACTACATTTCGAACTCAGAACCGCAGATTCCAAGCAAGGCCCGGCTGTATGCCGAACTCGAAAGACTGACGCAGTCTATCGACACCATGGGGGCGCCGCGCTTTAGCGTGAAACTGGATCCTTTGGCCGTCGCGCAACTCACCCCGCAGCAGGCGGAGCACCTCCGGCACATCACACGGGAAGCCACGAGCAATACCTTGCGGCATTCGCATGCCAAACACGTCAGCTTGTCGCTCGAAAACACGGATGACGTCGTTCGTCTGGAGATAAGCGATGACGGCGTGGGGTTCGACCCCGGAATCGCAAGACGAAACCACAGCGGACTGCACAATATGGAATTTCGTGCGCAGCAAATCGGCGGACGGCTTGAGTTTCTGTCCTCGCCCGGCCATGGCGTGACGATCACCCTGCACATCCCGAAGGAGCAACCGGCCCATGACATCCGGTGAAAACCATCCGTTGCGGGTACTGCTGGTCGACGACCATGAGATCGTGCGCGCCGGGCTGCGTGCGATGCTCACCGACGCCGGCATGGAAATCGCCGGAGAGGCGCAGACCGTCGCGGAAGCGATAGGCGCAGCGAAGCGCCTGAAACCGGACATGGTGCTGATGGACGTCCGCCTGCCCGACGGCAGCGGGGTCGAAGCCTGCCGCGAAATACGCGCCACGCACCCGGAAACAAAAGTGTTGTTC
>CAKKQX010000314.1 GCA_919902235.1 Burkholderiales bacterium
TTGTCCCGAGGCGCCGGATTTTCCCGCAATCTGGTGCGTATTCCGGGCAGGGCAGGTGCTGGTGCGGCGCATCCGGGATGTGCCAGGCCTGCCTGCGGCAAGTCCCGGCGAACTCGGCGTGGACCCCGCGGCATGCCAGTACCTCGGCACGCTCGACGGGCAACACTGCTTCGCGGCGTATATGTCCGAACAGCAGCCGTTGCCGCCGGGCACCCAGTTCATCAGCATGCGCTCGCTCATTCTGGAAGCGGACGAATGGGCTGCGGCCGTCGCCGGCAGGGCTTTTCAGATTATCGAATGGGACCGCACCCATCGTTATTGCGGCAACTGCGGCGAGGCGACCACGCTGCATGCATCCGACCGCGCCCGCGAATGCCGCCGGTGCCGCGCGGTCTATTATCCCCGCATATCACCTGTGGTGATGGCGCTGGTCACCCGCGGCAGGCAACTGCTGCTGACGCGCAAGCCCGGTTACGCCGCCGGCCGTTATACCGTGGTGGCGGGTTTTGTCGAGCCGGGAGAAACGCTGGAACACGCGCTGGCGCGCGAAGTGCGGGAGGAAACCGGCGTCGCGACCAGGAATCCGCTTTATTTCGGCAGTCAGCCCTGGCCGTTTCCAAATTCACTGGTGATGGCTTTCAGTCTGGAATATGCGGGAGGAGAGGCGCGCGCCGACGGGACCGAACTCGAAGATGCCCGCTGGTTTGACGTGGATGCCTTGCCCGAACTGCCTGAACCAGTCCACATTTCGCGCCAGCTTATCGATGCCGCCATTGCGCGATTGCGCGGCGCGCGTCTATCATTGAAATAGTTATTGAAACAGATGCTGAAATAGATTCGCAACCCGCCTCAACCCGCCTGTATTCCATCCGCGGCGGCGGAATCAAATAAACCAGTCGCGAGGAGCAACATGCCGTTTTTCCGTTTCGAGGATTTCCAAAGCAATTACCTCACTCCGCATCTGTCGACCGGCAAAGCGCCGGTCATCGAGGGCAAATACATGTATTTTTGCCTGCTCCACAAAAACGCCGGCACCGGATCGGAACTGCACTACCATCCCAACGAGCTGCTGATTTTCCCGATCAGGGGCAAGATCAACGCCATTGTCGGCAAGGACCGCCGCATCGTCAGCCCCGGCACTTTCGTGCACGCCCCGGCTTATGCACGCCATTCGATGCGGGCGACCGAGGACGGCAATCTCCAGTACCTTTATATCAAGGACAAGACCTGGACCGTGGTCGGCCTGGCGGAAGACGAAGCCGTTCCGGACAAGGCGATGACGGTTGACGAAGTCAATCGCAAATACAACGTGGGCGACCGCGACAAGCACAAAAAGACCGAGGGCGAGTCGCAGGCGGTCATCGAGGGGCTGCACACCTGTTTCTATCCGATCATCGATACGCTCGACGCCCCGCGCGCGTCGGCCCGGCGCGTGAACTGGATCGAAGGCGAGCGTCTGGCGTTCGGATTTTTCGAAGTGCCTGCGGGCTGCGACGAGCCGCAGATGAAGGCTGAGCGCGAGATGTTTTTCTACATTCTCGGCGGCCGGTTGCAGGCGCAGGCGGGAGATGAAAGCAAAATCCTGGGGGCGGGCGATATCGTTTACGTGCCGCGCGGAGAAACCTACCGGCTGCAGGCGAAATCGCCTTTCGCCCGCTATACCTTGGTATGCTCAACACCGTACCTGGAAAACCGGATTGATTCCATGTCTGCCGAAGAGGCCGAACAGGCGCGGGTCAATATGAAAGCGAATTGAGGGTTACGGGCCATTGAAGCAACGCAGATTGCAGGGTATTTTTTTCCGTTAAATGTCATCAGGAGGAGGGCAGTCATGATGCGCCAGTTGCTTGGGGTTGCTGCAGGTGCGGTATTTGCAATTGCGGGCGTTCTGCCGTCGCACACGGTTTACGCGCAGGGATGGAGTCCGCAGCGCAATGTCGAATTGATCGTCCCGGCGGGCGCCGGCGGTTCGCTCGACACCACCGGACGTACTGTGCACCGGTTGTGGGACCAATTCAAACTGGTTCCGGCAACCAGCACGGTCGTCAACCGCTCCGGCGGCGGGCACGCCGTTGCCTACGGTTTTCTTAATCAGCGCGCCGGTGATCCGCATTATCTGAGCATCACCTCGGCGACGATTCTGACCAACCATATCAACGGCCGCCTGCCGGTGACCTACACCGACTTCACCACGCTGGCGGTGCTGCTGACCGAATACGTCGGATTCGCGGTGCGCGCGGAATCGCCGATCAAGACCGGCAAGGATCTGGTCGAGGTACTCAGGAAAAATCCGACTGCGCTCAGCATCGCGCTCAGCAGCGCAGCCGGCGGCACGCATCACATCACGGTCGGCATACCCCTGCAATCCGGCGGTGTAGATATAAGCAAAGTCAAACTGGTGAGTTTCAATTCCACCAGCGATGCGCTCGCCGCACTGCTCGGCGGCCATGTGGACGTGATGTCCGGCGGCACGGTGCAGATTTCCCCCCACGTCGAGAGCGGTAAACTGCGCGTGATTGCGGTCACCTCTTCCAAGCGCATGACGGGCGCGCTCGCCAGCGGACCGACCTGGCCTGAACTTGGCTACAAAGGCGTGTTCGAAAACTGGCGCGGCGTAATCGGCACCAAGGGCATGACGCCGCAGCAAACCGCTTATTGGGAAGGCGTGTTGAGCAGCGTGGTGCACAGCGACGAATTCAAGAAATACGCCGAGAAAAACCAGTGGGACGATACTTTCAAAGGCTCGGCCGAGATGCGCAAGTTTCTGGAGGCCCAGTACGGGGAATTGAAAAGTGTAATGACATTTCTCGGATTATCTAAATAAATAATTGTTTTTAAACAATATTTAGGAGTTTATCATTACTGAAGCTGTTATCGGACAGATCGGACTGGGCATCATGGGCGGCGCCTATTCCACGCATTTGCGCGCCGCCGGTTTCGGCGTCGTCGGATTTGATCCCGACCGGCGCCGGCGCGATGAACTGAAACGCAAGGGCGGGCAGGTCGCGGTGTCGGCAGCGGCCGTTGCCGCGCGCTGCGCCACGCTGATCACCTCGCTGCCCAGCGTGAAAGCGTGCGAGGCGGCGTTTTTCGGCAAGGACGGCCTTGCCGCGCGCGTGCGGCGCGGCACTGTGATCATCGAGACCAGCACACTGCCGTTGGAGGTTAAGCTTGATCTGCGCGAACGTTGCGCAGCGCGGGAGATTACCGTACTCGATTGCCCGATCAGCGGCACCGGCGCCCAGGCCGCGACGAAAGACATTTCGGTGTACGCCAGCGGCGAGCGCGCGGCGGTAAGGCGTTGCGCGGACATTTTTGCCGGCTTTGCGCGCAGCATGCATTACTGCGGTGCATACGGTAACGGCTCCAGGCTCAAATACGTCGCCAATCTGCTGGTGACGATACATAATCTCGCGGCGGCAGAAGCCATCGTGCTGGGACTGAAATCGGGACTTGATTTAAACCTGCTCTATAAAGTCATCAAGGACGGCGCGGGAACCTCGCGCATGTTTGAGGTGAGGGCGCCGCTGATGATCGCGGACGATTACAGTCAGGCGACGATGAAGGTCGATGTCTACCAGAAAGATATCGATATCATCAGCGGATTTGCGGCGGGCCTGCATTGCCCGACGCCGCTGTTTGAAGCCAGCAAGGCGTTTTATTCTGCGGCTCTGGCACAGGGCCGCGCCAAGGAAGACACCGCTGCAATATGTGCGGTGCTCGAACAGATGGCCGGTGTCAGCCGGCGCAAAAGTGTCAACTCTCAACCAAGGAAAGCACGCAAGAAATGAGCACACCACAACTTTCTACGCAATCCAGGTCGGACCAGACTCTCTCCTGGAACATGACGCT
>CAKKQX010000315.1 GCA_919902235.1 Burkholderiales bacterium
GACGTGAAGACGCGCCGCCTTTTCCGCGGCGCGCGGGTCCTGGCGCGCGATGGCGCGCACGATGGCCTGGTGCTCCTGAAGGGCCTGCTTGGGCCGTCCCGGCCAGGAGAACGTCGTTCCCCGCAGTTGTTCAAGCTCGTCCTGGAGCGATTGCAGCATCCTGACCAGGTAGCGGTTATTGGCGGCCCGGTAGATGCAGCCATGCAACTCCTTGTTGATGGCCGGCAGGCGCGCTGCATTGTTTCTGACGGCGGCCTGCTCCCGCAACACCTCGTTGAGAAAACCGATTTCCGCAGGGGATGCGTGCTGGGCCGCAAGCGCCGCGGCAGCGCCTTCCAGCACTTCGCGCATTGCATAAAGCTCGAAGATTTGATTCCGGCTCAATTGGGGAACTGCCAGCCCATGCTCCGTCGCGACCAGAAGATTGTCCGATACCAGGCGGCGCAGCGCCTCGCGCACGGGGGTGCGGCTTACCTGCAGCCAGCTTGCAACGGCCGCTTCGCGCACCCGTTCGCCGGGCTCGAAGCGCTCCGTATGAAGGGCTTTTTTAAGTTCGGAATAGACATGCTCGGACAACGGAATTCCCGCGGAGCCGCGGGATGCATGCGGTGCTTTTTCTTTTTCTCTATTCGGGGGCATGCAAATGGATCTTTCGGCTGCTCATCATGAATGTTGAACTGCAATGACCCCGGAAATATAACATCGGGAATGCAGCCGGTTGCGACGGCATGGCATGCAGGTGCATGGCATTCTGCGGCATCGATCCGAAGCGCGTCAAGCACCGCGCGGGCGGTTGACTGGAAATATGGTATACCATAGTATACAAAAGTATGGGGTGCAAGAGGATGCAAGAAGTTTATTGTCATTTTTGAGGGGGTTGGGATGGCTGATTATGACGTTATTGTGGTGGGTGCCGGCAATGCGGCCTTTGCGGCCGCGGTATCGGCAAAAGAAAATGGCGCCGGGCGCGTGGTGGTGCTCGAAAAAGCGCCCAAACAGCAGCGCGGCGGCAACACGCATTTCAGCGGCGCGATTTTCCGCTTCTTTTTCGACAAGGTTTCCGAACTCGACCGCTTCGTGCCCGCGGCGGAGCAGGAGTACCCGGGGTTTCACGCCGGCGTTCCGACCTATCCGAAGGAAGCGTTTCGCGAGGATCTGATGCGCGTGACGGACGGCCGCAGCGATCCCGAGTTGTCCGCCATTCTCATCGACCAGTCGTACGACACCACGTGCTGGCTGCAGGACGTGGGCAGGATGCAGTTCGAACTCGCCAAGTCGGTGATGGGGATCAAGGTCGGCGATCAGATCAAGTGGCCGAAAGGCGCCATCGTCAGAACCGTGCACGAGGGCGTGGGCCTGTCGAATACCTGGTTCAAGACCGCCGAAGACATGGGCATAGAGATCCGCTACGAAGCGCACGTGCTGCAGTTGACGCAGAACGAAAGCGGGCGCGTCAGCGGCGTGGTGGTGCGCGGTCCCGACGGTCTGGCAACCCTGGGTGCAAAAGCGGTGATCCTCGCCAGCGGCGGTTTCGAGACGAACCCGGCGTGGCGCACGCATTATCTCGGCCAGGAATGGGGGCACGCCAAGGTGCGCGGCTCCAATTTCAATTACGGCGACGGCCTCAAAATGGCGCTCGACATCGGCGCCATGCCGTGGGGCCACTGGGGCGGCTGCCATGCGACACCGATCGTCGCCGATGCGCCGGATTACGGCAAACGTGAGCTCACCGACAAGACCAATCGCCTGTCCTATCCCTACGGCGTGATGATCAACGTCGAAGGCAGGCGCTGGATCGACGAGGCGGCGGATTTCCAGTCGTTCACTTACGCCAAGTACGGCGGTCTGATTCTCAGGCAGCCGCGGAGCCTGGTCTATCAGATTTTCGACAGCAAGGCGATGCATCTGCTGGAGCCGCGCTACTCGACCAGCGAGCCGTTCAGGTCCGATACCCTGGAAGGGCTGGTGAAGCAGCTCAATGTCGATCACGCGCAGGCGATGAAGACGCTCAACGCATACAACGCGGCGTGCGAGCGCGGTGGCCCGTTCAATCCGGCGGTGCTGGACGGACTGCACACCGAGGGCATCGCACCGGCGAAGACCAACTGGGCGCAAAAACTCGACAAGCCGCCGTTCGTCTCCTGGGCAGTGACCGGCGGCATCACCTTCACCTTTGGCGGCATCCGCATCAACAAGGACGCCCAGGTGATGTCCACCGGCTGGAGGCCGATTCCCGGCCTGTATACCTGCGGCGAAATGGTCGGCGGGCTGTTCCACCACAACTATCCGCTCGGCACCGGGCTCATGTCGGGCGCGGTGTTCGGGCGCATTGCAGGGCGCGCGGCGGCTCGCTCGTAGCGCGTGCAGCGTTAATTCTTCTGCGGCGCCTGGGCAACAGCCGATGCGAGCCAGTTAACGATGGATGCGGCGCGCGTCGCGCCACGGCGTGGCTGATGTTGCCGTGGCCGGCCGCGGGCGCCGGCTAGTCGGTTCGGCGCGAGAAATAGCCGCTGGTGGCGAGCAGGCCGGCGCTCGCCCAGAACACGGGAGCCACGCCCAGCGCGGCGCCCAGCGCGCCGGCGGCGACCGGCACCACGATGTGGGCGACGTTGTTCACGGTGAGCCGCAGCCCGGCGACCTCGCCCGAGCGTCCGGGCGGCGAGCGGTTGTAGGCGATGTTGAGCGTGAGCGGCTGGCCGCAGCCCAGCGCGAGCCCGATGCAGAACGACAGTGCGCACAGCGCAGGCACCGAGGTGACGAAGGGGAAGGGCAGGAACAGCGCGGTGGCCGCGAACATTGCGGCGGACAGCACGCCTTCGATGCCGTAGCGCCGCGTCAGCCACGGCAGCAGGAAGCGCACCACGAACGTGGCCGCGGCCGCCATCGCCAGCACCGCGCCTATGGTGGAGGCCGACAGCCCGATCGAATTGCCGTAGATCGGCACGTAGAATGAGTAGAGATCCTGACCGGTCGCCACCAGCCCGCCGACGATGACCGCGCGGCGCAGCGCAGGCAGGCGCAGCAGGTCAAGCACCTTGTGACGTGCTGCTTCCGCGGCGGCGTGGCGGGCGCTTTCGAGATCGCGGTAGCACGCCAGCATGATCATCGACACGGCGGTGAGCGCGGCAAAGCAAAGGTAGGCTGCGCCATGGCCATAATAGTCGATCGCCAAACCGGCAATCGGCGGACCGACGAGATGACCGCCCGAATAGCCGAGGGCGAGCATGCTGAAATTGCGCGTGCGCTCGCTGGACGGGCCGTAGCCGCCGGCGAGATTCTGCACTGCGACGTTGAAAAAAACGAAGCCCATGCCGATCAGCGCGGCCGAGGCATAGAGCGCTCCCAGTGTCGGCCAGATCCACGGCAGCAGCAGTCCGGTGCCTATCGCCGCGGCCCCTCCCATCATCGGCCGGCGCGAGCCGAAGCGGTCGGAAACGCGGCCGACGTAGAGGGCGAGCACCAGACCGAAGGCCGAATACATCGCGATCAGCAGCCCGATCAGGAAGGGATTGGCGCCGAGGTGAATGGCAAACAGCGATGCCGCTACCTTGCTGCCGATATTGCAGCCCTGGATGAGCACGGTGATCAGCGCGATGCGGTACATGAGGGTGCTTCGGTTATTGCAGCCGGCGCCGGGCGGCCGGCACGGCGCCGCGGTTCGCGCGCGGCGCCGATTGCCGGGGTGGAGGGAATGCGCGGGTCAGACGGCGTAACCGGGATCTTCGCGGTCGAGCTTGCGCAGCAGGGCCGCCCACATCAGGTTGCCGCCTTCGCCGCGCCCGCCCTTGGAGTAGATCTGCCTGCCCTGCTCCAGCGTGTGGTCGATGATTTCCTGCGGGATGCGGTTGAGTTCCGCACCACCGGTCATGGCGGTGATCTGGAACTTGCACGCGCGCTCGAGCCGGTACATGCGCGCGAACATCTCGCCGACGCTGGCGCCCACGGTGAGCGTGCCGTGGTTGCGCAGGATGAGCATGCCGCCGTCGCCGAGGTCCTCGACCAGGCGTTCGCGTTCGTCGAGGTCCTGCGCCACGCCCTCGAAGTCGTGGTAGCGCACCAGGTTCAACGCGGTGAGCGCCATCTGCGTGAGCGGCAACAGGCCGTCTTTCTGGGCGGAAACCGCGACCCCGTACTGGGTGTGGCAGTGCATGACCGCATGCGCATCGGGCGCGCCCATGTGGACCGCGCTGTGAATGGTGAAGCCGGCTTCGTTGATTTCGTACGGCGACTCGGAAAGCTTCCTGCCGTCGATGTCGCATTTGATGAGGGCGGAGGCGGTCATCTCGTCGAACAGCAGGCCATAGGGGTTGATCAGGAACTGGTCTTCGGTATCCGGCACGCGGCATGAAATGTGGGTGCCCAGCATGTCGGTCCAACCCATCATCGCAGTCAGGCGGTAGGCGGCGGCGAGCTCGACGCGGGCCTGCCATTCGCCGGAGGACATGCCGCGCTGCAGGCGGGGCTGGCGGATTTTGGTGACGCTGGCTTTGCGCGAAGCGATTTTCATATCATGGACTCCTTTACATTAGCAGTTGCGCCGACAGACGCGTGCATGCATTAGAATACCGCATCGCACCTGGATTTATAAAGTGCTGCGAGGAGCAGGCGCCAGTTTGGTGCACGACACGCGAGTAAAATCCAGATAGTGAACTTCAAGCCGGCATTTAATATCGAAGACCTGCGCCGCATGGCCGAGCGGCGGCTGCCGTGCGTGGCTTACGATTACCTCGAGGGCGGCGCCGAAGAGGACGCCACACTGGGCGAGAACCGCGCCGTGTTCGGGCGCATACGCCTGAAGCCGCGCACCCTGGTCGATGTCTCGCGCCGTTCCCAGCAGACCACGCTGTTCGGCGACACCTTCAACATGCCGTTCGGCATCGCGCCCACCGGCGCGGCCGGGCTTTACTGTTTTGAAGCCGATATCGCGCTGGCGCTGCTCGGCTGCCGCAGCACTTGCATTTTGATCCGTCGTGGGCGTCTTGTGGGAATTGAGCGATTCAGTGATTATGTGATTGGGTGATTAAGAGCGCATTTCAAAATGAAAGCGGGGCGTAGTCAACATCCCACTCTTCCTCCAAGTGTTCCCTTGTCCCGGGGGGAGGGAAGACAAGCCCTTCTCCCGGAGGGAGAAGGGTTGGGATGAGGGTAAAGCGTCATTTTGAAATGCGCTTTAAAATATCCATGCCTGCGGCGTTTCAAGCCTCCCCAATCACCAAATCACTTAATCACTGAATCACGCATCCAGGAGAGATTCATCATGAAACAATTCAAGATACCCGCGGTCTTCATGCGCGGCGGCACCAGCAACGCCGTCGTTTTTCACGAGCGGGACCTGCCGCGCGAGCGTGCGCAATGGGATGAAATCTTCCTGGCAGCGATCGGCAGCCCGGATCCCTATGGCCGCCAGCTCGACGGTATGGGTGGTGGCGTGTCTTCGGTCTCGAAAGTCTGCGTCGTGGGACCGCCCTCACGACCGGACGCGGACATCGACTACACCTTCGCGCAGGTGCAGGTGAAGGAAGCCCGTGTCGAATACGGCGCCAACTGCGGCAACATGTCCTCGGCGATGGGGCCGTTTGCCGTGGACGAGGGACTGGTCAAAGTATCGGGCAAAGAGGCGCTGGTGCGCGTGCACAACACCAACACAAAAAAAATCATACACGCGTGTTTTCCGCTCGACGACGGCATGGCGGCGGTGGACGGCGATCTGGCGATTCCCGGCGTGGCCGGCACCGGCGCGCCGGTCAAGCTGGAATTCCGCGATCCCGGCGGCGCCACTACCGGCAGGCTGCTGCCGACCGGCAATGTCGCGGATGATCTCGATGTGCCGGGGTTCGGCAGGTTTCGTGTGTCCATGATCGATGCCGCCAATGCCTGCGTGTTCGTGCGGGCCGCCGACCTCGGCGTCAGGGGCACCGAGATGCCCGATGAAATTGATGCCAATCCCGAACTGCACAAGAAGCTTGCCGCGATTCGCGTTGCCGCTTCGGTGGCGATGGGCATCACTGCCAATCCCGACGAGGCGATGAAGAAAAAATCCGTGCCTTTCGTCGGCTTCGTGTCGCCCGCGCAGGACGCGCTGCTGCTTACCGGCGAGGCGATCGCGGCGGACCGCATGGACGTGACCGGGCGCATGCTGTCCAACGGCCAGCCGCATCGCGCGCTGCCGCTGACGGCATCGCTGTGCATGGCGGTCGCGGCGCGGCTTGGCGGCAGCGTGGTGCATGAAGTGACGCGCGCCACCGGCAATCCCGAATCCGAACTCCGCATTGCCATGCCCTCTGGCATCCTCACCGTTGCGGCGACGGTGAAACAAAAAGACGGGCAATGGCATGCCGAGCAGGGTGCGTTCTTTCGCACCCAGCGCCGCATGTTCGAAGGCGATGTGCTGGTGCGTGCTTCGCGCGTGCCGGGGCTGCTCACGCTGAGTAGCAGCAAGCGCAAGACGGCATAGTTTGCAGGTTGCGCCGATCGCGACGATCGGCATGAACTGTTTATCGGCCTGTAGAGCGGCAAACGGCCCTGCGCCTATTGAGCGTTTCATAATGGCTGACAATCGGAACGCTCGGGCCTTCTCCCCGACCCTCCCGGAAGGCATAGGTATCTACACATCTCAAAGAAACC
>CAKKQX010000316.1 GCA_919902235.1 Burkholderiales bacterium
CACGAGCCATCTGAATTGGTGTTACCTGAAATCCATACTGACCAATCGCTGTGTTATAAGTGTCACCCACACGCCATGGGTCATCGGGGAATAGTTTTTCCTTCCACGCAATCGTTGGAATCGTACCCTCAGCCTCTCCCAGCAAATCAATACCCGTCAGCTGACCAATTTTGAACATACTCACATACTTATCGATGCGGTCAATTCCAAGACCTTTTTGATCGCCGAAACCGCCGCCCACCTGATAGAAGTAGACGTCGCACGAGAACTGCAGCGCCGTGCCGAGGCTGAATGGGTGACCGACCGTCTCGGTGCGCAGGGCACGGTGTGCGCCGGCGGACGCTATGACGGGCTGATCGAGCAGATCGGCGGCAATCCGGCGCCGGCGTGCGGTTTCGCGATGGGCGTCGAGCGATTGTTGTCCCTGCTTAAGGACAGCAGTACGCCGATTGTGCGGCTCGTGCCAGACGCATATCTGGTGCATCAGGGTGTAGCTGCGGAGCGCTTTGCGCAACTTGCGGCAGAGCGTTTGCGCGATTCCGGCGTCAGCGTTGTTCTGCACTGCGGCGGCGGCAGTTTCAAGGCGCAAATGAAAAAAGCCGATACCAGCGGCGCACGCTTCGCCGTGATCATTGGCGAGGAAGAGGCGGCGACGGAGCAGGTGACGCTTAAGCCCTTGCGCGAAGCTGCGCCGCAGGTCCGCGCAACCCTGGCCGAGGCGCGGGACCTGATCAATAATGCGAACGCAGCAGGGCGTAGAAAGTAACTTGTTGTTTTAATTAATTATTTTATGGACTCTGGGCTGATTCCGGTATTGTCGCAGCTGATCAGCCTGGGTTTCGTTAACAGGAAAGCATGATGGCCTACGATCTTGAAGAGCAGGAACAACTGGAAGTACTCAAATCCTGGTGGAATCAATACGGCAATCTGGTGGTGACGGTGGTAGTGGTGGGCGCGCTCGCCGCCGCCGCGTACCAGGGCTGGCGCTACTACCGGCATCAGCAGGCGCAGCAGGCGGTGACGCTTTATGCGCAAATGGAGAGCGCAGAGCGCGCCAACGAAAAGAAAAAAGCCGGTGATATTGCCGTGCAAATCATCGACAAGTATGCCGCAACGCAGTATGCGGCGATGGCAGCGCTGGCCAGCGCCAAGCTCAGCTTCGAATCCGGCGATCTTGCGGTGGCGAAAACCCGCCTGCAGTGGGTGATCGAGCATGCCAGGGAGGATGAAATGCGCGACGTGGCCCGGCTACGACTCGCCGGTGTGCTGCTCGATGAGAAGAACTATGCTGAAGCGCTCAAGCTGGTGGAGGCCAAGCCGGCACAGGCATTCACTGGTCTGTATGCCGATCTGAAGGGCGATATTCTGGCGGCGCAGGGCAAGCCCTCGGAAGCGCGCAGCGCCTACCGGCAGGCACTTGAAAAAAGCGACACCAAAAGCTCGCATCACCAGCTGGTTCAACTCAAGCTCGATGCGCTGGGTGAAACCAAATGAGTCCGTTTTCGATCCGACGCCTGGTGGTGGTAGCCATGGTGGCGCTTGGCGGCTGCCAGACGGTCAGCAGCACTTATGATCGCTGGTTCGGTAGCAGCCGGCCAGCGCAGAAACCCGCCGAACTGGTCACCATACAGCCGACGGCGACACCGAGAATCCTCTGGCAGGGCAACGCCGGCGCTGCCGGCAACGGTGTATTTTTCCCTGCGGTACTGGGAAATATCGTCTATGCCGCGGGCGCATCGGGGCAGATTACCGGATTTGATGCTGCCAGCGGCGGGCAGGTTGCGCGCATGGAAGCCGGGCAGCGTATCTCCGGCGGCGTTGGCGGCGGCGGGAGTATGGTGCTGGCGGGAACCGGCGGCGGCGAAGTGCTGGCGTTCGACCGCAGTGGCAAGCCACTGTGGAAGGCGCAATTGTCGGGGGAAGTGCTGGCGCCGCCGGTAGCGCACGACGGCGTTGTGGTGGTGCGCGCCGGCGATGGCCGCATTTTCGGGCTGGACGCCGGCAGCGGCAAACGCAAGTGGATCTATCAGCGCAGCACCCCGGCGTTGTCGGTGCGCAGTCACGCCGGCGTTGTGGTGGAGCGCGGCGCGGTGTTTGCCGGCTTTGCCGGAGGACGGCTGGCGGCGATTGCGCTCGCCACCGGCAATGTCGGCTGGGAAGGCGTGGTGGCATTGCCGCGCGGCGCCACCGAACTCGAACGCGTGGCCGATGTGACCAGCCTGCCGGTGCTGGACGAGCGCCAGGTGTGCGCGGTCGCGTTGCAGGGGCGCGTTGCCTGTTTTGATGCTGCACGCGGCACCTCCATCTGGTCGCGCGATCTGTCGAGCTTCGCGGGAATGGACATCGATGCCCGCTATCTTTATGTGACCGACGACAAGAACGCGGTGATTGCGCTCGACAAGACGAGCGGCGCGAGCATCTGGAAACAGGACAAGCTTGCCGGCCGCGGCATCAGCGCGCCTCTTGCGTTCGGCCGTTATGTGGTCGTCGGCGATTACCAGGGTTATGTGCATTTTTTGTCGCGCGAAGACGGTTCTTTCGCTGCGCGCATCGCGACCGACGGCAGCGCGATCGGCGTGCCGCCGGTCGAACTCGGCAGCAACGCACTGGTGGTGCAGACCCGCAACGGCGGCGTTTTCGCCATTACCGTGCAATAATTTTTTCGCCGCCAGGGCGCCAAGAGCGCCAAGAAATCCAATACCCTGATTATGAAACCCACCATTGTGATAGTCGGCCGGCCCAATGTCGGTAAATCGACGTTGTTCAACCGCCTGACGCGGAGCCGCGATGCGATCGTGCATGATGCGCCGGGCATTACGCGCGACCGCCATTACGGCCACGGCCGCATCGGCACCAAGCCGTATCTGGTGGTCGATACCGGCGGTTTTGAGCCGGTGGCCAAGGAGGGCATTTACCACGAGATGGCGCGGCAGACGCGTCAGGCCGTGGACGAGGCGGACACGGTGTTGTTTGTGCTGGACGGGCGGGCCGGGCTGACGTCGCAGGACAGGATCATCGCCGACGAGTTGCGCAAGACCGGGCGCAAAATATGGCTGGTGGTCAACAAAACAGAAGGCATGGCATCGGCGGTGGTA
>CAKKQX010000317.1 GCA_919902235.1 Burkholderiales bacterium
TAAGTCATAAAGCGCTCACCGAACAAATTATCGGCTGCGCCTATCGAGTTCACCGAACTCTGGGAGCAGGTTTTCTCGAGAAGGTATATGAGAACGCGACGATTATAGAGTTGCGGAAGCTCGGGTTAAATGTGACTCAGCAAGTCCCGCTAGCCGTGTACTATGAAGGCCAGCAAGTTGGCGAGTATTTTGCGGACCTGTTGATAGAGGATGTGGTTGTGTGTGAATTAAAGGCAAACGAGAATCTTTCAAAGCAGCACGAGGTTCAGTTGGTGAATTACCTCGCCGCATCCCGGAAGGACGTCGGTTTACTTATTAATTTTGGTTCCAGCGTAACGCTCAAGCGCAAGGTGCGCGAGTATCAGAAGAAATGACTGGGTGTAATCCAGTAAATCCTGTTAATCCTGTCGATTGAAGGTTTTTATGAGCACAGCGACTGAAGCAACACAACCGATTCGTTTTTACCGCCCCGACTATCACGTCAAGACGCCGCAGATGCGCTCGCCCGAGTTTGTGCAGATGAGCACGGCGGCGGCGATCACGCTGGGGCTGGTGCCGGGCAGGATGCACCGCACGGCGTGCACCCATTGCCTCAACCTGCTGGTGACTTATCCCGAGGGCTGCCGCGCCAACTGCGCCTATTGCGGGCTGGCGCGCCATCGCGAGGAGTCGCGCGACTACGCCGACCGCAATTTCATCCGCGTCGACTGGCCGACCGCGCGTTACGACGAGGTGATTGAACGGGTGAAAGCCGGTGCCGACAAGGGACAGTTCCAGCGCATGTGCATCTCGATGATCACCCATCCCAATTCCAATGCCGACACTTACGTGCTGCTGGAGAAATGGGTGGCCGCGGTGCCGCAGGTGCCGGTGTCCATCCTCTCCAATCCGACCACGCTGGAGAAAGAAGATCTGATTCGCATGCGCGACATGGGCGCCGATATTTTCACCGTGGCGCTCGACGCGGTGACCCCGGAAATCTTCGAGCGCACGCGCGGCAAGGGTGTGGACAGTCCGCACCAGTACGAGCATTACTGGCGCGCCATCGAATGGGCGGCGGAAGTCTACGGGCCGGAGAAGTTCGGCGCGCACCTGATCGGCGGCATGGGCGAGACCGAGCGCGAGATTCTTGAAGTCGCGCAAAAGATCCGCGACATGGGCGGCCACAATCACATGTTCGCGTTTTTCCCCGAGCGCGGTTCGCTGATGGAAGACTGGCCGCCGGTCGACCGCGGGCAGTGGCGGCGGGTGCAACTCGCGCGCTACATCATCGACTATGCCGGCGGCAGTTTCCGCGACATGGAATTCGACGACGATGGGCGTGTGACCGGCTACGGCGTGACGCGCGAAAAACTCGAAGCACTGATCAATTCCGGCGTGCCATTTCAAACCTCGGGTTGCCCCGGCAAGGAAGATAATGTGTCGGCGTGCAACCGTCCTTACGGCGATTCCAGCCCGACCGATATCCTGTCGTTTCCGTTCGCGCTGAAGAAGCGCGACGTTGCGAAAATCCAGCGCCAGTTGCATGGCGAGGATGTCAAGGCTGGCTTGTGACGCCGCCGCAACGTGCCGCCGCCGGGGTCGCCAGAGCGATAAAATTGCTTACTAATCAATAATTTAAGTATTTCTGTCGGATGCTGATCCACAGTTGTGACGGAAAATCCGTTGCCGTTCGTGGCCGCAATAAAATCGCTGAAAAAGTCTTTTTGACTTTTGGTAATCAGTTATATCATTATCTTCTAATGTAACGATATGCCAGTTTATGATGTCGGTTGACCATGACGCGCGCATCTTCAGGAGGAAGCATGGACACCAACTTTGATCCCGCTTCAATCGAAGCCCTCATCCGCAAGCGCGTCGATGAAGTGCTCGACGCAAGACTCGAAGCCAAACTCGCTGAGATCAAGGCCAGGCGTACGCCGTCGATGACCATCATCGCGACCAAGGGCACGCTCGATTGGGCTTATCCGCCGTTCATTCTGGGTTCCACCGCCGCCGCGCTGGGCTGGGATGTTTCGATCTTCTTCACCTTCTACGGCCTGCAACTGCTGCGCAAGGATCTCGGGCATCTCAAAGTCAGCCCGCTGGGCAATCCGGGAATGCCGATGAAAATGCCGTTCGGCCCGAACTGGTTCAAAGCCATCAACTGGAACATACCCAATATCATCCAGGCATCCGTGCCGGGCTTCGAGTCGCTGGCAACGGCGCTGATGAAAAAGACGATCAGCAACAACGGTGTTGCCGACATCGGCGAATTGCGCGGCCTGAGCATCGAAGCCGGCGTCAACCTGATCGGCTGCCAGATGACGGTGGATTTGTTCGGTTTCAAACACGAGGATTTTGTACCTGAGGTCAAGGAGTACTGCGGGGCCGCGACTTTCCTGCCGATGGCGCAGGAAGCGGACGTCAGCCTGTATATGTAAACAACAAAAACGCTGCACCTTATTCAACGTTGGAGGGGAAAATGCTACGCAAGAAAACGAGTTTTACAGTTGCGCTGGCTGTGGCGGGCGTGTTGACCGCGGGTGCGGCGGGCGCGACCAACGGTTATATCAGTCATGGACACGGAATGAAAAGCAAGGGCATGGCGGGGGCTGACACTGCCATGGCCCATGATACGTTCGGCGGTGCGGGAAACCCTGCCAGCATGGTCTGGGTAGGCAACCGCATAGACTTCGGCGTCGACCTGTTCAGCCCGCGGCGCTCGGTGTCGCGGCAGGGCGAGACCGTATTCGGCGGCCTCTACAATGGCACTGCGGATAGCGACAGCAATTACTTCCTGATCCCGGAGTTCGGTTACAACAAAATGATCAACCCTGATCTGTCACTGGGCGTCACAGTCTACGGACACGGGGGCATGAACACCGATTTCAACACGCCGCTTGCCGGGCCGCCTTTCGCCGCTTGCGGCACGGCGCAAGCCAATATGCTGCTTGGCTGCGGCAGGCTGGGTGTGGACATGATGCAGCTCTTCGTCGCACCGACCGCTGCATACAAAGTAAGCCCAAATCATTCGATCGGCATTTCGCCGTTGCTTGCTTACCAGCGCTTCAAGGTGGACGGCCTGCAGGCCTTTCAGGGGATAAGCAGCGCTCGGGACAATGTCACTAAC
>CAKKQX010000318.1 GCA_919902235.1 Burkholderiales bacterium
TCCTGTCCACAGGTTTTGATCTGCATTCATGAATAAAGCCGTCGTGCTGCTCTCCGGCGGGCTCGATTCCGCCACCACCCTTGCCATTGCCCGCGAGCAGGGTTTCGCCTGTCATTGCCTGTCGATTGATTACGGCCAGCGGCACCGCGCCGAACTCGATGCCGCGACGCGCGTGGCGCGCGCGCAGTGCGCCGCCGAACATCGCGTGCTCAAGATCGATCTCGCGGCTTTCGGCGGTTCGGCGCTTACCGACAAAAACATCGCCGTACCCGAAACGCCGACGACCGGCATTCCGGTCACCTATGTGCCGGCGCGCAACACCATCATGCTGTCGCTCGCGCTGGCGTGGGCCGAGGTGTTGGGCGCGTGCGACATCTTTTTCGGCGCCAATGCCGTCGATTACTCGGGCTATCCCGATTGCCGCCCCGAATACATGCGTGCCTACGAGACCATGGCGAATCTCGCAACGAAGGCCGCAGTGGAGGGCTGCAGGCTGGTGCTGCACACGCCCATCATCGCGCTCAGCAAAGCCGAAATCATACGGCGCGGCAGCGCGCTCGGCGTGGATTACGCGCTGACCGTGTCCTGCTACCAGGCGAGCGCGCAAGGGCAGGCCTGCGGCCGCTGCGACTCCTGCCGCCTGCGCCGCGCCGGCTTCGAGGCTGCCGGCATCGCCGATCCGACCCCATATGGAAACTAAATATATCAATTAAAACAAATAGTTAAACTAATTGCATTAGCATCCATTAATATAGCAATGCGACTGGGCTTGAAGCCGGAATAGACCGGGGCCAGCGTCACACGCATCGGAGCAGGAGGAGGCAACATGGAATTCACGATCCACAATCAGGTGTTGCTCGCGGTATTCGGCATCGCGGTGATCATGGGCGCGGTCGCCAACAAAACCAATTTCTGCACCATGGGTGCGATCTCCGACTGGATCAATATCGGCGATACCGGCCGCATGCGCGCCTGGGTGTTCGCCATGGCACTGGCGCTGACCGGCGTCATCGCGCTCGAAGCTGGCGGCGTGGTGAATCTTGCGGGCGAAACCTTTCCGCCTTACCGCACCGCCAACTTCGCCTGGCTGCGCTACCTCGTCGGCGGGCTCATGTTCGGCATCGGCATGACGCTGGCGAGCGGCTGCGGCAACAAGACGCTGGTGCGCGTCGGCAGCGGCAACCTCAAGTCGCTGACCGTATTGCTGATCGCGATGATTGCGGCGTACCTGATGCTGTGGACGCCGTTTTACGAGAAGCTGTTCCATCCCTGGGTTTCCGCCACGGCCATCGACCTCGCGCAGCGCGGCGTGCCGACGCAGGAAGTGGGATCCATCATCTCCGGCATGTTCGGCATGCCGCCGTCGCGCGCCCTGAACTTCACTGTGGCCGCCATCACCGCGATCGGCATGTTTGGCTTCGTATTCAAGTCTGTTGATTTTCGTGGCAATGCCGACAATATTCTGGGCGGTGCGGTGATCGGGCTCGCGGTCATCGCCGGCTGGTACCTGACCGGCGGCAGCGCGGGACAGACGTGGAAAGAATACGCTGACATGGCAACCGATGTGCCGAGCCGCGTGCAGGTGCAGTCGTTCACTTTCATCAGTCCGATGGGCGATTCGATGCGCTACCTGATAAATCCCGGAAAAATGACGCTGATTAATTTCGGGGTGATGGCGCTGGTGGGCGTCATTGCGGGATCGCTGCTTTACGCGCTGGCAACCAGGAGCTTTCGCATCGAGTGGTTCGCTTCATTCAAGGACTTCGCCAACCACACCGTCGGCGGCGTGCTGATGGGCGTAGGCGGCGTATTGTCCATGGGTTGCACCGTGGGACAGGCGATCACCGGCATCTCGACCCTCGCCATAGGCTCGATACTCACGTTTTTCGCCATCGTCATCGGCGCGGCCGGCACCATGAAATTCCAGTATTGGCGCATGATGCAGGAAGCCTGATCCGCGTCCCATCGCGCTCGAATCCGGGTATTTTATTGACCCGCCCCGGGCACGCGGGGTAAAATCTCGGGCTTTTCGTGGGAGGTTAGCTCAGTTGGTAGAGCAGCGGACTTTTAATCCGTTGGTCGCGAGTTCGAATCTCGCACCTCCTACCA
>CAKKQX010000319.1 GCA_919902235.1 Burkholderiales bacterium
GCGCGGGTCGATCACCGCGCCGGACAGGATGTGCGCGCCGACTTCGGAGCCTTTTTCCAGCACGCAGACGCTGACCTCGTGTTGGTGTTCGGCTGCAAGCTGTTTGAGACGAATCGCCGCCGCCAGCCCCGCCGGGCCCGCGCCGACGATGACGACGTCGTATTGCATGGATTCGCGTTCGGACACTTGCTGCTCCTGCTAATATTAGTGCCGCTGATTATACCGTCTTGAACGCAGGAGC
The DNA here is from genome assembly GCA_919902235.1 of Burkholderiales bacterium. Lineage (GTDB taxonomy): Bacteria > Pseudomonadota > Gammaproteobacteria > Burkholderiales > SG8-41 > CAKKQX01. The sequence continues at coordinate 242 of CAKKQX010000319.1, forward strand.
TAACCGGGAATTTCCATGAGTGGGCAACGAAAATCACTGTGGACCGAGAACATCAAGGTGCGCTGGGGCGACATGGATGCGCTTGGCCATGTCAACAACACGGAATACTTCCGCTACATGGAGCAAACGCGCATATCGTGGTTCAACGCGTTCGCCATCCCCATGCTTGAAAACGGCTGCGGCCCGGTCGTCGTCAGAGCGACCTGCGATTTCATCAAGCCGATTACCTATCCCGCGACAGTCTCGGTCGCCACTTATCTGGAGAAAGTGGGGCGCAGCAGTTTCACCGTGACGCACGATATCCGTCTCGATACCGATGCCGCAGTCCAGTTCGCCACCGGGGAAGTTGTGGTGGTGTGGATTGACCACGCGCTGGGAAAATCGATGCCGCTGCCGGCCCGGGTGCTCCAGGCGCTAGGTTGATTCGAGAATGTGGCGCGCGCAGGCGACGCCGCTGCGCACTGCGGCTTCCAGCGTCGCCGGGTACTCGTTTCCGGTGTAGTCGCCCGCGAGATAAAAATTTTCCAGCGGGGTGCGCTGTGCCGGCCGTTGCAGACCAGCAATGCAGGAAAAAGTGGCGCGCTTCTCCGCGATGACGCGTTGCCATTCAGGCTCAGGCAGCGCCCCGAAATGCTGCCGCAGTTCGGCCTGTATGCGCTGCGCGAGTTCGTCCTGCGTCATGTTCTGGTGCGGTCCATCGGCGCTGATGACTGCCGCGACCAGTCCGGCCTGCCCGCACAGCGCGCCGCGATCGAAGACCCATTGCGCGAGTCCGTCCGCCATGCCAAGCATGGGCGAAGGCAGCGCCATATCCCGCGGGTACTGCAGGTAAACCGTGTAAATCGGCTGATAGTTGAAACGCTCCACCAGAGTCGCGGCAGCATTGAGTTGTGGCAGGCCGGCAACCGCTGCGGCGAGACGCTGCGGCGGCAGCGCACACACGACATGGCTGAAACTTAGTTGTTGCCCGCGTGTTCGCAGCGTGAAGTTGCCGTCGTGCATGGCGATCGCATCAACGGTATGTGCGGTCAGGACCTGTCCTGCATGTGAACGCACGTATTCGGCGGCAGGAGCAGGGAATAGCGCCGAGAGGTCAACGCGCGCCAGCATGATTTCGCTGTCGGCGCGTGCGGCGCTCAGGCTGTCGCGCAGCACATTGAGGAATACCTGCGCCGAAGCGATTTCCGGAGGCGTGTTAAGTGCGGCTATGCACAGCGGGTTCCACAAATGGCGCGTGACGGCTGCGCCTTGCCGGTGGCGGCGCAACAACTCACTGACCGTGATGTCCTGCGCCAGACGGAAACCGGCATTGCGCAGGGCGCGCATGAATGCCGCCGCCGCCATGCGCTCGCCGATCCCGGCGCCGTGCGCTGTCAGCAAGCCGAGCGCGAGATGCCAGGGCGCAGGCAGCGGCGCGGCGCGTAGGCGGAAGCGGCCATGGATATGCCAGTCGAGCGGCAGCCGGCGCAGTGCGCCGCCGGCATCGCGGTTGACCAGCGCGACAAGGCGCAGCGTTTCGCGGTAAGCGCCGATCAGGATGTGCAGGCCGTTGTCGAGCGCGGCGCCGTTCCAGTCGACGCGGCGTGCGCGCCCGCCAAGCTGGTTCGCGGCCTCGAAGACGGTGACGAGTATGCCGCGCTCCGCAAGCGTGACCGCGGCCGCCATGCCGGCGTAGCCGCCGCCGATGACGGCGACGTTCAGGGGCTTACTCCCGCGCCGGGGCGAGGGCCGGGCGCATCAGGCGGTTACCGCGACTTCCGGCCGGGTTGCGCTGCGGTTGCCGCTCCAGACCTGCTCGGGTATGCAAACGCTGCCTTCGAACACCCGCCGCGCGGTGCGGATCAGCGCGGCGCGGCGCATCAGTTGCTTGCCGCCGGCGAAATCCACGTCGAGGTCGATGGCAATTTTTCCGGAAGGATGCTCGATCTCGATCACGCCCTGCGGCGCGGGCGGCAACGCGACCAGGTTGGCGGCCACCGTGCCGGGAATGGCGAGCGCGGATGCCACGCACACCGTACCGGTCACCGCGTGCGCCTTGTGGCAGGAATAAGGCACGAAATAGCGCGAACTGATGGTGCCGCCCTTGGCGGGTTTCGCCAGCAGGCCGATCTTGGGCACCACCATTTTCGAAACGTCGCCCATGCCCATCAGTTCGCCCGCCTTGCGGCGAATCGCTTCCATGCGCTTGTAGAGCTCCTTGTCGGCGTCGAGCTCGGCCGCGCTTTCGTGGCCGGTTTTACCGAAGGCTTCCGCGCGCATCAGGATCATCGGCATCGCGACATCCACGCAACTCACTTCCACGCCGTCGATCATATCGAGCGGTCTGCCGGTCGGCAGCAGCTTGCCGGTAACGGCGCCGACCGCGCTCTTGAAGTTGAGCTTCACCGGCGCCGCGGTGCCGGGAACGCCGTCGATCGCGGCGTTGCCTGCATAAGTCACCTTGCCGTCGGGTGTTTGCACGATGGATTCGACCAGCGCCCTGGTGTTGACGTTGAAAATCCGCACCGTGGTTTCGGGATGCTTCGCGGACACCAGACCGGCTTCGATCGCAAACGGCCCCACCGCGACCAGCATGTTGCCGCAATTGGGTTTGGTGTCGACCAGCTTCTCGTTCACCAGCACCTGTGCGAAAAGATAATCGACGTCGGCTTCCGGATTGCGCGACTTGCTGATCATCGCCACCTTGCTGGTGAGCGGATTAGCGCCGCCGATGCCGTCGACCTGATAATCGTGGGGCGAACCCATCGCGGCGAGCAGGACTTCGTCGCGGGTTCCGGGGTCGGAGGGCAGATCGGAAGACAGGAAAAACGGACCGCGCGAAGTGCCGCCGCGCATGATGACGCAGGGTATCTTGGTTTGCATCTCGGATCTCCGGCTCAGTTCTCGAGGATAGACAACCCATTATACTTGATCGCTACCGGGTTAAGCCGAAGCAGTGCCGCCGGCCGGTCTTCGTCAGAAGGCGTAACGCCGCAGGCCGCCGTCGACCGGCAGTACTGCGCCGGTGATGTAGCACGCGATCGGCGAAGCAAGAAACACCGCGAGCGCGGCGAGTTCCTCCGGCTCGCCGTAGCGGCCCACGGGGATTTCTTCGGCGGACTGTTTTGCGCGGTATTCCTCCGAATACTTGCGGCGGATCTGCTCGCTCATGATGCGCCCCGGCGGAATGCAATTCACCGTAATGCCGTGTTTGCCGACTTCGCGTGACAGTCCCTTGGACCAGGCGTGCACCGCCGCCTTGGCCGGTGTGGCCGAGAGCAGGGCATCGGGCTCCGACTTTCCCGAGATGTTGACGACGCGGCCCCAGCGGCTTTCTATCATGCCGGGCAGCACCGCATGCGTGAGCTGGCGCACGCGGATGAAGTTCAGGGTCATGACGCTGTTCCATTCCTCCTCCGGCGCGTCGATGGGGATGGCCGGCCGGCTGCCGCCGGCGCTGTTGATGAGGATGTCTATGCTGCCGAGTGCCGTGCGCGCGGCCTCGGCGAGGCGCAGCGGCGCGTCTTCCTGCATGATGTCGATTTGGATGATGGCGGGCTCAGCGCCGCCTGCCGCGACGATTTCCCTGGACAGGGTTTCGAGCAGGTTTTCGCGGCGGGCGGCGACGCAGACCTTCACGCCTTCCGCGGCGAGGCCCCTGGCGATGGCGCGGCCTATGCCCTGGCTGGCGCCGGTCACCAGCGCGGTTTTTCCTTTCAGTTGCAAATCCATGTGTTCATCCGGAAAAGTGTGCCTTATGACTTGCCTTCGCGTTTTACGCGATTAGTTCTTCACCCAGGTTTTCCATGCGATCCACAGTTTGCGCAGAGGGGTGAGCGAGGTGCGCTCCTTCAGCACATGGCAGCCGCCGGCGCGAATTTCTTCGAGCAGCGTGCGGTAGATCGCCGCCATGATGATGCCGGTGCGCTGCGCTTTGCGGTCGATATCGGGCAGGTGTGCGAAGGCCTGGCGGTAGTAGCTGAGTGCGCGCGTGATCTGGAATTCCATCAGGCGTCGGAAATTGTCCGTTTCGCGGGCATGCATGATGTCCGCGACGCCAACGCCATGCTGCGCGAGCTCGTCGAGCGGCAGATAGATGCGGCCGCGCCGCGCGTCTTCGCCAACGTCGCGGATGATGTTGGTGAGCTGGAACGCCATGCCGAGATCCGCCGCGTATTGCAGGGTGTGCTTGTCCTGGTAGCCGAAGATTTCAGCCGACAGCAGGCCGACCACGCCGGCGACGCGATGGCAATAAGCCTGCAGCGCCGCGAAATCCGGGTAGCGGTCGTGATCGAGGTCCATGGCCATGCCGTCGATGATTTCCTGCAGGTGCTGCTCCTGCAGACTGAATTTGCCCGCGACTGCGGCGAGCGCCTGCGCAACCGGGTGCTGCGGCCGGCCGTGAAAGACGGCAGCGACCTCCTGGCGCCACCACGCCAGCTTGGCGCGCGCCACCTCCGGATCCGAACATTCGTCCACGACGTCGTCGACCTCGCGGCAAAAGGCGTACAACGCCGTGATGGCGCGGCGTTTGTCATGGGGCAGAAACAGGAAGCTGTAGTAGAAGCTCGATCCGCTCGCGGCCGCTTTTTTCTGGCAGTAGTCATGTGGATTCATCTTGAGCGGCAATTCGTGGGATTTACAGACTTCTCAGCATCATCAGCGGCCAGTCGAACCAGCGCAATGCCGGGCGCCGGCTGAATACGTCGCCGCCGATGCCTGCAAGCTTGCTCAAAATGCGGTCCCCGCCGGCGATGATCATGCGCATTTCCAGTCCGATGCGGCCTTCAAGTATGCGGCCCAGCGGGGTCCCGGCGTGCAGGCGTTGCCGCGTGCGCGCGACCTGAAACAACATCAGCGATTGCCAGTTGCCGCCGGCGTCGGCGTTTGCAATCTGCTGTTCGGTCACACCATAACGCGCCATTTCGTCCTGCGGCAGGTAGATGCGTCCCATGCGGTAGTCGATCGCCACGTCCTGCCAGAAATTGATGAGTTGCAAGCTGGAGCAGATGGCGTCGGAGTAAGCCAGATTTTGCGGCGTGGTCTTGCCGTAGAGCGTGAGCAGCAGCCTGCCGACCGGATTGGCCGAACGGCTGCAGTAATCCAGCACCTCGTTATAATCAGCGTAGCGTTTTTTTGTGACGTCCTGTGAGAAGGCCGAGAGCAAATCCCGAAAGGCGTCCAGCGGCAGGTGGTGCTCGCGGATGATCGTGGCCAATTCGGCAAACCAGGCGATGCCGGGTGGCTGGCCGGTCTCGATATTGCTCAATTCCCGGACAAAATGCTCGAGTTGCGCCAGCCGGACATGGTCAGGGGCATCGCCTTCGTCGGCGAAATCATCGGCCTCGCGGGCAAAACGGTAAATAAGGGCTACAGGGCGGCGAAACTGGTGCGGCAGGAGAAACGATGCAACAGGAAAATTTTCATAGTGCTCGACCGCCATCTGGGGGGGATAAAACCCTTTAATTATCAGAATATTGCATTACAACCTTGAAGCGCGTTGCAAGCATGGGATACTGCCGGTAAAGTGCGGATTATATTACAATCAAAGGGTTGCAAAAGCAGCGCAGCGCGAAAGTGGCGAAATTGGTAGACGCACCAGATTTAGGTTCTGGCGCCGAAAGGCGTGTGGGTTCGAG
>CAKKQX010000320.1 GCA_919902235.1 Burkholderiales bacterium
CAGGCCATTACCACCGCCAACCGCGTGCTGTTCCACCGCGTCGCGCACACCCTCAATTACCTCGACATCAGGACCGTGATCGTGTCCTGCGGCACCTGCATGGATCAACTGCAGAAATACGAGTTCGACAAAATTTTCCCCGGCTGCCGCCTGCTCGACATCCACGAATATCTGCTGGAAAAAGGCGTCGCGCTGAACGATATCAAAGGCGTGCGCTACATGTATCACGATCCCTGCCACACGCCGATGAAGACCCATCAGCCGCTGAAGGTCGTCAATCATCTGATGGGCGTGGATGTAAAACTGAGCGAGCGCTGCTGCGGCGAATCGGGCACGCTGGCGGTAACCCGGCCCGACATCTCAACCCAGGTGCGCTTTCGCAAGGAAGAGGTGATGCGCAAGGACGCCGGCGTGCTGCGCCAGGATGGTTTCGCAGGGGAAATCAAGATCCTCACCTCCTGCCCGTCGTGTCTGCAGGGGTTGGCGCGCTATAACAACGACGCCGGCACTGAGGCCGATTACATCGTGGTGGAAATGGCGCAACGGCTGCTGGGATCGGACTGGATGGCCGCCTACGTTGCCAAAGCCAACAGCGGCGGAATCGAAAGAGTGCTGCTATGAAGCGCCCGACTGCTGCTGCCCCTCTCCCCCGTCCCCCCTTCCGCTCAAGCGGGAGAGGGGAGATTCGCGCTTTGTCCAAAATACGCACGGAGCGATTTCATCCGGGCGGCATTAAGCGCGTTTTGCCCTGAGCGCAAGCCACAGCGACATGGCGGCTGCAGCGGAACCATCGTTACCTGGCGCGGCGGATTATTTTTCCGCGGATTACGCGCAAGCGCGCGCGAGATTTCGCGCCGCCGCACGCGCAGCCGGCGCCGCACTACACGAGCTGCCGATTGATGCGCGGGCCCCGTCCGGCGGGGAACTGACGATTGATATTGCCTGGCTGGGCAGCAGGCAACCCTTGCAGGTGCTGCTGCACACCAGCGGCCTGCATGGCGTGGAAGCCTTCGCCGGATCGGCCGTACAGCTGTGCCTGCTTGATCGCGCGCCAGCGATTTCCGGAGATTGTGCCGTGATCCTGGTACATGCGCTGAATCCTTACGGCATGGCGTGGCTGAGGCGCACCAACGAAAGCAATGTCGATCTCAATCGCAATTTCCTGGGTGGCGATGAATCATGGTCAGGCGCGGCCGGCGTATACAGCGCGATTGATCATTTCCTCAATCCCCCCTCACCTCCCGGCTTCGACTTCTTCAGGCTGCATGCCGCCTGGCACGCCCTGCGTCACGGTTTCTACCCGCTGCAGCAGGCGGTGGCGCAGGGACAATATGAATTTCCGCGCGGCCTGTTTTTCGGCGGAAAACGTCTCGAGCAGGGCCCGCGCATTTATCTGGACTGGATCAAACAGAACGTGTCCTGCGCAAAATACCTTTTTGCCCTTGATGTGCACACCGGCCTGGGCCGATGGGGCAGCGAAACATTGATTGCGGAATCCGGCGCAGGCGCAACGCCGCCCGCAACATTATGCGCAGCGCTGAAACAGCCGCAGATCGTCGCCGCGCGTCATGGCTCGGCAACCTATGCCATCCGCGGCGGCATGGGCGGCATTCTGCCCGATACCCTGCCCGCAACACGCATCGATTTTCTGCTGCAGGAGTTGGGGACTTATCCGCCCATCCACGTTTTTCATGCCCTGCGCGAGGAAAATCGCTGGCATTATCACGGGCACGGCGATACAAATTTGAAACATCCAGCCAAGTTGCGTTTGCGCGAAGCATTGTGTCCGGCCGCGCCTGATTGGCGGCGGCAGGCCGTCAAGCTTGGCGCCGGACTTGCATACGCCGCCGCAAACTGGACCTTCCGCCAGGAAAACCAAGCCCATGATTTGCGAACTTTGTGATCAGATCGGCGGCGAGTTGCTGTGGCAGGACGGCCGCTGCCGCATCGTGCTTGTCGACGAACCCGGATATCCCGGATTTTGCCGGGTAATCTGGAAAGCGCATGCACAGGAAATGACCGACCTCCCCGAAGAG
>CAKKQX010000321.1 GCA_919902235.1 Burkholderiales bacterium
CCCCACCAGGCAGCTCGTGACGAACAGCACTTCCAGGCGCGGCCAGATGAAGGCGAGCACGGTCCCCAGCATGATGCACGCCGAACCGGCGAGCATGGGCAGACGGATACCGATTCGGTCGATTGCCCTGCCCACGTAGACCGAAAAAAACATCGGCAGCAGCGCGAGCAGCGACATCAACACACCGACGGTGAGCGGGGATGCGCCCAGCTTGAGCGCGAACAGCGACAAATCGATGCGACTGCCAGCAACGTTTATGTGAATCAGTACGGTGAGGACGCAGACCAGGATGAAATTCACTTGATCCCTTTAGTGCGGATGCTGCCCGTGGCGGGGGCACGCCATGCCACCAGCGCGACACCAAAACAGGTAACCAGGATGCCGGCAACGCTCAGGCCGGTCGGCACCACGCCGAACATTGCGAGTTCCAGCACCACGGCAAAGATCGGCGTGAGATAAATGAGGCTCGCCACGCGCGTCGCCTGGCCGCGGCGCATCAGGGTGTGCAGGGCGTTCACCGCGAGTATCGAAGCGCCGATCACCAGGAACAGGATGGCGCCGGCCAGGGTCCATGACCAGTTCACTTTCATATCCTCGAAAATGCAGGCGAGTGGCGCAAGCACTGCAATATTGGCGGCAAACTGTATCAACGCTGCCGAACGCAGGTCGATCAGCGGGCAGAAATTACGCTGATACAGTGTGCCGACGGTCACTGCGGCGAGCGATATGGTGACCGCGATCAGGCTGCCGGCAGGGGCTTCGCGAATATCCACTTTATGCCATACCACCAGCGCCACGCCAGCCAGCCCGATCATGATGCCCAGCCATTGCCGCCGCGCCAGGCTTTCACCCATCCAGCGCGCAGCGATCAGCGCGGTGAGCAGCGGTTGCGCCGAGAGCAACAGGGCGGTGATGCCGGCGGACATGCCGAGGTACTGGGTGTAATGACTGCCGCCCAGATGCACGGTGTGCATCAGCAGTCCGGCAACGACGACATGTCCGAATTCGGCGCGTGTGGCGGGAAACCGCGGCCGCATGATGAGCACGATGGGTATCAGACAGCACAGGCCGAATGCGAAGCGCAACGCCAGAAAAGTGAAAGGCGCCGCGTGCTGCAACCCGATCTTGGTGGCGATGAAGCCGGAACCCCAGACGCTGACGAAGTACCAGGCCAGCATGGCGTCGAACCAGCGGCGCTCGGACAGGCGGGGAGTCACGCGAAAATAGATAAACTGTGCAAAGCGTTGTGCGGGAACCGGCTGTGCTAGGGCGCAAGCCGCGCTATCGTCCAGCTGCCGTCGTGCCGCCGACGGTAGAGGATGCGGTCATGGAGGCGGCTGGGGCGGCCCTGCCAGAATTCAACCGTGTCATGCACGACACGGTAGCCGCCCCAATGCGCGGGGCGCGGCGGAGAGTCGCCGTGGAGTATTTCGGCTTCGGCAAAGCGCGCTTCGAGCGCCGCGCGGTTGGCCACGACATCGCTTTGCGGCGAAGCGATGGCGGCGTGACGGCTGCCGAGCGGGCGCCCGGCAAAATATTGATCCGATTCCGCCGCTGGTACTTTTTCGACGCGCCCTTCGACGCGCACTTCACGCTCCAGTTCGGTCCAGTGGAACAGCAGGGAAGCCTGGGGATTGGCTGCAAGTTCCGTGCCCTTGCGGCTGTCGTAATTGGTATAGAACACGAAGCCGGCGTGATCAACGCCTTTCAGCAGCACGATGCGCGCCGACGGGCGGCCCGCGGCAGACGCCGTGGCGAGCGTCATTGCGTTCACAAGCGGCATGCGCGCCTTGACCGCCTCGTCGAACCACCGATTGAACTGCACGACGGGATCGCGCGCGGCGTCTTTTTCGTCGAGGCTTTCGCGCATGTACTCCTGGCGCAGATGAGTAAGATCCATGGACAGACGATTTCCCTGAGCCGTTATTCTACCGTTGCGCGCGTGCGGCTCATCATCGCCGCAACTCCATTATAACTCGTAAATTATTGATTTAATACAATATTTAGTATTGTCGATCAGCGACTTATGCGGTTGCGGCCACCGCGCTTGGCGCGGTAGAGGGCTTTGTCAGCCGCCTGGATCACGTCTTCCGGCGTGAGCAGTCGCTCGTTGCGTTGCGCGACACCTATGCTGATAGTGACTGAGACGATTTTCCCGGCACTTCTGCCGCCGCCTGGTTTCTTGCCCGATTGGGCCTGCACCGACCGGTCCCCGCCGCGCATGGCCATTTCGTAGCTGGCGATGTTTTTGCGCAGCGCTTCCAGATACGGCAGTGCACTGCCCATGCTCTTGCCCGGGAACAGCAGCGCGAACTCTTCGCCGCCGTAGCGGTAGGCGCTGCCGCCACCGCCGGTTTGGGCGAGCTGGGTTGCGACCATTTTCAGCACCTGGTCGCCGGTATCGTGGCCATAGACGTCATTGATGTTCTTGAAGTGATCGACGTCGACCATGGCGAGGGTGTAATGCTTGCCCAGTCCGGCCAGACTTTCGTTCATCGCGCGGCGGCTGGGCAGTGCGGTGAGTTCGTCGCGGAAGGCCATGTAAAACGTGTCTTGAAGCACTGCGATGGTCAGGATCAGCGCTCCCGCCGCAGTGAAGACCGCGAAGGCATCGTGCGCGGCGGCGTTGGCGGCGGCGATGGCGAATGCGGCAATCGCGCCGGCGAAACCGAGATTGACCGAAGAGCGCCGAGCAAACCAGGCAGCAAGCGCGGTGACCAGCCCCAAGCCAATAACCGCCAGTCCCGCTTGCGGCAGGGGCACCCGCGCCAACAGCTTCGTATCAATCAGCGGCACATAAAATGGATCGACAATTGCGCTGTCGCCGCGGTACAGCAACCAAGCAGTGAACAGGATCTGCGCCAGAATCATGGCAAACCGCCGCAAGCCGTGCCAGTTGAACGTTCCGCGTTCCCGCAGCAGGCTGAGCACCCCCAGATTCAGGGGCACGAAAATGCACAGTGCCGCGAACACCGTGCGCGCAGGGAAGCTGTTCAATCCCTCCTGCAGAAACATACGATGACTGACGTAGGCGAGCGCGAGCGTGAGCAGCGCGAACAGCACCCTCCCGCGCCTGAATGCCAGGCTCACGAGCATGCCCAGCGCGAGCATGATATATGCACCGTGCACACGCAGTCCGGCGAGCGAGGCCGGCAGATCGGCAATGCGCGGAACAAGGAAATAAGCCGCCAGCAATATGCAGGCGACCGGCGCGAAGCTGGCGAGCGTCCGGAAGTGGCTATTCAAGACGGGCGCGATTGCGTCAGCGTTGTGCGGGCGCCGCGCTGACGCCGGTTTCGCATACGTTCATCGTTCAGCGCGCCGGCAGTGGAATGAATTCGACCTCGCCCGGCACCGCTGCAAAACGCTGCTCGCGCCAGCGCGTCTTCGCATCCGCGATCAACTCGCGCGAGCTGGCGACGAAATTCCACCAGATGAAGCGCTCGCCGTCCATTTTTGCGCCGCCGAGAAGCATGAGGCGCGCCGGGGTCGCCGCTTCTATCCTGACAGGCGCGCCCGCCGGCAGCACGGCAAGATGCAGGGGGGCAACGGGCGTGCCGGATAGCTGCACGCTGCCTTCGACGACGTAGACGGCGCGTTCTTCATGCTCAGGCGGCAGGTCGAACGCGGCTTCCGCATCCATTTCGACGGCCAGATAGAAAATTTCCGAAAATGCCGGCGTCGGCGCTTTCCTGCCAAATGCATTGCCGACGATCAGCCGCATTTCGACGCCGGTTTGGGTGATGACGGGCAGCGATGATTTGGGGTGATGGCTGAAGCCCGGTTCGGCCTGCTCGTGCGCCTTGGGCAGCGCGATCCAGGTCTGGATGCCGTGCAGGCGGGAACCGGTTGCGCGGTCTGCAGGGTCGGTGCGCTCGGAGTGCACGATGCCGTTGCCGGCGGTCATCCAGTTGACGGCGCCCGGTTCGATGCGCTGCACGGAGCCGAGGCTGTCGCGGTGCATGATCGCGCCTTCGAACAGATAAGTGACGGTGGCGAGCCCGATATGCGGATGTGGCCGCACGTCTATGCCCTGACCCGGAGCGAAGTCGGCGGGACCCATGTGGTCGAAAAAAATGAACGGCCCCACCATCTGGTGCGGGCGGCCGGGCAGCAGGCGCCGCACTTCGAGACCGTCGATATCCTTGGCATGGGATTTGAGCTGGGTAATCATGTTTATCGGTTGTTGTGCCGGGGATTGAATGTAACGGTTTTAATTAAGCGTTTTCTCGAGTGTGCGGTTTGCGCGCATCGTCATCTCCCCTGATCGGCAAAACGTGAAGAACGGGCTGATTATAGACGCGATTGACCGCGTCCGGCTGTCCGGCCGGCTGGTGGCGATTTTTCCTTGCGGACCTGCGGCGGCCGGGCAATGAAAACAGCCCGCATCGGCCGACTATATAGCGGACCGTTGAAACAGACGCAATGCGGGGCGCAGTGCGCCCTGGCGCGGGAAATTTAACCGACGACTTGCCAGGTCCCTTCCGCGGTCTGGCAGGCTTTGCCGCGGCCGTCGTGGCGCCTGCCGCCGGAAGTTGTGGTCAGCGTGAACTCGCGGCATTGACGGCCGTTCTGCCTGAAACCGTCGTGCGGCGTCAGCAGGTAGGTTGTATTTCTGTCCGAACCCGTCCAGGAAACACGCTTGTTGGTTGCGGCAAGTTCGAGTGCGTGCGCCATGCAGGCGCGATCAGTCTGGTCCATATCGCGGCCGATTTGCGCGCCGATGATCGCGCCCGCGACGGTGCCGACCAGAACGGCGATGTCCCTGCCGCTGCCTTTACCGACCTGGGAACCTATCGCGCCGCCGGCGACGCCGCCAAGCACCGCCCCCACCGCTTCGCGGTTGCAGCGGCCGCTGACGATGCCGTAGTCCCTGTCCCATTTCTTGCCGGTATAGCCGACGTAGTGGGGATCATTTTTTTTGCGCCACCCGTGCGCAGGCGCCCACGGCGGCGGATCGCCGTAAGTGTTGGCGGGCAACGCAGCAAGCAACGCGCCGCTGCTCAGTACTATGGCGGCCAGGCGCTGGAATACGCTGAGACGAATGTGCATTTTTCCCTCCTATTTTACGGATATGAGCGAAGACATCGTCATTAACGCATTGGACCCGCCGCCGGTTGTCTTGTTCTCAGATCAACTGTCGCCGATTGGCGACAGCAGCGCGAATCATGTTCAGACTGTTCCCCGCTCCGCGAGAAATTCAGCAAGAATTTGCACAGTGTGCGAGCGGGTTGTTGCCGCGGCTTTGCCGCCGCGCCCGCTTGCCGCGAAACGCGCGCCGATGATATGCCGCGGCGCGCCTTGGGCAACGATGCGGCCGCCGCCGTCGCCGCCTTCGGGCCCCAGATCGATGAGCCAGTCGGCTTCCGCGATCACGTCCAGGTTGTGCTCGATCACGACTGCCGTGTTGCCGGCATCGACCAGCCGGTGCAATACCCGCAGCAGTTTTTCCACGTCGGCCATGTGCAGGCCGACGGTGGGCTCGTCCAGCACATACAGCGTAAGGCGTGAGGGGTGAGGCGTGAGGCGCGCGCCATCCCGCACTTTCGCAAGCTCGGTCACGAGTTTGATGCGCTGCGCTTCGCCGCCGGACAGTGTCGGACTTTGCTGGCCCAGCGTCAGGTAGCCCAGGCCCACGTCCTGCAGCAGGGTGAGCGCATGATGGATGGAAGGATGCGCAGCGAAAAACCCGACCGCCTCGTCGACGTTCATCGCGAGCACGGCACCTATCGATTTGTCCTTGAAGTGTACTGCCAGCGTTTCCGGGTTAAAACGGGCGCCGTTGCAAACCTCGCACGTCACCTTCACGTCGGGCAGAAAACTCATTTCGATTTTCTTGAGGCCCTGGCCCTCGCACCCCTCGCAGCGGCCGCCCTTGGTGTTGAATGAAAAACGGCCGGCGCTGTAGCCGCGCATGCGCGCATCCGGCACTTCGGCGAACAGGCGCCGTATCTGATCCCAGAAACCGACGTAGGTGGCCGGGCAGGAGCGCGGCGTCTTGCCGATCGGGGTCTGGTCGACTTCCAGCACGCGCCCGACCCGCTCCCAGCCGCGGACCGCGCTGCAGCCGGCGAGCGGTATCAGTTTGTAACTTTTCTTATTCCTGTTCTGCTGAGACACGAGGCGCGCGAGATTCGCATGCAGCACATCGCGTGCCAGCGTTGATTTGCCCGAACCCGAAACACCGGTAATTACCGTGAGGCGCCCCAGGGGCACGCGCGCACGGATTTTTTGCAGATTGTGCAGGTTCGCGCCGACGATCTCGAGTGCCGGCGCGTGTTTACCAACCGGCCTGACGGGGTGCAGCGGGTGCCGGAGCGGGTGCGCGAGAAACCTGCCGGTCAGTGAATCCGGGTTGCGCATGAGATCTGCTGCAGTACCCGCCGCAATGGCCTTGCCGCCCAGTTTGCCCGCACCGGGGCCGAGATCGATGACGTGTGCGGCGCGGCGTATGGTGTCCTCGTCGTGCTCGACCACCACCAGCGTGTTGCCTTTGGCTTCGAGTTTCTGCAGGGTATCGAGCAGCACGCGGTTATCGCGCGGGTGCAGGCCGATGGTGGGTTCATCGAGGATATAGCACACGCCGCGCAGATTGGAGCCCAGCTGGGCGGCGAGCCGGATGCGCTGTGCTTCGCCGCCGGAAAGGGTGGGCGCGGCACGGTCCAGCGCGAGGTAGGACAGGCCGACTTCATCCAGGAAGGCGAGCCTGCTGTTGAGTTCGGCCAGGATGTCGCGCGAGATTTCGGCTTCGCGTCCCTGCAACCGCAGGTCGCGAAAAAACGCGGCGAGTTTTGCCACCGGCAGCCGCGTCAGGTCGGCGATGGAGACATCGCGATAGCGCACCGCGAGCGCCTCGCGGTTGAGGCGCTTGCCTGCGCAGGACGGGCAGGCTTCCTCGATCTCCAGCCATTCCAGCCACGAGTCCAGCACATGATCCTCGGTGCCGGTTTTCTCGCGCTCTTCGTTCCAGTCAACGCCAGTGAGTTTGAGGCCGGTACCGTAGCAGCCTGCGCACCAGCCGTGCTTGGAGTTGAACGAGAACAACCGCGGATCGAGTTCAGGGAAACTCTTGCCGCATGCGGGGCAGGCGCGCTTCACTGAAAACACCGTTTCGGACAGTTTGATGAGCGACGGGTCGCCTTGTTCCATCGCTTTTGCCAGCGAACCGAGATTGCCGAGCACGTGCACTATCCCTTTGCCGTGAGTCAGCGCGCTGGCAAGACCGTCGCGCAAGGCGCGTTCGTTCTCGGGCGCAACATGCACATCGGCGACCGGCAATTCCAGGTTGTGTTCCTGGAAGCGCGACAGCCGCGGCCACTTATCGGTGGGCAGGAATTCGCCGTCGACCCGCAGATGCGTATAACCCTTGCCCGCGGCCCATTTGGCGAGATCGGTGTAATAGCCTTTGCGCGCGATCACCAGCGGCGCCAGCAAGCCGATACGCTGTCCCCGGTAATCGCGCAGGATGCGCGCGGCAATCGCATCCAGGCTCTGTGGTTCGATCGCGATATTGCAGTCGGGACAGAATTGCGTGCCGAGCTTGACATAGAGCAGGCGCAGGAAATGATAGATCTCGGTGAGCGTCGCCACGGTACTCTTGCGTCCGCCGCGGCTGGTGCGCTGCTCGATCGCGACCGTGGGCGGGATGCCGAAAATCGCATCCACGTCGGGGCGCGCTGCCGACTGCACGAACTGGCGGGCGTAGGCATTGAGCGATTCCAGGTAGCGGCGCTGGCCTTCCGCAAACAGGATGTCGAACGCGAGCGTGGATTTGCCCGAGCCCGAAACGCCGGTGACGACGGTGAATTTGCCGCGTGGAATCTCGACATCGATGTTCTTGAGGTTGTGTTCGCGCGCGTTGTGGATGCGGATTACCCCCTCTCCCCCGTGCCGGTGGAGAGGGAGCACTTCCCTCTCCCCGCCGGCGGGGAGAGGGCCAGGGAGAGGGGTGGTGAACGCAGTCTCATACTCCCTCAACGCCTTCCCGGTGTGCGAATCCTTGCAAGCCCGTACAGTGTTCACCGTGCCCGCACACACGATCTGCCCGCCGCCATCGCCGCCTTCGGGCCCGAGGTCGATGATCCAGTCGGCGGCGCGGATAACGTCAAGGTTGTGTTCGATCACGATCAGCGAGTGCCCGGCGGCGATCAGCTGGCGGAATGCGCGCAGCAGTTTGGCGACGTCATCGAAGTGCAGCCCGGTGGTGGGTTCGTCGAACAGAAACAGTGTTCCCCTCTCTCCGCTTGCCGGCGACAGGGAGTGACCCTTGGCCGCAGCTTTGTTGTTAACTCCCTCGCCCCGCTTTGCGGGGAGAGGGCCGGGGAGAGGGGCAGCCCGCCTTGCCTGCGCCAGATGTCCGGCGAGCTTCAGCCGCTGCGCCTCGCCGCCCGACAACGTGGGCACCGGCTGGCCCAGCCGCAGATATTCCAGGCCGACGTCGGCGAGCGGTTTGAGCACGCGCTGTACTTCGCTTTCGCTCACGAAAAACGCCAGCGCCTCGCTCACCGTCAGGTCGAGCGCGTCGGCGATCGATTTGCCGCGGAGTGTAAGCTCCAGCACTTCATCGCGGTAGCGCCTGCCGTTGCAATCGGGGCAGCGCAGATAGACGTCGGACAGAAATTGCATTTCGACGTGCTCGAAGCCGCTGCCGCTGCAGGTCGGGCAGCGGCCGTTGCCGGAATTGAAGCTGAAAGTGCCGGCGGTGTAGTGGCGCTCCCGGGCGAGCGGTTCCTGCGCAAACAGCTGGCGTATGGCATCGAAGGCGCCGACATAACTTGCGGGGTTGGAACGCGTGGTGCGGCCGATCGGCGACTGGTCGACCATGATCACGTTGCCGACATGCTGATGGCCCTTGAGTGAACGATGCCTGCCCGGCGTTTCGGTCGGCCTGCCCTTGGCCTTGAGCAGCGCGGCGTAGAGCACGTCCTGCACCAGCGTCGATTTGCCCGAGCCCGACACGCCGGTGATGCACACCAGACGCTTGAGTGGTATCGCAACATCGATGTGCTGCAGATTGTGCTCGGCCGCGCCGAGCAATTCGATTTGCCGGCCGCGCGCGTCCGGTGCGACGGACGCTATGCCGCTGTCGGCGCGCAGCTCTCCGGAGAGATAGCGTCCTGTTATAGAACTATTTGATTTTATTAATTTTTCTGGTGTGTCGAAATAAACGATCCGGCCGCCACGTTCACCGGGGCCGGGTCCCATGTCGAGTATGCGGTCGGCGGCGAACATGATTTGCGGATCATGCTCCACCACCACCAGCGAGTTGCCGGCGTCGCGCAGCCTGTGCATGACCTCGATCACGCGCCCCATGTCGCGCGGGTGCAGCCCGATCGAGGGTTCGTCGAGCACGAACAGCGTGTTGACGAGTGAGGTGCCGAGCGCGGTGGTGAGATTAATGCGCTGCACTTCGCCGCCGGACAGCGTGCGCGACTGGCGGTCGAGCGTGAGGTAACCCAGTCCAACCTGCGTGAGATACGCCAGCCGGGTGCGGATTTCGGCCAGCAGCAGGTCGGTTGCTTCATCCAGCGGCGCCGGCAAATGCAATGCGTCGATAAAGCGCTGCGCGCGCGCGATTGGCAGCAGCATCAGGTCGTGCAGCGTGAGGCCGGGAAGCTGCGCCAGCACCGTGTCGGGATAAGTGGTGCCGCGCGGCCGATAGCGCACTGCCGTACCCAGCATGCGCTCGCTATCGTCCTGCGTGCCCAGGCGCCACAACAGTGCCGTGGTCTTGAGCCGCGCGCCGTCGCAAGCTTCGCACGGCGTATAGGCGCGGTATTTCGACAACAGTACGCGGATGTGCATCTTGTAGGCCTTGGTTTCCAGCCATTTGAAAAAACGGCCGACGCCGTACCAGATGCCGGGCCAGGATTTGCTCCAGCTTACCCATGCCGGTTCGCCGTCCAGCACCCAGCGTCGCTGTTCCGCCGTGAGCTTGCGCCACGGCACGTCGAGCGGGATGCCGCGTTTTTTGGCGTATTTCTCCAGATCATCCTGGCATTCGTGAAAGCTCGGCGTCTGCCACGGCTTGACCGCGCCTTCGGCCAGCGTTTTGGATTCGTCGGGAACGATCAGGCCGTAATCGACGCCGATGACGCGCCCGAAGCCGCGGCAGGTGTCGCAGGCGCCGACCGGTGAGTTGAACGAGAACAGGCTGGGCACCGGTTCCTGGTAATGAATGTCGCAGTCGGCGCAGTGCAGGTCGGCGGAGAAGCGCCACGGCGCGAGAGGAGTTTGTGCATTTTCCGCGAGGGGATAGACGTTCACGCGGCCCTGCCCAACCCTGAGCGCCGCCTCAAGCGCCTCGGTGATGCGCACGCGCTCGGCGCTGCCGGCACGCAGCCTGTCCTGCACCACTTCCAGCGCGTCCCCGGTTTCGCGCAGGAAGCGCGTATAGCCCTGCGCTTCGAGCAGGCGCTTTACTTCGGCGGCCGAGAAATTCTTCGGTACCGCAACCGGAAAACAAATAATCAGCCGCGGATCGCCTGCCGCGCGGCTGTGCGCGGTAAGGGCGGCGTAAATGGTCTGCGGCGTATCGCGGCGCACCGGCAGGCCGCAGCCGCGGCAATACAGATGCGCGGCGCGCGCGAACAGCAGCTTGAAATGGTCGTTGAGTTCGGTCATGGTGCCGACGGTGGAGCGCGAGGTGCGCACCGGGTTGGTCTGGTCGATCGCGATCGCCGGGGGAATGCCCTCGATCGCGTCCACCAGCGGCTTGTCCATGCGGTCGAGGAACTGCCGCGCATAGGGGCTGAAGGT
>CAKKQX010000322.1 GCA_919902235.1 Burkholderiales bacterium
TAAATGAGTCGTTCACTCGGGCGATAGTTGCGTTACCGCGTAGTCTGCTGCGCCCTGAATTGCCGATCAGTCGCTGGGAGGCTCAGGATTTTAGTCCACTGCATCGTCCTAGATTGAGGAGAACAACATGACGCGCCGGTTGATAAGTTCAGGCTCCACGTTCGAGCAAGAGATCGGCTATTCGCGAGCAGTCGTTGATGGAAACTGGATCTTCGTTTCCGGCACAACCGGATTCGACTATGGCTCCATGACAATCCCGGACAGTGTGACGGAACAGACGGAACAGTGTTTGAAGAACATCGACGCAGCCCTGCAGTCTGCCGGCGCGAGCTTGCATGAGGTTGTTCGGGTGACTTACATTCTTCCCAAGGTCGCAGAGTTTCCCCAGTGCTGGCCGATTCTGCGCAAATATTTCGGGCAAATCCGGCCGGCGGCGACGATGATCTGCGCGGGGTTGATTGATCCCCGCGTGCGCATCGAGATCGAAGTAACCGCCCGCAAAAGCGCAGCGAAATAATCGGCAATTGGTCCTGCCGGCTGCTGCGGCAGCCGCCGGGAGCGGTCCGAGCATAGCGCTAAAAATGCCAGGCGCACCGGGTTCAGCCCGCCTTCTCCGGCACCTTCCCTGTCTTCCACATCCTGGGGGCGCAGCGTTCGTATTGGGACGGATACTTGATTTCATCCCCAAGCGCGATCGCGGCATGCCATGGCCAGCGCGGATTGAACAGCATTGCCCGCGCCAGCGACACGAAGTCGGCCTTGCCAGAAGCGATGATGTCCTCGGCCTGCCGTGGCTCGGTGATCAGGCCCACGGTGCCGGTAGTAATACCGGTTTCCCGCCTCACGCGCTCGGCGAAAGGCACCTGGTAGCCGGGTGCCAAGGGGATTTTCGCGTCGAGCACCACGCCGCCGCCCGATACCGTAACGTAATCGCAGCCGAGTTTTTTCAGCTCGCGCGCATACGCGACGGCGTCATCTGGCGTCCACGCGCCCTCCACGAAATCGCTGCCGGATATCTTGGCGCCGGCCGCGCCCTTCCAGACTTCGCGCATCGCGCGGAACACTTCGAGCGGGAAGCGCATGCGGTTTTCCAGGCTGCCGCCGTAGCCGTCGGTGCGCTTGTTGGAGAGTGGCGACAAAAATTCCGACAGCAGGTAGCCGTGTGTCGAGTGCAGCTCGATGAAATCGAGCCCGATGCGCGCGGCGCGCTTCGCTGCAGCGACGAAGCCTTCCCGGATCACGTCCATTTCCGCGTGCGTCAGCGCGTGCGGCGCCGGCCAGCCCGGAGCAAGCGCCAGCGCAGATGGTGCCACGGTCTGCCAGCCGCCCTGCTCAGGCGCCAGCGGTCCATGGCCTTCCCACGGGCGCTGCGCCGAACCCTTGCGCCCGGCATGCGCGAGCTGCGCGCCGATGCGGATGGGGGAAATGCTGCGGCAGTAATCGACCACGCGCTGCATCGCCGTTTCGTTGGCGTCCGACCACAGCCCCACGCAATGCGGCGTGATGCGTCCCTCGGGCGCAACATCGGTCATCTCCATCACCAGCATGGACGCGCCGGACAGCGCGAGCGTGCCCAGATGCATCGCGTGCCAGTCGCTCATCGATCCCCCGACCGCGCTGTACTGGCACATCGGCGCCACCGTGATGCGGTTGGCGAGCTGCATGCCGCCAATCGATAGCGGCGAAAAAAGTTTGCTGCTCATTGACAATTCCTTAGCGCCTTAGCTTGTCGGTCACAAAACACCGGACAGATCAATATAGAATGAACAAGATTTACAAGAAACTTGTAAGATATTGATTTATATTATTATATTAATGCACCATTAGGTGACGCAGCAGTCTGCGTAACTGACGTTTACCTTATGGGCGCACTGCCTGTGCGGGCGAAGGTTAAATTTCACATCGTAATTTTTGATGTACACGTACCGCGAACAGTATCCCCAAAAACAGACCTAGCACTTGGCTTTTTGCCTAACTTACTACCAATATAACCTTGAATTGCAGCGAATTGCTCTGGCGTACAAAGCTCTGACAAAGTCACTCTCTTACGATGGCCGAAGCGCACATAGTAGTAACCGATAGCGTTAATACGATATCTGTTACCACATCTGTCCGGTAGATTTCAGAACAAAAACATCTGGTTAGCGAGGGGGTGATC
>CAKKQX010000323.1 GCA_919902235.1 Burkholderiales bacterium
GGCGGCGGCAGCATAGGCGCCGATGTCGTGGCGAAATCGCCGCCCGACGGCTACACCATGCTGCTCGGCAATTCGGGCCCGATCACGGTCAATCCCAATCTGCGCCGTGATCTGCAGTACGATGTGCAGCGCGATCTCGCCCCCGTTACCCAGATCATTGCCGCGCCCATGGTGCTGGTGGTGCATCCTTCGCTGCCGGTGCGCTCGGTGAAGGATCTGGTGCAGCTTGCGAAGAAAAACCCCGGAGGCCTCAACTACGCGTCGGCGGGAATCGGCAACCTGCAGCATCTGGCGATGGAATCGCTGCAGTCGATGGCGAACATCAAAATGAACCATGTGCCGTACAAGGGCGCGGCGCCGGCATTCATCGACTTGTTGAGCGGCCAGGTCGATCTCATGTTTGCCAATATCGTCGGCGTGCTGCCCCATGTCTGGTCCAAAAAGGTTCGCCCCATTGCCATTTCCGCCGCCCAGGGCGCGCCGGTACTGCCCGGCATTCCCGGCATCGCGGCGACGCTGCCGCAGTTCGACCTCGACGGCTGGATGGGCATATTCGTGCGCGCCGGCACGCCGCCTGAAGTGATCGCCAAGATGCACCGGGACATCGCCGCCGCTGTCGACAACAAGGAGTACCGGGAGCGTTTCGCGAAGCGCGGCGCCGAGGTTACGGTCGGCGGACCGGAGGGGCTGGCGAAAATCATCCGCGAAGAATCAGTGCTGTACGCAAAAATCATCAAGTCGTCCGGCATCAAGCCGGAATAAGATTGAAAGGAGGACATACCGTGTCGTTTTTCGATCCGCCGCAGCTCATAGAGGCCGACGTGTTCGCATCGGTGCCGGACCGGCTGCGCAAGAAGGGCGCGCCGTCGAGCTGGGTGGACGCCAATCACCCGGGCTCCAAACTCGATTGCTTTCTCGAAGGCCCGGCGTTCGACCGCCAAGGAAATCTGTATATGGTCGACATTCCGTACGGCCGCATCCTGCGCATGTCTCCGGGCGGGGAGTTCGACGTTGCTGCCGAGTACGACGGCTGGCCCAACGGTCTGGCGATACATCGCGACGGCCGCATCTTCATCGCCGATTACCGGCGCGGCATCATGACGCTGGATCCGAAAACCGGCCGCGTCGGGGAATTCCTCACGCATTGTTTTTCGGAAAGCTTCAAGGGCGTCAACGACCTGACTTTTGCGCTGAATGGCGACCTTTATTTCACTGATCAGGGCCAGACCGGCATACACGATCCCAGCGGCCGCGTTTACCGCTACACCACCGACGGCCGGCTGGAGTGCCTGATCGCCAACGGCCCCAGCCCCAACGGCATCGTGCTCGATCCGAACGACAAGGTGTTGTATGTGGCGATGACGCGCGCCAATTGCATGTGGCATTGCCCGCTCAAGCCCGGCGGCGGCGTGTCCAAGGCCGGCGTGTTCGCGCAGCTGCCGGGCATACACGGTCCCGACGGTCTCGCCATGGACGAAGCCGGCAACCTGTCTGCAGCACACGCGCGGCCGGGCATTATCTGGCTGTTGAGCGCGATGGGCGAACCGCTGTACCGCGTGCAAAGCAGGGTCAAGGCCAGCCGCATGACCAATATGGCTTACGGCGGCGCCGATCGCAGCACCTTGTTTATTGTCGATTCGTACCAAGGCACCATATTGACGGCGAAAATGCCGGTGGCGGGGAAAGTATTGTATTCGCACATGCAGCAACCGGAGCGGCAATAATCAAGCGGTTCGCGCCCTGCGACCGCCAATGAGGAGAAGCACATGAAAACAGTTTATGGCTGGCGGCACTGCGCGGGGTATCTGGCCGGCGCCTGCTTTATGTTTCTGGCGGCAGGCGCATTTGCCCAGCAGAATTATCCACAGCGCACGGTGCGTCTGGTAGTGCCGTCCTCGCCGGGTGGCGGCACCGACATCAGCGCGCGCCTGCTTGCGCCCAGGCTTTCCGAATACCTGGGTCAGCAGGTGATCGTTGAGAACCGCCCCGGCGCCGGCACCATGATAGGCGGCGAGGCGGTGGCGCGCGCGACGCCCGACGGCTATACCCTGCTGATGGGTATCAGCACGCTGGCGATCAATCCCGCCATTTACAGAAAAGTGCCGTACGACGCGATCAAAGATCTTGCGCCCATCTCGCAGGCGGTTGCGCTTTCCAATGTGCTGGTCATCCATCCCTCGCTGCCGCCGCGCACGCTCAAGGATTTCATTGCATTTGCCGAAGCGCGGCCGGGCCAGCTCAATTTCGCTTCCGCCGGCGTGGGCACCAGCCCGCACTTGTCCTTCGAACTGTTTCTGGTGATGACCGGACTCAAGATCACCCATATCCCATACAAAGGCTCGGGGCCCGGCGTCGTCGATCTGGTGGCGGGGCATGTGCCCATGATGATGCCCAATATGCTGAGCGCCCAGCCGCACATCAAGGCCAATCGCCTGCGCGCGCTCGGTGTGACCGGCACCAAACGCGCAAGCGGCGCGCAGGATATTCCCACCATCGCCGAAGCCGGCGTGCCGGGCTATGAGGCGGCGCAGTGGTATGGCGTGCTGGCGCCGGCCGGCACCCCGCGCGAGATCATCGTCAAGCTGCACGGCATGGTAGTGCGCGCGCTGCAAAGTGACGACGTAAAAAAGCGCCTGCTGACTGACGGCGCTGATCCGGTGGGCAGTTCGCCCGAGGAATTTGCCGCTTTCATCCGCGCCGAGACCGATAAATGGGCCAGGGTGGTGAAGGCGGCGGGAATCAAGCAGGAGTGACGGTGCCGGTGCCAAGTCAAAGGCCATGAACAGGATAAAGGCGGATTTACAGGATTTTTTATGGCCGCGGTTTTACCGCGGCTGTTCTATTGGAATTTCCCGATCGGATCATGAGTAAAAACAAAACCATTTCGCCGTTGATGCGCAAGCTCTCGGCTTATATCGCTGCGGCACCGCGGCGCGTGCTGCCGGCAGCCGTCGTCGAGCGCGCCAAGCACCATCTGCTCGACACGCTGTC
>CAKKQX010000324.1 GCA_919902235.1 Burkholderiales bacterium
GATTGTCGAGCTTGGTCTTCATGTAGGGCACGGCGGGGACGCCCATTTCCTTCTCGAATGCGGCGCGCTTTTCTTCGGAGCGGCTGAAGCCGGCGACGATCTGGATGCGGTCGGACTGCTGGGCGGCACGGGTCAGGACTTTGGCCCAGCGGCCGAGACCGACGATGCCGACTTTGACGGGGGTACTCATGGGTGCTGTCTCCTTGCTGGATATGCAATAAAGAAAATATTGGCTGCGGAAAGGTGATTAAAGAGGGCTTGTGAAATTCCTCGCATCGTAATATCGTATTACGGTATTACGGTCTGGTCAACATGGATCCTTTGCCGACACTGGAAATACAGAAATTCGCCGCGCCTTTGCGCCAGCAGGTGCTGGACGGTCTGCGCCAGGCCATTATCACCGGCCGGCTGGCGCCCGGTGCGCGCCTCACCGAGCGTGAACTTACTGAAATGATGGGGGTTTCGCGCACCGTCATTCGCGAGGCGCTGCGCCAGCTCGAGTCCGAAGGGCTGATTGCCATCATTCCCAACAAAGGGCCCGTGGTGCGGGAGTTGTCGCTGGCGGAGGCAAAAGACCTCTATCACATTCGCGCCGTGCTCGAAGGCCTGGCGGCGCGGCTGTTCATCGAAAACGCGGGCGAAGCGCAGGTGAAGCAGCTGGCGCAGGCGCTCGATGTGGTGGCCGGCGCCTACGAGCGCGGCGACGCGCAGGAAGTCCTCGAAACCAAGAACCGTTTTTACGACGTGCTGTTCGCGGGCGCGCGCAGCGAGACCTTGTCTTCCATGCTCGGCACGCTGCACGCGCGCATCTGGCGCTGGCGCGCGCTGGGGCTGTCCCACCCGCAACGTTCGGCACAGCGCTCCAAGGAAAGCGTCAGGAATTTGCGCGCGATACTCGCCTCGATCAGAAAGCGCGACGCCAACGCCGCCGAGAAGCTCACGCGCGAGGAGGCGCAGCGCGCGGCGGCGGAAGTGATGCGGCTGATCGGCAGCGCTGCGCCGCCGGGCGCATGACGGGAAACTTATCCGCGTTAATCCCGTGTTCGCTTGTCCCGCGTGCGGATTCGATGCAGTATGTCTGGAAAGCAATTGAGGGGCAGGAGATGCGCAAATTGACCACGGCATTTGCCAAAACCGGGCGCAGTCGCGTACTTGTCTCACTGTGCGCATTCCATCCGGTGGCGCAGCTTTTTTCGCGCGGCTTTTCGACCTGAAACTCCAGTGATCCAAATGCGGCGAGACATGATGACTGTTCATGAGCGCGCGCCAACCGGCGCATTGCAATGCGTGGTGAATTCGGGTGGAGTGGATCGTAACATATTGTTTTATTTATAGTAATTGTCAGTTCATGCTGCTGCATAAAATTCCGCAATCATAAGCGGGGGCAGCTCAGCCGGTGTGGACGAGTATTGCGGGCCAACCAGAGGGAGGGCGCATGAATTTCAAACATGCAGTGGCAGTAGCGCTGGCATTTACAACAACAGTAATTGCAGGCAACGCGGCTGTCGCGCAGGATTATCCTGCGAAGCCGATCCGCTTCATTGTGCCGTTTCCGCCCGGCGGAGCCGGAGACACGCTGGCGCGCACGGTGGCACAACCCCTGTCGCGCGCGCTGGGCCAGAACGTGGTGGTGGAAAACCGCACCGGAGCGAATACGCTGATCGCCACCGAGATCACGGCGCGCGCGCCCGCCGACGGCTATACCCTGCAGGTGATGGCGACCAGTTTCACGGTCAATCCGTCCGCCTATTCGAAATTGCCGTACGACAGCCTCAGGGATTTTTCCCCGGTCACGCGCCTCGCTTACAATCCGCTCATCATTTGCGTGCACCCGTCGGTGCCGGTGAGAACGTTGAAAGAGCTGGTTTCTCTTGCCCGCGCCCGCCCGGGCGAGCTCACCTGGGCGGTGTCGAGCATCATCGGCGGCGGCCGCATTGCCGGCGAGATTTTCAGGGAGGTGGCGAAGGTCGACATGACCAACGTGCCTTACGGCGGCGGCGCACCGGCCGCGACCGCGGTGCTGGGCGGGCATACCAGCATGCTGATCGGCAACGTGCTGGACTGCTCCCCGTATATCGCTTCGGGGCGCATGCGCCCCATCGCCGTGACTTCAGCCAGACGCGCGGAACTGCTGAAGGACGTGCCGACCATTGCCGAGTCAGGTTACCCCGGATTCGACGTCACCAACTGGTTCGGAACCATAGTGCGCGCCGGCACGCCCAGGCCCGTGGTTGACCGGCTGAGTGCCGAAGTCGGGAAAGCGCTGCTGTTGCCCGAGGTTGTCAGCGCTCTGGGCAAGCTGGGCCTGACGCCGGGACCGATGACGCCGGCCGAGTTCGAGGCGTTCATCCGCAGGGAGATGCAGGGCAACGAGAAAATCATCAGGAAGTTCAATCTCAAGATCGAGTAACGCGGGAATTGTGCGGGCGGTGTATTGTCGCTGTCTGCGTGTGGTCACCAGCCGCCGCGACAGAGCGGCATATTCATCACCAGAGGAGGCAGGCAAGCATGAAAATAGCGCAAATTGTGGTGGCGGCGGTCATCGCCGCAAGTTACGCCAGTAGCGCGCAGAGCCAGACTGCAGGCGGATACCCGCAGCGGCCGCTGCGCATCATCGTGCCATTTGCTCCGGGCGGAAACGTGGACCTTGTGGCGCGCGCCATTGCGCCGCAACTGAGCAGCGGACTGGGGCAGCAGGTGATAGTCGAAAACCGGCCCGGCGCGAGCGGTTTGCCGGGAACCCAGTTCGTGGCGCGTGCGCCTGCCGATGGCTACACTGTGCTCGCCATGGCCAACACCTTTGCCGTGGTGCCTTCCGTGGTGCGCAATCCCGGCTACGATCCGCTCAAGGATTTCGTCGGCGTTTCGCTGACCTGCCTGGTGCCGCAGGTGCTGGTGGTGAACCCGGCGCTGCCGGTGCGCTCGGTCAAGGAACTGGTGGCGCTGGCCAGGGCGCGGCCGGGGCAGATTTCCTATGCCTCGGCGGGCATCGGCGGCACCGGCCACATGGCGGCGGAACTTTTCAACAGCCACGCCAAAATCAAGATGCTGCATGTGCCTTATAAGGGAAACTCCCAGGCCATCGTGGATGTGATCAGCGGGCAGGTCACGATGATGTTCGATCAGGTGAGCACCTCGACAGCCTTTGTTCAGGCCGGCAAGCTGCGGGCGCTTGCCGTCACCAGCCGCAAGCGTTCGCCGCTCATGCCCGATCTGCCGACCATCGATGAATCGGGCGTGCCGGGTTATGAGGACATCACCTTCAACGGTCTGGTGGCGCCGGCGGGTACCCCGCCCGAGATTTTGGCCCGCCTCAACGCGGAAGTCGGCAAGGTTATGCGCACTCCAGCGCTGCGCAGCCGTTTCATCGAGCGCGGCGTTGAGCTGACATCGAGCGCATCGCCGGAAGAATTTACCGCTTACGTCAAAGCCGAGGTGGACAAAAAAGCCAGGCTCGCGCGCGAGGCCGGAATCAAGCTCGAATAGCAGCGGCCTGGATCGCACAATGCGCTGAATCAGAAGGCGGGTGCCGCGGGGTGTGCGGCACCGGGTGATCATCGAAGCAAAGCTCTCAACTCAATGACCAAACCGCTGCCGCAGAAAAACTACGATCCCGGCGCCAAAGGCACGCTGGACGGCATGCGCGTGCTCGATCTGTCGCGTCTGGTTGCCGGCAACCAGCTGACGCAGGTGCTTGGCGATTTTGGCGCCGAAGTGATCAAGGTCGAACCGCCGGCGGGTGACACACTGCGCGCGTGGAGCACCAAGGGTGTGCTCACCAACTGGAAAATTTATGCGCGCAACAAGAAAAGCCTGGGCTTGGAGCTGCGCAAGCCTGAAGCGCGCGCGCTGCTGCTGAAGCTCGTGCCGTCGGCGGCGGTATTCATCGAGAGCTTCCGTCCCGGCACGCTGGAGAAAATGGGGCTCGCGCCACAGACGCTGCTCGAGCACAACCCCAAACTGATCATCGTGCGTATTTCCGGCTGGGGGCAGGAGGGCCCATATGCCAGGCGCCCCGGTTTCGGCACCCTGATCGAAGGCATGTCGGGCTTCGCCTCGATCAACGGTTTCGCCGACCGCGAGCCGGTGCTGCCTCCCATGTATCTGGCGGACACCATCGCCGGTCTATACGGCGCCTCCGCGGTGATGGTTGCGCTGCGCGAAGTCGAGCATAAGGGCGGCAAAGGGCAGGTGATCGACCTGCCGTTGCTCGATCCGCTGTTCGCGGTGCTGGGCCCGCAGGCCGCCAACTACCGGCTGACGGGGAAAGTGAAGCCGCGCACCGGCAGCCGCTCGACCAATGCCGGGCCGCGCAACGCCTACCGCTGCCAGGACGGGCATTACGTGTGCCTGTCGTCGTCTACGCAGAAAATGGCCGAACGGCTGTTCCATTCGATCGGCCGGCCGGATCTCGTCGACAATCCGCGCTACCGCACCAACGCCGGCCGCGTGCAGCATGCTGACGAACTCGACGCCATCATCGGCGCTTTCGTCGCCGGGCGCACCCAGGAGGAGAATGTGACGTTCTTCGAGCAGGCCGAGGTGACCATAGGCCCGATCTACGACATCTCGCAGATCATGGCAGACCCGCATGTGCTTGCACGCGAACTGATCGCCGATTATCCGGACGAGGACATGGGCGCGTTTCCCATGCACCATGTGGTGCCGCGGCTGTCGGGCACGCCGGCGTCGATACGCACGCCGGCGCCGCGCCTGGGCGAGCACAACCGGGAACTGCTCGGCGAAGCGGGCGTGGACGCGGCGGCGTACGCGCAACTGCTTGCTGCGGGTATCGTCTGCGAAGTTTCATCATCAAAATCAACAACTGAGGACAGGCAATGAAATCCGATTTACCCGTATGGCGCTCACTGATGTACGTGCCGGTCAACGTCGACAAGTACGTCGACAAGGCACACACGCGCGGCGCTGACGTTATCCAGCTCGACCTTGAAGACAGCGTGCCGCCGGCGGAAAAGGCCAACGCGCGCAAGCTGGTCGAGAAAGCCGCGGCCAAAGTGCGGTGCGGCGGCGCCGACGTAGTAGTGCGCTTCAACCAGCCGTTGTCGATGGCGGTGCGCGACCTTGAGCATTCGATCTGTCCCGACGTCGACGGCATTGCCTGCACCAAGACCGACAGCGCTTCGCATCTGCGGCTGCTCGACGAACTGGTGTCCGAACTCGAGCAAAAGCGCGGCATGACGGTCGGCCACACCAAATTCATCACCATGATCGAAACCGCCGATGCTTTTTTTCGTATTCGCGAGATCGTGGGTTCGTGCAGCCGCATCGTCGCCTGCAACATCGGCGGCGAGGATTTCGCGCTTGATTGCAATATGCAGCCCACGGGTGACGCGCTGTTCTATCCCAAGCAGCACATGATCATCGCCGCCAACTCGGTTGGCATCATGCCGCTGGGTTTCATCGACAGCGTTGCGGGCTTCGGCGACTGGGACAACTTTCGCAGGATGGTGCGCCGCTCGCGCGATTTTGGCTTCATGGGCGCCGGCTGCATCCATCCCGGCCAGGTCACCATTGTCAACGAGGAATACACGCCGGGCGAGCAGGAAGTCGAGTACGCGCGCAAGGTCATCGCTCTCGACAGGGAAGCGGCCGCTGCCGGCCGTGGTTCATGGTCGCTTGACGGCAAGATGATAGACATCCCCATCATCGTGCGCGCCGGGAAACTCCTGCGTCGCTACGAAGCCATCAAGGCGCGCGAAGCCAAAACGCTGGCGGCGATGAGGGGCTAGTCCCGCATCCGGATCACGACCTTGCCGACCACCTTGCGGTCGCGCACGGTAAGCAGCGCCTGCTTGTAATCCTGCAGCGCGAATTCCGCCATCACGTGCGGTTTTATTTTGCCCGTGGCGTACCAGGAAAACAGTTCCATCTGCACCTGCTGCACTTTTTGCGGTTCGCGGTCGCGGTAGGAACTGTACTGCAGACCGATCAGGGCGATGTTCTTGACCAGCAAATGGCCGGCCTTGACTTCCGGTATGCGGCCCTCGGCGAAGCCGACGATGATGATGCGGCCGCACCATGCGATCACCCGCAGGCTGGCGTCGAACACGTCGCCCCCCACCGGATCGACAATGATATCCACGCCGCGCTTGCCGACGGCTTTGAACACCTGATCGCGGAAGGCCTCGCGCAGGCCTGGCACATCGGTGCGCACCACGTGGTCCGCGCCGTGTTTCCTGGCGAGTTCGGCTTTTTCCGCACTGCTCACGCTGGCCACCACCGTAGCGCCCAGCACTTTCGCGACTTGTATGGTGGCGATGCCCACGCCGCCTGCGGCGCCGTTGACGAGCACGGTTTCGCCCTGCTTGTACTGACCGCGCTCCACCAGCGCGAAATGCGCCGTGGCGTAGGTCAGGCCCATGGCTGCGGCATCGGCGTAGCTCATGCCGGCGGGCATCGGGTAGCAGTTCATCTGCGGCACGATGCAGCGCTGGGCATAAGCGCCATACTCGTTCTGCGCCGCCACGCGGTCGCCGGGCTTGCATGTCGTGACACCTGCGCCGACGGCGGCAATCACGCCCGCCATATCCTTGCCGGGGCTGAACGGCCGGGGCGGCAGGTTCTGATAGGTGCCGTCGATCACCAGCAGATCGGGGAAGTTGATGCTTGCCGCATGCACGTCGATCAGCACCTCGCCGGGACCGGGGATCGGGTCCGGGACTTCTTCCAGCAACAGATTGTCGACCGGTCCGTGCTCTTTCACTACCAACGCTTTCAATGACTTCTCCTTAACAATTTCCATGCCGTGATGAATGCAGGCGATGTTGAATTAGTGTCATTCTCACCCTCTCCTTGCGGGAGAGGGTCGGAGGAGAGGGATTGAGCGTTCCGACTGTCATCCATGATGAAACGCTCAATAAAAGCGGCCTGTCACGGGGGTGGCGTGAGCCTTGGGCGCATGAGATTTGCGCAGCCGGCCCATGGCAATCGCGGGGTGGAGGCAACGCCCTGCTTCGCGATTCCTGCTAGTCCCCGCTGCTCTTGAACAACCTCGGTTTGCGCCTGCTGATGACCGGCGAGCGGGAAGCACCGTCGCGGGGTTTGAAGTCGTTGCGCGCACGGATGTCCGACGCCGGCTGAATGGTGGATACGGCGTGTTTATACACCTGATCGGTTGTTGCGCCCTTGATCATGATCACAAACTGGTCATAGGACTCGATCTCTCCCTCGAGTTTGACCCCGCTCATCAGGAATACCGCTACTCTTTTGCGTTCTTCAATCATTTGCGTCAGGAAGCGGTCCTGCGCGGATGTTACGAAAGCCGATTTTTGTTTCCCCGACGTTTTCTTCATCATTCTTTCCGGTGCCCGGCCGCAGCAGCCTGCTATTGTGAAGCTTCGTGAGGCTGCAAACGGCTAAAACCCCATTATATCTGCCTGAGTGCAACAGGGGCAGGGTTTCCGCAGCCGGTTTCGGTCTGCATGATCGCAAACTGTCTCGTGAGTAATCACTCTACAGGACGCCGGCAGACAAAATATCAGTGTGGAAAAGGCGCCAGCGGCGGCGGCTTGCCGCCGGGGAGGGCGATGCGCGCAACATTGAGGATCATCGCCAGCATCGCGTAATAGCCGGCGATGGCCAGGATGTCGATCACGCCCTGCTCGCC
Organism: Burkholderiales bacterium; assembly: GCA_919902235.1. Classification (GTDB taxonomy): domain Bacteria; phylum Pseudomonadota; class Gammaproteobacteria; order Burkholderiales; family SG8-41; genus CAKKQX01. The sequence continues at coordinate 7,628 of CAKKQX010000324.1, forward strand.
GAATTTCGCGATCGCCCGGGCGTAGGTCGCGTCGCACACGCTCTGGTTGTGCAGGGCTTCCATCAGCATGTCGTGGACAATTTCCTCGTCTTCCGCCATGTCCGTGGGGCGCCGGCCCTCGGCAATCGCGTCCGCAATGGCGGGTTTCAGGCCGGCATGCATGGCATGCGTGTGATGCGCGTTCCACTCGTATTGCTGTGTCCAGTGCCGCGCCGCGATTAACGTTGCCATTTCGGCGATACGCCGGTCGAGTGGACTGCGGTAGCGCAGATACTCCCCCACTTTCTGGAGCGGCCCGGTGAGTTCCGGGCTGCGCAGCAGCGCGATAAACGGGCCGCGCAGTTCGCCACGCGGTCCGGCGGTGATTTCCGCGGCGACTTTTTTCTGCGCTTCGGTCATTTTCTCGGGCGGGATGCGCGGCAGACGTTCGGCGGGCGGGAAACAGTGCGTGGTCATGATTTTCTCCATCTGATGTTGATCGGCTGTCAGCCTGCCACTGTTGTCAGCGGGGACGCGGCGATTCATGGCAGGGGGCGCTAAACACAAAGGGCGGCCGCAGCCGCCCTTTGTGCAGATGTTGCGCCGTTTTTCTAATCCTGCCCGGCGTACTTGCCGGCCGTATCCGGGAACAGATTCTTCACGATCTTGAACTTCGTGATGTCGACCGTGCCGTCCATGTGCAGGTACATCGACGCATCGCGGTAGAGCTTTTCGATGCCGAATTCAAGCATGGTGCCGTTGCCGCCGTGCAGTTCCATCGCGTGCTTGCACACCTCCAGCACCGCTTCAGAGGCGTACAGCTTCACCATATTGCACAGCACTTCCGCGTCGGGCGATTTGTCGTCGACGGCGCGCGAGGCCTCGCGCAGCAGTGCGCGCACCGTGCAGATCTTGGTCGCCATTTCCGCAAGCCGGATGGCGGTTGCCTGATGCTTGATCAGGATCTTGCCGCCCTGCACGTACTCCTGCACGTATTTCGATGTCTCCTCGAATGCGCGCACCGCAACGCCCAGGTTCTTGGAGCCCTGGATGATCTTGCCGGGGCGGAAATAAACGCCGGCCTTGGCGAGCGCGGTATCCTGCACCAGGCAATGGTCCAGCGGCACGGCCATGTCCTCGAACACCATCTCGCCGTTGTTCATGAAACGCCCGCCCAGCGTTTCGTTGCAGCGCGCCACCGAAAATCCCGGAGTCTCGCGCGGCACCAGGAAGCACGACGTGCCCTTGGTCATGCCTGCGCCCGGGGTGGTGGTGGCGTAAACAACGTAGAGCTTGGCGTCATAGCCATTGCTGATGAACTGCTTGCGGCCGTTGATCACCCATTTGTCGCCCTTTTTTTCGGCGCGGGTATGCATCATCGCTTCGGGCACGTCGTAAGGAAGCCAGCGGTCCGAGGCGCCGCGCGGTTCGGTGAGACAGTGAGCAAGCAGGAAGGTCGGGTCTTCCACGATGCGCGGGAACCATTTTTCCTGCAGATGACGCGGCGCGATATTGCGCAGCAGCACCGAAACCTTCCACAACTGCACCATTTTTTCGGACAGACCGCAGTCGCCGCGGGAGATCTCCTCCGAGATCACGGCGAAGGTCTGCGTTTCGGTCACGGGATCGAGTGCAGTGCCGCCGAACTCCTCGGGGATCCCGAGCGTGCGGATGCCGATTTCGCTGGCCACCTCGAGAATCTTGCGGGGCAGCCGTTCCTCGGGTTTCATGTTCCACTCGGCCTGCCAGTTCTGGCGCGTGAACGGAATAACGTGCTGGTCCACGAATTTCCGGGTGATATCCCGCATCATGCGGGTTTCTTCTGAGAGGTTGCGTTCGACCATGCTGTCCAGTAACGTCATGCTGCTGTTCTTTCACAGATTATGTAGCGTCGTCGCGACGCTGTGCGCGCTCTGGACACCGAGTACAAAAAACGGGCCGCGCGGTGAGGCACGCGACCCGCTGCCCAATTGCTTTATCAGTTGGTTGCCTTGAGTCCGACCGATTTGACCAGGTCGGCGTTCTCCTGCATTGACTCCTGCACTTCCTTGCGGAAGCCCGCGGCATCGCGAATGATGATTTCGGTGCCCTGGAAAGCCATGGCTTTTTTGACATCCGGCAGTTCCATCGTTTTCTCGACGGCGACGCGCACTTTATCGAGTATCGCCTTGGGCGTGCCTTTCGGCGCGAAGAAACCCATCCAGCCGGTGTAGTTGAAGCCCGGGATGGTGTCGGCGATCGGCTTGACTTCAGGAGGAAGCAGGGTCGTCGGCCGGTTGAGGCTGTGCCCGATCGCGCGCATGCGCTTGGCGGCCACGTGGGTCATCGCTGCGGCCGACGGAATCAGCGACCACTGTGACTCGGCCGAGACCACGGCTGCCGATGAGGCGCCGCCGCCCTTGTATGGCACATGCAGCGACTCGATCTTGGCTTTTTGCAGGAAATACGCACCGGACAGGTGGCTTTGTGAGCCGACGCCCGCCGACGCCATGTTGAACGGCTTCTTTCCGCTCTTGGCATAGGCGATGAATTCCGGCACTGATTTGAGGGGCAAGGCGTTGGCCACGACCAGCACGTTGAGCGTCTCGGCGAACTGCACCACCGATTCGTAGTCGTTGACCGGATGGTAAGTCGGTTTCTTGACCAGCAGACGGGCGATGGTGGAGGCAGCAGTAGTGGCTGCGATCAGCGTATAGCCGTCCGGGTTGGCGTCCTTCGCGATTTCCATGCCGATGATGCCGCCGGCGCCGGCGCGGTTGTCGATGACCAGTTGCTGGCCAATGACGCCCCCCAGGTTGTTGGTAACGATGCGCGTCAGGGTGTCTACGGAACTGCCCGCGCCGTTGGGCACCAGCACGCGTATCGGTCGGCTCGGGTAATCCTTGGCAGCGGCCGCGGCGGCCGCCTGATTCAGCGGGAATCCGGCCACGGCGACCAAAGCAAGGCTGCAGGACAGGACGGCTTTGTACTTCATCGGGATTCCTCCTACGCTAATTATTGATTTACCATCATTGCTTTCATACCAATAAAATAGTGGCAGATTTGCCGCCTGAGTGCAACCATTAACGCTCTGAAAGTAAACCAATTTGGTTTGTTGGGCGCATGCCGGTCATGAACGTACCGGAGGAACTTGAAGGGGCGGCACGCTGTCTGGCCATGCAATCATGATCATGCGCAAACTCACCATCTTGCTGCTTGTTTCCGTGTTGGCGGCATGCGCTACCGCGCCCACCAACTACACGGCCGCGGACGCGCCGGGCACCGCTGAAGTGCGGCCGCTCAGCGCCAAGCGACCCGTTGTCGGCCTCGTGCTCGGCGCGGGCGGGTCGCGCGGATTCGCCCACGTCGGCATCATCAAGGCGCTGGAAGCGGCGGGCATAGAGGCCGATATCGTGGTCGGCACCAGTTCCGGCGCGATCGTGGCTTCGCTCTATGCGGGTGGCTACCGTGCGGCGGCGCTCGAGAAACTGGCGCTCGAAACCGAGGACGGCGATCTGCTCGACTTCACTCCGTTCGGTCCGGGCGTGATCGAAGGCGGGCGGCTGCAGGATTTCATCAATCAGGTGCTGGACAATCGTCCGATCGAAGCCTTGAGCAAACCTTTCGCCGCGATTGCCGCGGAGCGCGCCACCAACCGCATGATCGTGTTCAATCGCGGCAATACCGGAGTCGCGGTGCGCGCCTCGGCGAGCGTGCCGCGCATATTCTGGCCGGTGATCATTCGCGGTGCGGAATACGTCGACGGCGGGCTGGCGAGCCGCGTGCCGGCGCCGGTTGCGCGGGCGATGGGCGCCGACGTCGTCATCGCCGTCGATATCTCGCGCCTGGGCAATGCCGAAGTCGACCAGGCGGATTTAGTGATCCGTCCGGCGACCATACGTGCACGCATCGCGGATTTTTCGCACAAGCTCGGCAACATTGCCGCCGGCGAGCACGCCGCGCAAGCCGTGGTGCCGCGCATCCGCGAACTGATTGCGCTTGCCGCGCAGAAAAAAACCCGCAGCGCGCAGGACGGCAGCCGGTCCGGCGCGCTTGTCCTCGAAACGCACTGAACGCGATCGTCCGTTTTCTTTCGCATTATTGATAGCGCGTGCGTTGCGGCCGGAATTGGCGATGACGCGGCGTTTTTCCGGACGCTGACGGAGAGCGGATTCGTCTAGATGCGGATGCTGCGGCAGCGCGGCACGTGCGCTGTATCCCAGTTGGGCACCGCCCATTTCCAAAACGACCCGACGTCGCTCCGCGCCAGTCCGTCGGGAACTTGCTGGCCCAGAAAGCGCAGCGCATCGATCAGCAGCGGCAGCGGCCGTGCGGCGTTTATGGGTTGCGCCAGCGTTTGCTTGCTGAGTTTTTCGCCGCTTGCGTTGGCCGCCACCGGCAGGTGGGCGTAGCGCGGCGTCGGCAGGCCCAGCAGCCGCTGCAGGTAGATCTGGCGCGGTGTGGAATCGAGCAGATCTGCGCCGCGCACGACATCGGTGATGCCCTGTTCGGCATCGTCGACCACGACCGCGAGCTGGTAGGCGTAAACGCGGTCGGCGCGGTAGAGCACGAAATCGCCGATTTGCGTTTCGAGATCGTGCGCGATGCGGTCTTGCACCGCGTCTTTAAATTCGGCGTGCGCACCGCCCGTTACGATGCGCCAGGCACGCGCCTGGCGGCTGCCGGGTAATCCGGCGCGGCAGGTGCCGGGATAGACAAAGCCCTCAATGCCGGCGATGCCGGAATCGGCAATTTCCCTGCGGCTGCAGGCGCAGGGATAGACGAGGCCGCGCTGTCTTAACCCGTGCAGCGCGGCGTGGTAGGCCCCGCTGCGCGTGCTTTGATGGACAACCACGCCATCCCAACGCATGCCGCAGGCTGCGAGCGTGCGCAGGATGTCGTCAGCGGCGCCGGGCACGGTGCGCGGCGGATCGAGGTCTTCGACGCGCACCAGCCATTCGCCGCCGCGCGATTTCGCTTCCAGATAACTGCCGACCGCGGCGATGAGCGAGCCGAAGTGCAGCGGTCCGGTAGGCGAAGGCGCGAAGCGGCCGCGATAACGTTCCATGCGCTGCAGTGTAATTCAAAAGCCTTGCCACAGAGGACGCAGAGAACACGGAGGGCGGGAATCAGCGGTCAAGGGACGATGGCAGTCATGGCGGGCGCAGGTGCGACCCCGTACATACGGATGCGGGAGCTTTCGCTGTGTCCTGTGCATCCCCTGTGGCTGATAGAATCGGTTTTTCAGTTTCGTATTCTTGGAGAAAAAATGAAAGTCAAAGCCGCAGTTGCGCATAAGGCCGGCGCGCCACTCGTCATCGAAACCGTTGATCTGGAAGGACCGAGGGCCGGCGAGGTGCTGGTCGAGATCAGGGCCACCGGCATCTGCCATACCGATGAATTCACGCGCTCGGGCGCCGATCCCGAAGGTTTGTTTCCGGCGATACTCGGTCACGAGGGCGCGGGTGTAGTGGTCGACGTAGGGCCGGGTGTTTCCAGTCTGAAGAAAGGCGATCATGTCATCCCGCTGTACACGCCCGAATGCCGGCAGTGCGAGTACTGCCTGAGTGGCAAGACCAATCTGTGCCAGGCAATCCGTGTCACGCAAGGGCAGGGCGTGATGCCCGACGGCAGCAGCCGCTTCTCGCTGGGCGGCAAGCAGCTGTTTCATTACATGGGTACATCAACGTTCGCCAACTACACCGTGGTGCCGGAGATTGCGCTGGCGAAAATCCGTGACGACGCGCCATTCGACAAGGTGTGCTACATCGGCTGCGGCGTCACCACCGGCATTGGCGCGGTGATCAACACCGCCAGGGTCGAGCCGGGCGCCAACGTGGTGGTGTTCGGTCTCGGCGGCATCGGTCTCAACGTGATCCAGGGCGCGCGACTGGCCGGCGCCAACATGATCGTCGGCGTCGACCTCAACGCGTCGCGTAAGGCGCTCGCCGAAAAATTCGGCATGACGCATTTCGTGAACCCGAAGGAGGTCGAAGGCGATCTGGTGCCTTACCTCGTCAATCTCACCAAGGGCGGCGCCGACTACAGCTTCGAGTGCATAGGCAACGTCGAGGTCATGCGTCAGGCGCTGGAATGCTGCCACAAGGGCTGGGGCGTGTCGGTGATCATCGGCGTCGCGGGTGCGGGGCAGGAAATCAAAACACGGCCGTTTCAACTGGTCACAGGGCGGGTGTGGAAAGGCACGGCTTTCGGCGGCGCGAAAGGGCGCCGCGATGTTCCGAAAATCGTCGACTGGTACATGGACGGCAAGATCAACATCGACGACCTCATCACGCACAAATTGAAACTCGAGGATATCAACCAGGGCTTTGACCTGATGCACGCGGGCAAGTCGATACGCAGCGTCGTCGTGTTCTGAGGCGATTTTTTCATAACATATTGTTTTTATTTATTATTTTTTAAATTGATGGTAGTTGCCATGTGGATGGCCGGCGTTGGCTGCGGGGGTGGTCCATACCCTGCCTGATACGCAAAGCGGTGCCTGAAGATGCGACGGAGATTGCGGCGAAGGCGCTTGCCGATGAAATCATCGACCGCGCCGGAACCGCGCATTTCGATATCGACATGTTGCAGACTACGGCGCACTGCCGTGAATAATTCATGGCGCGCTGCATCGGCCGGCAACTGCTTGATGCGGTTGCGGCGCATGCGAGGGCAGCCCCGGTGCGGCAGCGCAAGGCGTGCGAGTTGAGACTAAAATAGCGTTTTAGCCGATTGTTTCTTATCCATGGCCGCACCGCTGCTTGCAGAACTGCCTTATCACGCTGACAGCAATGCACTGTTCGAGACGATTGCCGATTTGCCGTGGGCAGTGTTTCTCGACGGTGGCCAGCATCATCCCGCGCAGTCGCGCTACGATATCCTGTCGGCGCAGCCCTATGTGCGGCTTATCACGCGCGGCAACCTGACCGAAATTCATGCCGACGCCATCGAACTTGCGCGCGAAGATCCGTTCGTGCTGCTGCGGCGTTACCTCGAATTCGATGCGCAGTGCGGCCAATCCGATATCGGTCTGCCGTTCTGCGGCGGTGCCATCGGCTATTTCGGCTACGACCTGGCGCGGCGCCTGGAGCGTTTGCCCGCGATCGCCGAGGACGCCGAAAGAATTCCCGACATGGCGATCGGCATTTACGACTGGGCGGTGGTCGTCGATCACAGCGAACGCAAGAGCTGGCTCATCGGGCAGGGGCGCGATCCCGACACCGACATCCGCTGGGATAGCCTGGTCAGGCGTTTCAGCGTGCCGTCGCCGGAAAAACGCCGCGCGCCTTTCCGCATTACCTCGCCGGTGGTGTCCAACATGACGCGCGAAGCCTACGGCCGCGCGTTCCGGCGCATTCACGATTACATCCGTAACGGCGACTGCTACCAGGTCAATCTCGCGCAGCGCTTTGCGGCGGCCGCTGCCGGCGATCCCTGGCTCGCCTATCAGGCGCTGCGCGTCATCAATCCGGCGCCCTTCTCCGCCTACCTGTCCACGCCGTATGCGCAGATCCTGTCGGCTTCGCCCGAGCGATTTCTGAAAGTGCAGGGCGGCTGCGTCGAAACCAGACCGATCAAGGGCACGCGGCCGCGCGCGGGACACCCGCGGCTCGATGCGGAACTGATCGAACAGTTGCGAGCGAGCGAGAAAGACCGCGCTGAAAACGTGATGATCGTCGATTTGCTGCGCAATGACCTGTCGAAGAATTGCGCAGTCGGCTCGGTCAGGGTGCCGAAGCTGTTCGACGTCGAGAGCTTCGCCACCGTGCATCATCTGGTAAGCACGGTGACCGGAAAGCTGAAACCCGGATGCGATGCGCTCGATCTGTTGCGCGGCTGTTTTCCGGGCGGGTCGATCACCGGCGCGCCCAAACTGCGCGCGATGCAGATCATCGAGGAACTCGAACCACACCGCCGCGGCGTGTATTGCGGCGCCATCGGCTATATCGGCTTCGACGGCAGCATGGACACCAATATTGCGATCCGCACCCTGGTCTCGTCGCGGGGCGAGATCCGCTTCTGGGCGGGCGGCGGCATCGTCGCCGATTCGAAGCTCGAAGACGAATACCAGGAAACTTTCGACAAAGCCGCCGCCATGCTCAAGCTGCTGCAGCAGAGCGCCGTCAGCCAGCGCGAAGCCTGAATTCCGTCCGTGCGCATATCACATTCATCCGCCAGCCATACTCAAGCCGGCCATTAAAACACAACGGAGGTTTCATGACGTCCCGTTACATGCTTTGCAGTTTCAAGACCTGCCCCTGGGTGCAGCGCGCCGCGATCGTGCTGCAGGCGAAGCAGGTGCCCTACGACATTACCTACATCGACCGCGACAAGCGGCCGGACTGGTTTCTCGCCGTCTCGCCGCATTCCAAGGTGCCGGTGCTGATGATCGACGGCAGGGATGCGCTGTTCGAATCGAACGCGATCGCCGAGTACCTCGACGAGACCGCCGCGCCGCGGCTGCACCCCGGGGATGCGCTGGCGCGGGCGCGCAACCGCGCCTGGACCGACTATGTTTCGACTTTCGCCGGTGCGATATCCACTACTGCATACGCCGACACGGAGCAGGAATTCGCTGTGCGCAAGGATAAAATCGCCGTTCCCTTCAGCAAGCTCGATGAAGAACTCGCGAAGCGCGGCAATGCGGGACCGTACTTCAACGGGGCGAAATTTTCTCTGGTCGATGCGGCCTACGCGCCTTTCCTGCAGCGCTACACTTTCATGGAGCGGCTGCAGCCGCTCGGCATCATCGCGAAATTTCCGCACCTTGCCGCCTGGCGCGACGCGCTGCTTGCTACGCCGGCGGTGCAGGCCTCGACTGTCGCCGACATCGAGGATGTGTGGCGGGAAAATCTGATTACGCGCAAACGTTGGCTCGCGAAGCTTGTCTCACGCAATGTGGCGGGCGCCGCTGCTGCATAGCGGCGCCGGGCTGAAAACACGGCGGGTGCCGGATCACGCAAGCGCGGCTGAATAACAGCTGCCCCCCGCGCCCCATGTTCCGAGGAGAAGATTCAAGCATGAGAAGTTCGATTGCAGTTTGTTGCGTCCTTGCGTTGTGCTTGGCGGGGCCGGCTCACGCGAAGTTGCCGCCGCCGCCGAAAGATATGAACGATAAGGCGGAGGCAGCCAAAGCCGGCGCTGCGGCAAAGGCCAAGGCTGACGCCAAGGCTTTGTCCAAAGCACAGGATCGCGCAGTCGAAAACTACAAGCGCAACAAGGGCCTGTCAGTTGCCGAAGCACCGTCAAAAAGACTCGAAAAGCTCACTTGTTTCACCGGCGAAGAGGACCGTCATGCGCGCATAGGCGTCGAGCTGGTCAATGGCCAGGTGACTTCCTTCGCGTACTACAGCAAATGGAAGCCGCGCACCTGTTCGATAGAGGCCAGGCGCGACGGCCCGTACAGCCGGTGGGAAGACAAGGGCGCCGCGTCTACGGTAACCCTGACCGATCAGAAAGGCGTTTTTCTGATCGAACGCAAGGGCGGCGGTTACCGTTTCTCCTTCCGTGATGTCGACCGTGGACGCTATTGCGGCATGGATGGCAAGATCAACGGCAGCCTCACTGTCATGCGCGGCAGTAGCAAGTGCGAGGTGCAAGGCATCATGGACGGGCATGCAGGATGAGGCGGCGAGCCCGCTGTAAAGACGGGGCGAGCGCACTCCGGCCATGACGATTTGCGGCGGGCGGGGTTGCCCGATCCTCCCGCGGTCAGCCGCCCTCGACCACAGGCCAGATCCGCCGTCCCGCTGCCGGTGAGCGCGGTGCATGGGTGAGTTGCAGTCTCACCCGTCCCATCCAGGTGTTGGGGTCGTGCGCTTCGGCTTCGGGGCTGGCGGCGCTGTAATTTCCCATCTGGATCACCGGCCCCGGCGTCATGCCCAGGCCGCCGCCAATCCTGCTTACATCATTTTTTCGGGTCTTTCAAAGCCACGACATAAAGCACGATGTTGGACTTGCTTATGTTCCTGGGCACAAACGGCTTGTCCGCCTCGTAAACTTTCACCTCGCCGGTCTTGTACACGACGTTGTCGGTTTTGCCGTCGGGGAAGATGCGCTGAATCGTGCCGCCCTTCAAAACACGTATGATACGAAACGGTCGCGCAGCATTTGGACCTTGGGCGCCGGGCTTGAACGTCACTTCCTGCACCCGCACCTTGTCGTTATCAAACAGCACTTTTGTTGCTTCTTTTCCCGCGTTCGCCACCTTCCTGTCTTTCGCCTGGTCCTGCGCCATTGCCGGACTCGCGGTCACTCCCGCCACCATGAAGGCGACGGCCAGAAGGCCTGCGAAGAAACGAACTGACTTGCTCATAACCATCCTCCTTTTTGAGAAAATCGCAGATACGCCTTGATCTGCCACCACTCCGGCCAGCGTCCCGATGGATGAAAGGCAGAATCGGCTACCATG